>JAGWAN010000045.1 GCA_021296345.1 Acidimicrobiia bacterium | reverse complement strand
CCACAACACCAGCATGAGACCCACACCGAGTGCTGCCAGCATCAGTTGGCGGAAATGGCTCGACAGGTTACGCCGCCGTATTCCGACCATGGTCCTATCTCGTGCCGTCATGCTGGGTTTCCGCCGCCATCCGGCAAAATGTTAGCCATCCGGGCTCCGCTCCTTCATGGGATGCGGTAGATCCTGTAGGGATGACTCGAGAGCGGAACAGCCCCATGCTCGTGCAGTGAGTATGTATTGGCCACCGCAAGCGACATGTCACCCTTCAGGATCGAGGGGTGCAGCGTAATGGTCGTTCCCGCTTCCAGGGGCGTGTGGTCGCCTCGCGAGATCACCGGCGGTTCCTCATCGATCCCCACGCCGTGCCCGTATCCAAACGCCGGGTGGCCGGTGGCCTTCACCAACCGGTCAAGCTCGCAGGCAAGACCGGAAGCCCGCGAACCGGCGACTATGTGACGTTCGGCCTGCCGTAGAGTGTCGACGATCTTCTCCGCCAGTGTCCACCGGTCTCCGGCAACCCTGCCGAATGCGACAAGCGCCCCAAGTTCAACCCAGTAACCGTCCGCATTGGCGACCTCCACGAACACCGTGACCACGTCACCCTGATCGAGCGATCGTTCCGTGGGCGCCTGGCTCAGATACGGTCCGGCGCTCACGTAGACGAGACAGGTAGGCAGCATCGCCTCGATCATGGCCGCAGCCTCGAGTTCGGTCATCCCTGCGTATGCTTGCGCGACGAATCGATCAAGCGCCTCCTCTGCCATCCTTATCGCCGATCCCATTCCCTGGAGATCGGAAGGGGTCTTGAACCTTTTGATCTGGTTCAGGAGGGGGTAAACGTCCGGAAGATTGGCAACCCCGAGAAGCTCCGTCAAACGCTGATGGTCCTTCCACGGTAGGCCGCGCCCTCCGGCGGCGGCGGCCGCGGGAGGCCTGCAGTCCTGCTGGGCATCGATGAGTTCCGCTACGCGTTCCAAGACGGCAAGGTGGGAGGACCCGGTCGGGTATGTAGTTTCCACGAGGGCGTTGCCATAGAGTTCCCACCTGAGGCGTTCATCAGGGCTTCTGGCAACGATCACGGGCGGAGCCTCGCTCCCGAACACGACGTACGTTCCCTTGGGATCCGGAAACGATCCGGTGAGGTAATTGGCCAAGCCGTATCGCCCCAAAACTCCGGACGCGCAGACGACGACCGGACCCAGTCCCTCGTTCTTGAGCGCCTCTCTGGCCCTCTCCCAACGCTCGGCGAGCGTGTCGAGCCCGGTCATGGTGGTGTCTGGCTCCCCTGCCACGGCGGAATGCAATCGCCTCCCTACGCCGTGAAATCCTCGTGGTGGTCGATCCACCAGTTGGCGATGTCCATTCGGCGAGCGAACCAGACCCTCCCCAAGGCCAGGCCATGCTCTATGAACTCCCTGAGTGCCGAGGTTCGACCGGCTTGGCCCACGATCCGGGGATGGAGACCCACCGACATCATCTTCGGATACCCGGCGGCGCCTTCCCGCCACAACTCGTCCAGCCCGCGCTTCAGGTATTCGAGGAAGTCGACGGGACTCAAGGTTCCCTGTAGGTCGTTGTAGGTGAGGCTGTACGGCACCACCAGGTGTTGGCGCCCCCGCACGGTCACGAAGTACGGGAAGTCGTCGTTGTAAGCGTCGGAGTCGTAGATGAATCCGCCATCGGCGACGACCAGATCGCGGGTGTTGACCGACGGCCCGTACCGGCAATACCAGGCACGCGGGCGCTCACCCCAAGTCCTCTTGAAGGACTCGATCGCCAGCCGCATATGTTCGGCTTCTTCATCCCGGCTCAACCGCCAGTGCTCGCTCCATCTCCAGCCATGGGACATGAGATCGTGCCCGGCCGCCTTGGATATCGTCGCCACCTCGGGATTCAGTTCGAAAGCTGCCGCACAGGCAAACATCGTGGCGTGTACGTCGTATTCGTCGAAAAGCCTCAGAAGTCTCCAGATTCCGGCCCGGCTGCCGTACTCGTAGATTGTCTCCTGAGCGAGGTTCCTCTTGTCATCCGGAAACGGATAGCTCTCCTCCCCGCCATGGTGCTCGTTACCCCCGTCTCCAGCCGGAAACGAGTACTCCGAACCTTCTTCGTAGTTGACAACGATGTTCACGGCAACGTGGGCATCATTCGGCCACCTCACCTTTGGTAGCCGGCTGCCGTATCCCACCAGATCTCTGGGTGGCCCCGGTGTATGGATGAGTTCGAAAGCCATCTATGACCCCTTTTCTCGTGATGTGACCGGATACGTAATCATGCCGACCGTCCTACTCGCAACGGGGGTACGCGGTGCTGCAAGCCGCAGGCCGCTACTCCGCCCAACGTGTCAGCCAGGCGAGGGTCTTGTTCGCAACGAGGTAGGTGACCGCCGCAAAGAGGATCACCACAAGGCCTGTGAGGGCTACGACGTCGGTTGACGCGTAGTAGAGAGCGCTCTGGAGGACATGGCCGAGTCCGACCTGCTGTCCTAGGAACTCAGCAGCGAGCGCAGCGCTCCACGAAAAGGCAACCGCGAGTAGCAAGCCACCCCTGAGCTGGGGAAACGCGGCCGGGAACACAACGCGGGCGTATGTACGCAGGGGACTGGCGCCAAGACTTCTGGCGTATTGCCAGTAGTGGAGCGGCACATTGCCGATCGCGTTGATGGTGATCGCGAAGAGCAGGATGCCGACTGCGAAGGCTATGAAGGTGAGGACGCCGAGTTGGCTGTCGCCGAACCAGAGCGCGAAGAGCGGGATCATGGCCAGCAGCGGCATCATCCGTGCCAGATGGGCAGGGAAGGTCAGCAGGCCCCTCGCGACCTTCGACCAGGCGATTAGGAAACCCAATCCGACTCCCGTGACCACGCCTATCGTGTAACCGGCGATCGTTCTGAGCATCGTTACGAACGTGTTGTGGCCCAGCCCCAGCGTGGCCCCCCAATTCGTCGGCTCGGCCCCGGTACGGGTGGACTCGGCCCCCAGGCCCCCTTGCCAGTAGCCCGCGTACTCGATGAAGGAGCGGAACACATCCTCGAAGCCGGGAACACGTTTGTAACCCACAGTCTCACCGAGAAAGATCGATGCCGCCTGCCAGGCTGCGATGATCGCTACGAATGACAGAATGGCGAGCGGGTGTATCCGGCGGGCCTTCCTCCCGCTAGAGGATCCTTCGTCCTGCAGGGCGTCCCCGGAGCTATCCTGACTCGACTCCTCGGGGACGGAGTCGATGCTGTTGTCCTTGGAGCTCATGCGATCTCGAGATCCCCGAAGTGGAGTACGACGCTTCGACGGATGGCCGACGCCTCCTCGCCGGTGATCATGTAGGTTGAGCGCGGCCTCGGAAGGTCCACCCGCACACTCTCCACGATGCGGCCCTCCTTGACGACGAGGATGCGGTCGCCTAGCGCCAGCGCCTCGTCGACGTCGTGGGTGATCATGAAGACCGCTCTATGGCCACCTTCCGCCCACAGGTCCAAGAGAACCCTGTGGAGTTGTGCGCGTCGCAGGTAATCCAAGCCGACGAAGGGTTCGTCCATCAGGAAGACATCCGGTTCATTGGCGAACACAGCCGCGATCGCAACTCTCCGGCGCATCCCTCCCGAAAGCTGGCGGGGCCACGCGCCAGCGAAGCCCTCGAGGCCGACCGTCTTGAGGTAACGCTCGACTGTGGCCTTGCGTTCCTGTTTGGGTACGCCCCGGGCTTCCAACCCGAAGGAGATGTTGGCGGCCACCCTCCTCCAGAGGAATAGCGTGTCGCGCTGGAAGACCACACCGCGGTCGGGTCCGGGTCCCTCCACGGGTGCTCCGTTCACGAAGATCTCGCCGCTAGAAGGCTCTATGAACCCGGCAATCAGGTTCAGGAGGGTTGACTTGCCGTGTCCGGACGGCCCGACCACGCAAACGAACTCTCCTCTGGCAACCGTAAGGGAGGCATCCCGCACGGCTGTGAGATCCTCCCCGGATTCCAGGACGAATGTCTTGGTGACCGACCTGAGCTCGATAGCAGGCGGCGAAGGGTCCCTTGGAGCTGTTGGGTGACCATCCGTCGATCGAGTTCGCCTCGCGTGCTCGCCCGAACCGCCCTGCGACATTGCGCCGGAGCCGTCAACATCCTGCATCTAACCAGTCACCTCCCCAGGCTCGGTGGATCCCGGATCGAGTCTGTCTGAGAATCTACTCCGTTCGGCATCTCTGGGGGGTCCGGTCGGCATCTCTGGGGGGTCCGCGATACCCGATCGTCGTCAGACCGGAGCCCGTACGTCGTTCCCGACGCGCGACCCGGTCGGTAGTTGCCTCCCGAATGCAAGAACGGAAGATGAAGCCCGCAGGGCACGGTCTCCCATGCCCTGCGGACTCCAATCTCCCGCCTCTAGCTTCCTATGGGGTCAGCAGCCGCCTGCGACTGCGGTCTCGAGAATCCGAGCCGCGTCTAGGTAATTACGGTTTTCGTAGTGGGTGGCTGCGATGGTGGCCATCTCGGCGTACGGCCCCTCAAGGCCTCCTGCCTGCGAAACCATCGAGTCGTACTGGGCGCGCAGATCGACAAGAGTGTGGTAGATCTCCTCAGCCAGTCCGAATCCCAGGGACGGGTCGATGTCCTGGTCGGCCGGAAGGATGCCGCCTTCCTGGGCAGCCTCGATCTGGGGTCGGTACACGTTCTTGTAATGGAACGGGTTGCTCTCGTCGCCCCAGTATTCCGTCTGCTCCTCGAAGGACTTCATCGGGTCGATCGTGCCGTAGATGATCCTCAGACCGTCAACGCCGATCTCGACCGCGGCAGCTGACTCGAGTACCGGAAGGATGTTGGCCAGGGCGTCGTCCGTACCCTCGGCCACGTCCCTCTTGACGGCGTCGATCACTCGGTACATCACGCTCGCGACCCGCAGGAACGTGTCGGGGTCCTCTGCGTAGTGGCTCGCTCGAGCTCCCAAGCCAGTGTGGCCGATACCGGTTGCACCCCGGGGGTCACCCGGCGGAAGCAGGGCGATCAGGTCGGTTGCACCCAGGATCGGGTACCAACCATCCTGGATCAACTCGGCGTTCTGAGCGCCGCCCAGGGGCTTGACGAAGTCAGCCTGCCCGCCGCGACCTAGGAGCAGCATGCGAGCGTCGTCGACCGTTATCAACTCAGCGAAGTCATCGGGTGTGACACCGCCTGCTTCGAAGACCGCATCGACGAAGGAGCGGTGCGATCCGGTGTCATCGATGGCAACACGCTTGCCGACCATCTGGCCGACGACTTGGGTGAAGGCATCTTCGTAACTCATACCGGATGCGACCAGGTCAGGAACCGTATCGAGCCCGCTGTCAGGTGGTGCAAGGAAATACAGGCCGACGTAGGCGTCGCTGAACGTTACCTGTTGCACATCCGGCGCGCGGAGCATGCTCTGAAGCTGGTTGGGTCCGTACTGGGTCGTGAAGTCGTAGTCTTCGTTGACCAGCAAGGCCACTATCTGTTCGTACGGAATGGTGGCGAACTTCTCGTTGATTTGGATCCCCACCTCCTCGAACCAACCCTCGGCCATGGCGTGCGAGTAGATGGTGTGGTCACCGAACGGCGCCATCCCGAAGTTCACGCTCACCTCCGGTATGGCGACATCGCACATCGCCATCACTTCGCCGGCTGCCATGGGCGCTGCTTCGGTCGTCGCCGGGGCTTGGGTGGTTGCCGGAGCCTGTGTAGTCGGGGCGGCCGTCGTCGGGGAGGGCTCGTCCTCACCGCAACCGGCAGCCACCAGGGCCAAGGCGAGTAACGCCGCGAGAGTTGGCCACTTCTTGAACCATCTTGACACTGGGATACCTCCTGTTTGTAGTGTCTGTTCCTGCCTCGAGCTCTGGAGTCGCTTTCCAACTTACGACCCGGGAGAGCGATTAGTTACGGTCCTCCGACTCCTCCGTTTGAGTGCCGCGTTCAAACGCGTCCAACTCAATACGCCATCCAGCCCCCATCTACGAGAAGGTTATGTCCCGAAACGAACGTGCAGTCGTCGGAGGCGAGGAAGAGTGCGGCCCCGGCGATATCGTCTGGTTTACCCAGCCGGGAGAACGGGGTACGCGAGTACGAGTAGGGGAGTTCGGGGTCGGTCATATCAGCCTCCCCGGGGTGAGTTCCTGTGATGATCCGGCCCGGCGCCACTGCGTTGACCATGATCCCGTGCTTGGCATAGTCCACGGCGAGTTGTCTTGTCATCTGAGCGATGCCCGCCTTGCTGATAGCGTAGGCGAAATACTCGGGCGGTCCGATCATGCCGTGTTGGGAGGATAGATTCACGATCCGTCCCCTTACCTCGCCGATCTCTTCCTGATCAATCATCTGCATGATTGCCCGCTTGCAGCAGAAGAACTGGCCACCGAGATTGACGGCCATAACTTCGTTCCAGTTTTCCGCGGTGGTGTCCAGGATGTTGGTGGATTCGAAGACAGCTGCGCTGTTCACCATGACATCGAGGCGCCCGTACTTCTCGACCGCGCCGCTGACGAGAGCGTCCACACTGTCCCAACTGCTCACATCTGTCTGGACGTATTCGGCCAGTCCACCTTGAGCCAGGATGGCGTCGACCGTGGGCAGGTCATCGCCTTCAGGAGCCCAGATCGGCGTCTCCCGGATGTCGCTTACGACGACAGAGGCGCCCTCTCTAGCGAAACGCCGGGCGATGGCTCGCCCGATACCCGATGCAGCTCCCGTGACAATCGCAGTGCGGTTCTCCAAACGCATTATGGCGGGCCTCCTAATATCGCGTGCCGAAGGGTGGTCTCACAGCTGCTTGAAGCCGTCGGGCAGCCCGGGAGAATGCGTCATCAGGACCCCACCCTCCTCAGTTACCAGGGCGTTGTCCGTGATCCCGAGCCAGCTGTACTTCTCGAACGTGGCGTGGTCCTTGAACTCGACCGTCGGATGGATGTTCACGACCTCCGTGTCCTTCAAGACCCGGTCGTTGCCCGGAACCCATACTCCCTTGATGGCATCGCAATCGATCCCGTGCAGGCTGAACATGGAGTGCGGGTTGGAGGCGTGGGTATAACCTAGGTGGTATTCGGAATTCTCCACCAGGTAGTTATGGACACCCTCCACGAAGGCCGAGGCCATCGCACCCGGCCTCATGGCTGCGAGCCCGGCGTTGAGCGAGTTCACCGAGAGATCCCAGAATTCTTGGGCGTCCGGGGCAGGCGGACCGAAGCTATAGCAACGCCGGTACTCCAGCCAGTAGCCCGTAGGACCGGCCGACTCGATCCATAGGGTTACGATGTCGCCCTTCTCGATTACCTTGGTGGTGCCGAAGCTGAGCGGTCCGTAAGGCGACGTCTGCATGAGAACCATCGGGTCGCGCAGGCCGAACTCACGGGACACCTTGTGGGATTCGGCGGCGAGCTCGATCTCGGTCATGCCCGGGCGGATCCTCGGTTCTAGGACTTCGTAGATATCGTTGAAGAGTTCCGACGTGACACGCAGGTAAT
Organism: Acidimicrobiia bacterium; assembly: GCA_021296345.1. Lineage (GTDB taxonomy): Bacteria > Actinomycetota > Acidimicrobiia > Spongiisociales > Spongiisociaceae > Spongiisocius. The sequence continues at coordinate 14,740 of JAGWAN010000045.1, read as the reverse complement.
ACAGTTCCTCTTCGCTGTTGGTATGTCGGGCGTCCTCGAACAGTTGGGTCGCGTCGTGAATCTCCAGTTCAGGGAGGGCGTCCTTGATCTGCTGCAGGTGCCAGGACGCGAACGAGGCATCCGAGAGGCCGGTGATTCCGACCGCCGCGCTGCTCAGGCCGTTCGAACTGAGCACGTCAGAAATCTCGGTGCCCGACAGGCCGCTCACCCTAAACTCACCCGGCCAGAGAGCCTGTTCTGCTTGCTCGAGGCCGAACACCTGGCCTCCGATGAAGATGGGATCCCCCTCCGGGAGGATCACTACATGCGTGTCGGCGAGTAGTTGCCACACGTCTGATACCCAGAATGTCCGTCCCCGGAACCGGATGTCGTCTCGACCGCAAACCACCAGAGCAGCGAGGCCCTGTTGCGCCATTCCCTCCCGTAGTAGGCTGAGGCGCCGCTCCCGCTCTTCTGGCGTGCTGTGGACGAAATCGCCGCGTGGCGGCGGGGCTTTCACAGGCGTCAGTGTCACAGTGCCATCTCCTCCGTGCTCACTCGTGACAGACTCTCAGCCGATTTTCGCTGATCGTCTATTGTCGACAATACGCGCGTCGGACTCTACCGGCAGCAACCATGAGACGCAACTGTCAGGCGTGGAATCACTCACCCTGGTTCCGATCCGCCAAGGTCGTGGCGAGACACTGCATCCAGTTGTTTCAGGAGATCCTCGGTGGCCCTTTCCGGACATGGTGACGGAAGGTGTCAACACCTGCGTCAGTCGCATCGTCGAAGCCCGGGCCGTCGTGCAACCAGGTCACTCCTGCCTGGGCGAACCTCTCGATCAGCGCAGGTTCCAGGCCGCTACGGTCGACCATGCCTTCCAAGAAGATGGACACGTCGAAAGGCCTGCCGCGGCCGCGGTATCTGTTCAGGTAGCTCACAACCTCGCGCACATCGGCCGGGGTCATCTGTTCGTCATCGGCTCTCATGGGAAAGGCTCCGTCCCAGCGCGCAGCTCGCCGGAACGGCACTCGGTTCGGCCACTTCCCGGCGATCCACACGGGAACACGAGGCTCTTGGACAGGACGCGGCAAGAACGAGTACGGCTCAATCCGGTGGCACTCGCCCTCGTACTCGTAGGGTTCGCCCCTCCACATGCCGGCGATGATCTCGAGGCCTTCGTCCAGCTTGGCCGCCCGAACTCGAGCGTCCGGATTCTCGCCGAACGCTTCGAACTCCGCATCAGCAGGGTTACCAAGGCCCGCACCGAAGATCAACCGCCCATCGCACAGGTGATCGAGCGAGGTTGTTTCCCGAGCGACCTTCCAGGGTCGCCGACGGGCGACGGGAGTCACCATCGGACCGATCCGGATCCGCTCGGTACGGACGGCGATCGCGGCCAGTGCTATCCAAGGATCGGCAATAGGGTTCCGGTCCCACAGAAGGATGTGGTCCCAAAGGAAGAAGCCATCCCAGCCGGACCGCTCGGCAGCGACCGCCAGGTCGATCAAGGTCCTGGGATTCGAGAGAGCACCGAAATTCGGAACATTGAGAGCGAACCGCATCGCGATCAGATCCTTTGGGAATGCGAGGTGGTTGCCTGCGGGTGGATCACGGGCGTCCTACGTCCGGCGGAGAGGGTAGAGTCCCGTATCTTGTCGACAATCGACATCGGAGTAGGACATGCCGCATGCAGAACCTCGCCACCTATCTCCTCTCCTCGAGCGTGCTACCGCCGTACACGCTGCTCGTGGGGAGGGTATTTACATCATCGATCCCGAAGGTAGGCGTTACCTCGACTTCACTTCCGGTATCGGAGTTACCAGCACCGGACACTGCCATCCGAAGGTTGTCGAGGCGATTCGGAAACAGGCCGGAACGCTGATCCATGGACAGTACACTACCGTCCTCCATCCGCTTCTTGAGGAACTCGCATTCCGCTTGACTGAGGTACTTCCAGGCGAGATCGACAGCCTGTTCTACGTCAGTGCGGGAACCGAAGCCGTCGAAGCCTCGGTCCGTCTGGCCCGCCACGCGACCGGCAAGTCGAATCTGATCGTTTTCCACGGCGGGTTCCACGGACGAACGACCGCCTCGCTATCGATGACCACCTCGAAGACCGGTTACGGAGACGGGCTCCAGCCCCTGATGGCCGGAGTGTTCGTGGCACCGTTCCCATATGCATACCGCTATGGCTGGGACATCGAGGAGGCGGTGGATTTCTGCCTAGGGGAGTTGGACTTCCTGCTTGCTACCCAGACAGCCCCCAACGATACCGCTGCCATGGTTGTGGAGCCCCTACTGGGTGAGGGTGGTTTCGTGCCTGCGCCGCATAGTTTTCTCCAGGGACTCCGGGAGCGGTGCGACCAGCACGGAATCCTGCTGATCGTAGATGAGGTGCAGGCCGGGTTTGGGCGCACCGGGAGTTTCTGGGGTCATGACTGTTCGGGGGTGATACCTGATGTGGTCATCATGGCAAAAGGATTGGCTTCCGGCATGCCGCTGGCCGCGATGGCGGCGAACCGGCATTTGATGGAGAAGGCGTGGCCCGGATCGCAAGGCGGTACTTACGGCGGGAACGCGGTTGGGTGTGCTGCCGCGCTGGCAACTCTCGATGTCATTCAGCGCGAACGACTGGTTGAGAACGCGGCGGTAGTCGGTGCTCGGCTGCTCGAACAACTCCGGGACGTGGCGAATTTGCACGACGCCATCGGCGACGTGAGGGGAAGGGGCCTGATGATCGGGACGGAGTTTTCCCGACCTGACGGTACGCCCGATGGAAAGACTGCTACCTCCGTGCGGTACCGGTGCGAACGCCGTGGGTTATTGCTGCTCCCGTGCGGCGCGTTCGGCCAAGTGGTGCGATGGCTGCCCCCCTTGATAGTCTCGAAAGCCCAGGTCAAGGAAGCAGCGGGGATATTCGAGGAATCGGTTGCCGAGGTAACGGCATCGCGGACCGCATGAGGGGAAGGCCCCGGTGAGCTTCGACGGAGTTGGTGTCTCGAGAAAGAAAAGACTTGATCCGGTCCGCGAGGTTCAGGCCACTTGTGTGGGGTTACCGGGAACGTATCCCAGTTTCTTGTCGACCACGTTGCGGAGGGGCTGACCGTCCAGCCACCGATCGAGGTTATCGAAGAACTGGTTTGCTAGCGCTTGGAGCCAGCCGTGGAAGTCTGCAGACATATGAGGAGAGACAATCACGTTGGGCATCGCCCATAGGGGGCTAGCCGACGGCAAAGGCTCCGTTTGGAAGACGTCTAGCCCAGCGCCCGCTATCGACCCGGACCGGAGAGCGGCTATCAGAGCAGGCTCGTCGACCAGTTGGCCTCGGCCCACGTTGATCAGGCGTGCTGTTGTTTTCATGAGCGCCAGTTGCTCGGGGCCGATGATTCCCCTGGTTAGGTCGGTCAGCGGTAGCACCAGAATGACGAAGTCGGCTCGGGGCAGCAAGGAATCAAGATCCTCGGCAGAACGAACCAGTCCGAGATCCTCGTCATACCTCTCGGATGTCGCGACCCCGGTCACGTCTACTCCAAGCGCTTCCAGAGACCGCCCGATCGCCCGTCCTATCTCGCCGGCGCCGACGATCAAGGCGGTCTGGCCTGCCAGCATTTCGGTATCCCTGTGAAGCCAGGTCCGCTGTGCCTGAAGAGCCATGGTCGTGAGCATGTCTTTGACGAACACGAGCATCATCGCGACAACTGTCTCTGCGATGGATCGATTGAATACCCCACGTGCGTTGGTGACAACAACATCGCTGGACGCTATCTCGGCCGTCATCACAGCGTCTACCCCTGCTCCGGCGACATGCACCCACCTGAGGGCCGGGGCACGGTCGAAATGTTCCCGGAGGAGTGTCGAATCGAACTCCCACAGAAGTACTATCGACGCATCGGGGAGCACTGTCGCCAATTCTGATGCCGTACTGACGCTCTGAACTGCCACCCGATCCGCGACTGTTTCCAGCCCAGGTGGGAGGCGTCCGTTGAGTGCACCGATAACCACAAGGGCGGGACGCGATCCGGGAACGTGGACAGTCATGCGTTGCTTATCAAGCGGTTTCGGCAATCATTCGGTCCATTGTAGAGTCGTCGACAATCGACAGTATTCGAAATACCGGCTACAGTCGTCTGGGGCAGTACTCCGGGAGTTGGGTGAAGGGCTAAGCCGAGACAATGACACCATCACCACGTCCGTCTGCTCATCATGATGGGCGAGCATCGGGCCTGGACCAGTTGGAGCCTATTGCCCGGGTGCCCACCGCCCTCATTATCGCCCGCAGGATTCGCGAGGCGATTCGTGATGGAACGCTCTCACCGGGCACGCGGATGGTGGAGACCCGTCTCGCTGAACAACTAGGAGTAAGCCGAGCTCCGGTGCGTGAGGCTTTGCAGCGCTTGATCCAGGAGGGTCTGGCTGTCAACAAGAGGCGTGGTGTGTTCATCAGGGAGTTGACGAGCGAAGACGTATTGGACGTATATCTCGCCCGGACCGCGTGCGAGGCAGCTGCAGCCGAGGCGATCATGCAGGCATCCGATGCTGTGTGCTGGGATGTCCTAGAAGCTGCTCTGGGGTGTTTGGAGGAGGCCGCTGCAGAGTCGGACCTCCGGTCGACCCTGGAGGCCGACCGCCATTTCCACGAGCGCCTTGTCGAGGCAGCGGGCAGTCCCAGGTTGACGAGAATGTTTACGACATTGCTGGTGGAGACAGCCATCTGTCTCCACCGGTTGGAAGGCGCCTACACGGAGGGTACTCATCTGGTGGAAGAACATCGGAGAATCCTGACGGCCCTGCGAGCAGGTGACCGTGATGAGGTGTCTAGGGCGATAACGGCCCACATGGATGACGCGGTCCAGCACCTCACGGGTGAGAGGATGGCGGGCGGTTCGTGATGGTGGCGTCAGGTGACTGCTAGCCCCAATTTCTTCATGGATCGCGGGTGTGCCGGTTGAATCGAGTGCGGGTCTTGCGCTCCTGAACTGGGGTTATAGCTGTTTGGTGGCTGCGTTGTCGCCCGGCGTGACCTCCCGCGCCTGGTGGAGAAGCGGCCGGCATCGATTCATGAGTTTTGAAGTGCCCAAGTACGTCGGCGTGGTCGGAAGCATGAAACGTCAGGGCTAGACGAGTGGTTCCAAGCGACGGGGGTCTGATGAACGCGTCCCGCCGAACCCTCTTCTCTGTCTCGAGACGAGGGACTGTCGACAATGTGGTCCCTGCCTGGTCCCAGTCGGCGTTGAGAAAACGTACGGGCGGTGTTGACGGATGGCTGGCAGTATGCGACGGGGGTGTGACACAAACAACCCCCTACGCCCAAGAGACGCGGCGTTCGCTCGGCAGAGGAGCAGAACCAAAGAAGGAGTAGAAGAGTGCGGCGCTATTTCCGTGGATCGGACCGACGATCCGATTAACTTTGGCTCGTGTTTGTGACATGCGGCACCGGTAGGCGATGCAGCAGTATCTGAGCCTGCTGGAAGAGGTCAGGTACGAGGGAACCCTGAAGGAGGACCGGACCGGCGTCGGCACCTACAGCCTCTTCGGACGCCAGCTTCGCTTCGACCTCGACGAGGGCTTCCCGCTGCTCACCACCAAGAAGGTACACCTGCGCTCGGTGATCCACGAGCTCCTGTGGTTCCTGGCCGGCGACTCCAACGTCCGGTATCTGCAGCAGAACGGGGTGTCCATATGGGACGCCTGGGCCGACCCTGCCACCGGCGACCTGGGTCCTGTCTACGGCGTGCAGTGGCGGAGTTGGACGGGGGCCGACGGCCGCACCATCGACCAGCTGGCCGACGTGGTGGACCGGATCCGGACCGACCCCGATTCCAGGCGGCTGGTGGTCTCGGCCTGGAACGTGTCCGACCTGCCGGACATGGCGCTCCCGCCGTGCCACGTGATGTTCCAGTTCTACGTGACCCACGGTCGCCTGAGCCTCCAGCTCTACCAGCGCAGCGCCGACATCTTCCTCGGAGTGCCCTTCAACATCGCTTCGTACGCCCTGCTCCTGATGATGGTGGCCAGGGCGACCGGTCTCCTCCCGGGAGAGTTCGTCCACACCTTCGGCGATGTTCACCTGTACAGGAACCATCTCGAGCAGGCCGATCTGCAGCTGCGGCGGCGACCCAGGCCCCTCCCCACGGTGGTCCTTCCCGACCGAACGGATCTGTTCTCCTACAGCTACGAGGACATTAGGGTGACCGGCTACGACCCCCATCCGGCCATCCGGGCCCCGGTAGCCGTCTGAGCGTCGGCCCGGTCACGCGGCCCGGCTGTGGAAGGCTGCGAGCAACGGTGACGTCTAATCTAGGCCACGGATCGGTACCGGACCACCCGGACCGCAACCAGGAGCATGAATGAAGATCGCCGTGGTAGGCCCGGGACGGGCCGGCGGATCGCTGGCGGTGGCTGCTCGAACCGCCGGTCATGAGTTGGTGGGCCTGTTCGGCCGCCATACCCGCAACCAGCAGCTGGCCGACCGGCTAGGAGTCCGGCTCCGGCTCATCGGCGAGCCGTTGCCGGAGTCCGATCTGCTGGTGGTGGCGGTCCGGGACGATGCCCTGGCCGAGGTCGCCGTAACCCTGTCTCCGCTGGCGGGTCGGGTACGCGGCGCCATCCATCTCTCCGGCCTCACATCGGTCCGAGCGCTGGACCCGTTACGAGATGCCGGTCTGGCGACCGGTAGCTTTCACCCGCTGCAGACCCTGGCCGGCTGGAATGCCGGATCGCGCGCCCTGCCGGGCGCCTACGTCGGGATAACCGCGGCCGAGGATTGGGCCACGGAGCTGGAATCCTTCGCCAGGTCGATGGGCTGCCGACCCATCCGGGTGGCGGATGATCGCAAGGCCCTTTACCACGCGGCCGGCGGGGTGGCCGCCAACTACGTCGCGGCGGCGCTCTGCGTGGCGGAGTACATGTTCAGGGAGGCAGACGTAGACCCGGCTGCGGCCCGTCCCATGGTTGAGCAGGCGGTTGCCAACGCCTTCGACCTGGGATTCCGGGAGTCGTTGACCGGGCCGATCTCACGGGGTGATCTCGGGACCGTCCGGCGCCAGATCGAGGCGGTGGACCGCCACGCCCCGGCCGCATCGGAAGCCTTCCGGGTCCTGACCAGGCTGACCGCCCAGCTGGCCGGGAAGGTCGAGGTGGAGGAGATCCTCCGACTGGCCGGCCGACCGCCGGGAGCCTCTCCGTCGCGGGGTCCGGCCACCGAGGGAGGGGGGCCGTTCTGAGGGTGGTGACCACGACGGCGGAGGCCAGGGGGCAGGCCCGCGGCGTGGTGGGACTCGTGCCGACCATGGGCTTTCTCCACGAGGGCCACCTCTCGCTGATGGAGCGTTCCGCGGCGGAGTGCGATCTGACCATGGCAACGCTCTACGTAAACCCGTTGCAGTTCGACGACCCCGCCGATCTGGCTCGCTATCCGGCCGACCACGACCGTGACCTGGCGCTCGCCGAAGCCTGCGGGGTGGACCTGATGGTCGTACCCGGTCCGGAGGAGATGTTTCCGAGCCCTCCCCTGACCGGGGTGACGGTGGCCGGCATCGGAGAGCGGCTGGAGGGGGAGTTCCGCCCCGGTCACATGACGGGGGTGGCCACCGTAGTGACCAGGCTGCTGGCCGCCCTGCAGCCCGATCGCGCCTACTTCGGGCGCAAGGATGCCCAGCAGCTGGCCGTGGTGACCCGGGTGGTCCGGGACCTGGGTTTTCCGGTCGAGGTGGTGGGTTGCCCGCTGGTGAGGGAGGTCGATGGCTTGGCTCTGTCGTCGCGCAACGTGCTGCTGGGAAGGCGCCGGTCCAAGGCTCTGGCCCTGTCGCGCGGCCTGATGGGGGCGGCCGACCGGTTCGACCAGGGTGAGCGGAGAGCTACGGCGCTGGAGGCGGCGGTGCGGAGTGCGGTTCCGGACGATGCACTGGAGTACGCGCGGCTGTGCGAGGCCTCCACGATGACCGGGGCGACCATGGCCGAGGGCGAGACGGTTCTGGTGGCGGCGGCGCGCTTCGGTCCGGTACGGATCATCGATAACGTGTGTCTGGTCGCCGACCGGCGCGGTGCGTCGGCGGACCGCGGAGTCAGGCTGGGTCATCCCAGCCTCATTTACGGATCGGAGTGAACCATGATCGCTGGTGATCAGGGCGCGGAACCGCCGGGCGGAGAGGCCTGACCGTGTTCCTGGCGATCGACATCGGCAACACCCAGACCGTGATCGGCCTGTTCGACGGGCCTGAGATAGTTGCCCGGTGGCGCGTGTCGAGCGGTCGGGAACGGACCGAGGACGAGTTCACGATCCTGTTGCGGGGCTTGCTGGGCCCGACCGGCTACCGCGCCGGTGACTTCGAGGGGGCGGCCATGTCGTCGGTGGTTCCTCCGGTGGCCACAGCCTTGCGCTCCTCGCTGGAGAAGCTGGTCGGATCACGGGTCCTGGTGGTGGGACCGGGGGTCCGGACCGGTATGGCCATCAAGATCGACAATCCGCGAGAGGTGGGGGCCGACAGGGTGGTCAACTCCGTGGCGGCGCGGGAGCGTTACGGCGCCCCTGCGGTGGTGGTGGACTTCGGAACCGCCACGACGTTCGATGTGGTGGATGGGGGTGGCGCTTACATCGGTGGCGCCATCGCTCCCGGGCTCGAAGTCTCGATGGATGCGCTGGTGTCAGCTACGGCGGCTCTGCGGCGGGTGGACCTGGTGGAGCCCCGGTCCGTGGTGGGTCGGGGCACCGTGGAAGCGATCCAGAGTGGGCTGTTGTACGGCTATGCGGGCCTGGTCGATGGAATACTGGCCCGGATCCTCGAAGAGGTGGCGGGAGCGGGCGGCGGGAAGGTCGCGACGGTGGCCACCGGCGGGATCGCCTCGGTCATCGTCCCGATGTCGCGGTTGGTTAGCACCGTCGACCCCACCCTCACACTTGAAGGGCTCCGGCTCGTATGGGAGATGAATCTCTAGTTGGTAGTTTCTAGTTGTTAGTTGTTAGTTGCAACTTTGGATGGTACCGACCACGGACCACTGACCAGTGACCACTTCGAACTAGTCAACTTGCCACACAGGGCTTTCTGCCGGGCGAGTAGCCTTTCCGACCGATGGCAGGTTCCGAGACACCACCCGAGAGCGACGTTCCCGAGGGAGCCGGTCTCGCTGAGCACCCACTCACCTCCCGCCGGCTCGACAAGGTCACCCGGTTGCGTGACCGGGGCGTGGAGCCGTACCCGCTGGGATACGACCGGGACGCGGCCGCCGCAGACCTGCGCGAGCGGTACGGCAGCTTGGATCCGGACACCAGGACCGGGGTAGAGGTCCGGGTGGCCGGACGCCTCATGAACACCAGGCGCCTCGGCCGGCTGATCTTCGGCGTGCTCCAGGACCATTCGGGACAGATCCAGCTGTTCGCGGAGGCCGGGGGTCTCGGCGAGGACGGGCTGGGCGGCTTCGAGGATCTGGACCAGGGCGATTGGATCTGGGCCCGAGGGGATGTGATGACCACCCGGCGTGGCGAGTTGAGCGTCCACCTGGCCGAATTCGTACTGCTGGCCAAGAGCCTGAGGCCGCTGCCGGCCAAGTGGCACGGGCTCAAGGACACCGAGGTCCGGTTCCGCCGCCGCGAGCTGGACCTGCTGGTCAACCCTGAGTCCCGGCGCATCGCCGAAGCCCGGGCCGGGGTGGTGTCCGAATTGCGCAGGCAGTTCGAGGACCGCGGTTTCGTGGAGGTCGAGACCCCTGTGCTGCAGGTTCAGGCGGGCGGAGCGCTGGCTCGTCCGTTCGAGACCTACCACAACGCGCTAGGGCTACCGATGTACTTGCGGATCGCCACCGAGCTGCACCTCAAGCGGCTGGTCGTGGGCGGCATGGAGCGCGTGTTCGAGCTGGGTCGGGTCTTCCGTAACGAGGGAATCGACGCTAAGCACAACCCCGAGTTCACCACGCTCGAGGCCTACCAGGCGCTGGCCGACTACCACGACATCATGCGCCTGATGGAGGAGGTCATCCCCGCTGTGGCGGAGCGGGTGATCGGCACCACCCAACTCACCTACCAGGGCCGCCCGCTCGATCTGCGGCCTCCCTACCGGCGAGTACCCATGCTCGATCTCGTGTCCGAGGCGCTGGGCGCCGCCATCACCCCGTCCACTCCTGTCACCGAGCTACGAGCCCAGGCCGTTGCGGCCGGGTTACAAGCCGACCCTGATTGGGGATTCGGAAAGCTGGTCGAGGAGGTGTTCGACCAGCGTGTGGAGCAGCAACTGTGGGCGCCCACCTTCGTGATCGACCATCCCGTCGACATATCTCCGCTGGCCCGGCAGCACCGTTCGGTCGAAGGCTTGGTGGAACGTTTCGAGCTCTACATCGCCGGCGCCGAGTGCGTGGACGCGTTCACGGAGCTCAACGATCCGCTTGACCAGCGGGCGCGGTTCGAGGCTCAGGCGGTAGCCCGAGCGGCCGGGGATCAAACCGCCCACCCGGTGGACGAGGGCTTCCTGCAGGCGCTGGAGCTGGGCATGCCCCCCACGGGAGGTCTGGGCATCGGTGTGGATCGGCTGGTGATGCTGTTGACCGGCCAGAGGAACCTTCGCGAGGTGGTCCTTTTCCCCCATCTGCGCCCGGAGTCCCCATCCGCCTAGCGGCCGGTGGCTTTTGGTCAGTGGCCAGTAGGCGACTTGGGTGGGAGTCGAGTTCTCATTGGCCCGCAGCTGATCGATTGTCCGAAGTCACAAGAAGTTGCCTGATGCCATCCGGAACTCTGGCGCTGCTACCTGGCTCTGTGAGTTATAACTGTCCACTGTCCACTGTCCACTGTCCACTGTCCACTGTCCACTGACCGTCAGACTGCCTGGACGGATCCCACCCGATCGACCAGGAATTCGCCCATCTGCCGGAAGACCTCCCGGGCCTCGATGTCGGGCAGGCCGGCGGTGGCGGCTGAGGCACTGGCGAGCCGGTCCCGGCACTCGTCGAGCACCCGTCGCACGTAGCCGCCCTCGATCACCAGTCCGATCACCTCATCCACCACATCCTCGGTGACAGGGCCCTCCTGCTGCAGGAGGGCCCTGATCCGGCTCCCGGACGACCCTTCCAGGGCATAGAGAACCGGAAGCGTGTATACGCCCTGACGGATGTCGCTCCCCGTCGGCTTACCGAGTTCCTCTTCGGTGGACACCAGGTCGAGGGCGTCGTCGGTCAGCTGGAAGACCATCCCCAGCTCCCAGGTGGCGGTGGACACCGCCTCGATCGTTCCGTTCGCGGCATCGGCGGCAAGCGCACCCAGCCGGGCCGCCGTCCTGATGAGGCTGGCGGTCTTGCCCCCGATCACCCGGTAATGATCGGCTGGTCCGTGGCTGACGTCACCGGTGAGCCGGAGTTCCAGAGCTTGGCCGGTCACCAACTCCCGGTAGGTGTGCGCCAGGAGCTCGACGGATGCCATGCCCAGGTAAGTAGCAGCGATCTCCGATGCCCTGGCGATGAGGAAGTCGCCGGCCAGGATGGCGAGCGAGTTGTCCCACCTGGCGTTGACCGACGCGGTGCCGCGCCGGGTGTCGGCGCCGTCCATCACGTCGTCGTGGTACATGGATCCGATATGGATCAGCTCTACCGCTGCGCCGGCCTCGATCAGCCGACGGTCGCGGCTGGGCCCGAACTCACCGGCCAGCTGGGTGAGGACCGGCCGGTATCGCTTGCCTCCCGCAAGCAGCAGGTGTTGGGCGATCTCGGTGAGAAAGCCGTCACCGGCCTGGGAGACATGGAGCAGCCGTTGCTCGACGCGCTCCATTCGCTCCCAGACTCCGGGAATCTCGATCAGGTTCCTGATGGTGTCGGTGGACATCGCATCCGTTCTTGGCCGTAAATCACCGTATGGTAAGCGGATTGCGCCACTCTTCAGCATCGGGTTGTCACCGCCTTCCGTTATAGTCGCCGGTTACCGGGATCAGCTCTTCTAAGCTTGTATCCTGATAGCCAGAGCCGCCGAGTTGGAGGTCTACCGCCAGTGTTCGAACGCTTCACCGACAGGGCCCGCAGAGTGGTGGTCCTGGCCCAGGAGGAAGCGCGGCTGCTCAACCATAACTACATAGGTACCGAGCACATCCTCCTCGGCCTCATTCACGAGGGCGAGGGGGTCGCCGCCCGAGGTCTGTTGAACCTCGGCATCCGGCTGGATTCCGTGCGTAGCCAGGTGGTGGAGACCATCGGGCAGGGACACCAGTCCCCGGCCGGCGACATCCCGTTCACTCCCCGGGCGAAGAAGGTCCTGGAGTTGAGCCTGCGGGAGGCCTTGCAGCTGGGACATAACTACATCGGTACCGAGCACATCCTCCTCGGCCTGATCCGGGAGGGGGACGGCGTGGCCGCCCAGGTGCTGGAGAAGTTGGGCGCCGACCTGCCAAGGGTGCGCCATACAATCATCCAGCTCCTCTCCGGCGGTTCGGGGGACGAGCCCGCCCGTGCCGGCACCGCTCCGTCCGGAAGGGGTTCGTCCCAATCGGGCTCCACCGTGCTGGACCAGTTCGGACGCAACCTCACCCAGATGGCCCGTGATCATGCGCTCGATCCGGTGATTGGTCGCTACCCCGAGATCGAACGGGTCATGCAGATACTCTCCCGGCGCTCCAAGAACAATCCGGTCCTGATCGGTGAGCCCGGGGTCGGCAAGACGGCGATCGTGGAGGGCCTGGCCCAGCGGATCGTGGCGGGAGAGGTCCCCGATACCCTGAACACCAAGCAGATATACACCCTCGACCTGGGCGCACTGGTGGCCGGGTCCCGCTATCGCGGCGACTTCGAGGAGCGCCTGAAGAAGGTCCTGAAGGAGATCAAGAACCGGGGAGATATCGTCCTCTTCATCGACGAGATCCACACGCTGGTGGGTGCGGGGGCGGCGGAGGGCGCCATCGACGCCGCCAGCATTCTCAAGCCCATGCTTGCCCGGGGCGAGCTGCAGACGGTGGGGGCGACCACTCTGGAGGAGTACCGCAAATACCTGGAGAAGGACTCCGCCCTCGAGCGCCGGTTCCAGCCCATCTATGTGGAGGAGCCCTCCGTCGCCGAGACGGTCCGGATCCTGCACGGGCTCAAGGACCGGTACGAGGCCCATCACTCGGTGCGTTTCACCGATAGCGCGCTGAAGACGGCCGCCACCCTTGCCGACCGGTACATCTCGGATCGCTTCCTCCCCGACAAGGCCATCGACCTGATAGACGAGGCGGGCAGCCGCAACCGTATCTTCCGCAGTTCCTCGAGCCCCCAGATCCGCCAGATCGACGACCAGTTGAGCGCCGTGCGTAACGACAAGATGGAAGCGGTCTCCGCGCAGCAGTTCGAGCGGGCGGCTCAACTCCGCGACCAGGAACGGGCGCTGATCTCCGACCGGGCGCGTTACAAGGCCGAGTCGTCCGTCGTCGTGGACGACACCCTCATTGATGAGGACGAGATCGCCGATGTGCTCGCCCAGTGGACCGGCATCCCGGTCCATCGGCTCACGGAGGAGGAGACCGCCCGGCTGGTCCACATGGAGGAGGAACTCCACAAGCGGATCATCGGGCAGCACGACGGGATCTCGGCGGTGAGTCGGGCCATCCGCCGGACCAGGGCAGGCCTCAAGGACCCGAAGCGGCCGAGCGGTTCGTTCATCTTCCTAGGGCCGTCCGGGGTGGGAAAGACCGAGACCGCAAAGGCGCTGGCGGAGTTCCTGTTCGGCGACGAGGATTCTCTCATCCAGCTCGACATGTCCGAGTACATGGAGAAGCACACGGTGAGCCGTCTGGTCGGATCGCCACCCGGTTACGTGGGTTACGACGAGGGTGGTCAGCTCACCGAGGCGGTGCGCCGCAAGCCCTTCTCGGTGGTCCTGTTCGATGAGATCGAGAAGGCCCACTCCGACGTCTTCAACACGCTTCTCCAGATTCTGGAGGACGGTCGGCTGACCGATGCTCAGGGTCGGGCGGTGGACTTCAAGAACACTGTGATCATCATGACCTCCAACCTCGGGTCCGAGTCGTTGCGCAAGAAGTCGGTGGGATTCCAGCATGAGAGCGACGAGGTCAGCTATGAGAAGATGAAGGAGAAGCTGACCGACAATCTGAAGAAGCACTTCCGGCCCGAGTTCCTCAACCGGATCGACGAGGTGATTGTCTTCCACCAGTTGACCGGGGAGGAGGTCAAGCAGATCGTGGACCTGATGCTGGTGCGGGACCGGGAGCAGCTGGCCACCCAATCCCTCGACTTGGTGCTCAGCGACGCCGCCAAGACCTTCCTGGTTTCCGTGGGCTACGACCGGGAACTGGGCGCCCGTCCCTTGCGCAGGGCCATCCAGCGGTACCTGGAGGATCCGTTGGCCGAGCAGGTGTTGTTGGGCGACTACCGGCCCGGCACCACCATCGTGGTCGATGTCGATCCCGACGGCGGCACGCTCATCTTCGATATGGTCGACACTCCTGACAGCCCCCCGTTGGACCTGGTCGACTCAGGCTCGTAATAGTCGGTTGTTGTTAGTCGGTAGCTATCAGTCATAGTCACGACTTAACTTCCGGAACGAAGCAGGCTCCAGTTTTCGACGATGCCTCGCCGGCCACAGACCACTGGCTACCGGGAGGGCGATAGGCGTAGAATGTTCACCCCACCCGTCCCTGTACATCAGGGCCCGAAGTAAAGGATCCGACATCATGCGCGTTAAGACCAGGCTGTTGATCGTGCTGGCGGCTTTCGGGCTGCTGGCGGCGGCTTGCGGTGGCGATGAGACCCCCGAAACGACCGCAGCCCAGGCGACCTCCGAGACCTCCGCAAC
>JAGWAN010000044.1:9276-35296 GCA_021296345.1 Acidimicrobiia bacterium | reverse complement strand
ACTCCCGAGCCGTTGCTACCCTGCGCACCCGGAGCGCTCTTCGGGTACTTTGCAGATCCTGACCCCCCTAGCCTCGTGGTCCGGGATCGGAGTCGAGTTGGAGGTGTGCACGGATGCGCGTCGGGGTGAACATATTCCTTACCGACTACTCGATCCAGCCTGTTCAGCTGGGGGAGGAGTTGGAGGCTCGGGGCTACGAGTCGCTATGGGTGGCGGAGCACAGCCATATCCCGACCAGCCGGGCCACGCCTTGGGGTGGGCGGAAGGACGCTCCGCCGCTACCGGAGGAGTACTGGCACACGCACGACTCCTTCGTGGCGCTGGCTGCTATCGCAGCGACCACCGATCGATTGAAGGTCGGTACCGGCATCGCCCTGGTCGCCCAACGGGATCCGATCTGGCTGGCCAAGGAGGTGGTATCGCTGGATGTCATCTCCAAAGGACGGTTCGAATTCGGGATCGGGTTCGGTTGGAACCGGGAGGAGATGGCCAGCCACGGCATCGATGCTCGGACGAGGCACAAGTTGGTCCGTGAGAAGATCGCCTTGATGAAAGCTCTGTGGACCGAGGACCGGGTTTCCTACCGGGGGGAGATGATCAACCTGGAGGAGAGTTGGGCGTGGCCCAAGCCCTACCAGAAGCCGCATCCCCCAATCGTGATGGGAAGCGGAGGAGGCCCCATGGCGCTCGCGGCGGTTGCCGAGTACTGCGACGGCTGGATGCCTGTGCACCCGCAGAACCTGGCCCGGGACCTCGCCACCTTGCACGGGCTTATGGAACAGGCCGGAAGGGATCCGTCGGAGGTGGAGATCGGCGTCTACGGGACCGATCCCGATCCGGAGAAGTGGAAGGAGTACGAAGCCTTGGGGGTGTCCCGCGTGCTCATCTTCCTACCACCCGCGCCAGCTGACGTTGTGGTGCCGCTACTCGACCAGCATCGTCACTTGGTCGAGAACTAGCACCCTCCCCGACCAGCCGGAGGTACGGGTGCGCCCGGTTGGGGCCGCACCTGCGGCATGGGGGATGAGCCCTGGGTTTCGGCAGCTCTTTGGGGAAGCTTTCCGGGTTCCTTCGGGAAGGCTAATGTCCAATGTCCAATAGGCTGTGGCGCATGGAGTCCGAGCCGACGGAGAGGATGCCGACCGGACCGGAGCAATCCGGCGCCCGGCTTAGATGGCGCAGGGTGAGAGAGTGCAGGATCCGGCCGGTGGCGCTCGGTATCCTGATGCCGATCCTGGTACTTCTTGCGGGATCCGCATCGGCGCAGGAGCCGGGGAGTGGCGCCTGCCCCACCACGATCCCGTCAGCCGGGTTCCTGGACATCGAGGAACTGAGCGACGAGTCGGTCCGGGCCATCGACTGCGTAGCCCATTACGGGATCACCGCCGGGACCAGCCCCACCACCTACTCGCCGGGCGACCACCTGACCCGTGCCCAGATGGCTCGCTTCCTGATCAGAACCGCCGAGGCACTCGGTGTGGAGCTGCCCGCCGGCGATTCCACGCCCTTCGAGGACCTCTCCGGCCTCGACGCAGACGGGCAACGTTCCGTCGCCCGTCTGCACGAGTTGGGGATCACGACCGGAAGGCGACCCGGGCTCTTCGATCCCGACGCTTTCGTGGGTCGCCGCCAGATGGTGCTCTTCCTGTCACGCACGCTGGCTGCTGCGGGCATTGCGGGCGATGCCGATCCGGACGCCCTCCCGTACTCGGACCTGGAAGGATGGTCGGACGAGGCTTTGACCGCGGTGGCAGGCCTGGCGGCTCTGGGGGTCGAGTGGCCGGGCGCCACGGACCTCTTCGAGGCGGTGCGTCCGGTTACGCGCGAAGAGGCGGCTCTTCTGCTGGCCGGCACCCTCGAGGCCGGAGACGCTCGCCATCTGGTGCTTGCCATCGAGGTGTCCAGCACCACGAGCCTCTACAACGAGGCGATCGTGGTCACTGTCACCGCCACCAAGCCGGACGGGAGCCCATACCGCGGGCTGTTGGTCGACATGTTCGTATCCGGAATCGGCCACAGGTACGACGGCACCTGCTTCCTGGTGACCGATGCCCGGTTGTACGGCGTGGACGCGGGCACGTCGGCGGACTGCCTGATCGATCGGGCGGATCCTCGGACGAACTACCTGGGACAGATCAAGGCAAGCCTGGCGCACGGGCCCCGGCCGGGGAAGAACCGGATCTTTGCCTGGGTCGACGAGCTCGGACAGGAGTTCCTGGAGACCCGCCCCCATCAAGTTTGGGTTGAAGTTGAATGGACCGACGTTCCGGATCGGGTCGAGATCGATGGTCCGATCGATGCACGCTACGAGGAAATCGTGGAGGTCGAAGTGCGGCTGGTCGGGTCCAATAGAGGCAGACGGCGCCTGGTCATGATGGTGATCCGTGACGGGGTAACCGTTCACACCGTTACACGGACGACGCCGTACAGCGGGAGGGTGAGCTTCGTATATGTCGGTCCGGATGACCCCTCCTCCAACAACGACGACGAGTTGGTGGAGATCATCAAGGTGTTCTGGGATCGCAACGGGAACTGGGTACATGACGGGCCGGCCGAGATATCGGATGAGACCACCGTCACATGGGACGACTGACGATCGGGGATCTGGAAATGAACGTAACGAGGAAATGGATGGCCATGATCGCGGTGCTAGCCGTCCTGGCCGGGGCATGTGGCGGAGGCTCGGAGGAGACGGATCCCGGCTCGGGAGCCGTCGGTTCCACCGTCGATGACACCGCTTCCGCCGACGGCAGCGTTACCACCGGGACAACGGCCGAGGCCACCGGGAACGGGGACGACCCGGAGGAGGGCGATCCCGAGAGGCTGGAAGACTTCCTCGGGTTCAGTTTCGATGATCCGGAAGCCAATGCGGCCTTCGCTACGGACATGGAGCGCCGAGTGCAGGAATCCATCGCCTCGTGCATGGCCCAGGAAGGGTTCGAGTACGTCCCGGCGGTCCGCCAGCAGGACTTCGGCTTCTTCGCCTCCAACCAGGAGGATTTCGCCCGGGAGCGCGGGTTCGGGATCACGACCTGGTTCGGAGAGGAAGATCTCTTCTCATCCGGTGAGGATTGGGTGGACCCGAATGCCGAGATCGTCGAGTCGCTCTCGGAGTCGGAGAGGGGCGCCTACTACGAGGTGCTCTACGGAGAGGATCCATTCGGTGAGCCCGGCGGGTTCGGAGAGACCGAGGCGATCGGCGATCTGTGGGGTGGCGGTTGCAACGGGAAGGCCTACGAGGAGGTCTTCGGGGCGATGAACCAGGTCTTCACCGAGCTGGGACCCCAACTGGAGGAGCTCAACCAGCGGGTCGAGGCCGATCCCCGTTTCCGGGAAGCCGAGGAAGTGTGGGCGGGTTGCATGGCTGAACGGGGCTTCCCGTATGACAGCCAGGAGGCCATGTTCGAGCAGGTCAACGAGGAGTTCAGCCGCCGGTTGGAGGAGATCGTCGGTGCGGAGGGTGTGATCTTCGACCCGTTGGCGGGAATGAGCGAGGAGGAGATCCGGGCATTCGGCGAGGAGCGCTCCGAGGACGAGATCGCCGACTTCTTCGACCAAGCCCGACAGGAGGCGGTGGCGAGTATCGATCAGGAGGCCCTGGAGGCTCTCCAGCAGGAGGAACGTGATATAGCGGTGGCATCGTTCGAATGCGGTGAGGAGTTGAACGACACGGTCATGGAAGTCTTCCGGGAATACGAAGGCGACTTCGTCAGGGAGAACCGGGATGTGCTCGAGGGGCTCCGGACCTGACGGCGACCCCATGGGCGTGAGGAGAGCACGTTGACCGGGATACCGGGATGAGGCGAGCCCTGGCGGTCGGCGCCGTGCTGCTGGCCGTTTCGGTAGCTTCCGGCCTGGGGTGGCTGGCCGCTCGCAACATCCGGTCCCCGGCCCAGGTGGCGCTCGAGGCGGAGCCGCCCGCGCCTTCCCTGATCACGGTCGAGGTGGAGCGCACAGAGCTGGTGGCTGATGTCATCACCAGGGCCGATATCGGCTATGACGATCCGGTTTCGCTCCGGCTCGACGGCGCGCTGGGCGGACGTCCCTCGACTCTGATCGTCACCTCTGCCCGAGAGCGAGGAGACGAGCTGGTGGAAGGAGCGGTGGCGGTCGAGATCTCGGGACGGCCTGTCTTCCTGCTGAGGGGAGGGATTCCCGTCTACCGGGACCTGTTGCCGCAGGCGGAGGGACCGGATGTCCGTCAAGTGGAGGAGGCCCTGGTCAGGCTCGGTTACTTCGCCGAGGAGCCCGACGAGGTGTGGACGCCCGCAACCGAAAGGGCCGTCGAAGCGTGGTACACGGCGGCGGGTTACGAAGCCAACGGGATCAGTGATGAGGACCTGCACAGGCTCGAGACCGCTGCCGAGACGGTGGAATCGGCCGAGGACGATGTGAAGGCTGCCCAGGATCGGTTGGAGGCTGCTGAAGCCCGGCTTACGGCTGCTGTCAGGCAGGAGGACATTGCCCGCTACGACCTCTCGCAGGCTCGAGCAACCCTCGCGGAGGCGCGGGAAGGGCCTGACGAGCTGGTGATCGGTCGAGCCCGGTCGGCGCAGGCATCGGCGGAGGAGCAGTTGGCTTTCGCCCAGGCCGACGCGGAGCGGAGGCTGGCTGGGGCCGAGCGCGCCATCATCGATGTTGAGGCGCAGCGGGAACGGGCGGCTGTCGACTACGCGGTGGCCGAGATCCGATGGGACAGCGCCAGGTTGGGCGTGCATCCCGATACGGGAGCGCCACCGACCGGTAACCAGTTGGAAAACCTCCGTCAGGCCGTGGATACCGCCTTGTCGGCGCTGGAGGATGCCGAACGGGGTATCGAGGAGGCCTACGAGGACCTGGACCGTCGAGCGGTCGAGAATGCTGCCGCCATGCGGTCCGCCGCAGACGGCCTTGCGGAGGCTCGGTCGGCCCTGGATGACCTGCTGGCACCTCCGGACGTGGCTGCCGAGGCGCGGGCGGTCGAGAACGCCTCGGCTGTCCTGGACGATGCCCGGTCCGCTATCGAGGATGCCCGGTCCGCTATCGAGGACGCCCGGGCCGGCATCGAGGAGGCCGAGATGGACGTTGTGGAGGCTCGCGACGCCCTGGTGGACCTTGAGAATAGGACGGGGGTCTGGATTCCGGGCGGTGAGCTGGTCTTTCTGGAACGCCTGCCGGTCCGGGTGGATCAGGTCACCGCCGAGACGGGTAGCTCGGTGACCGCCTCCTTCATGACGGTTTCGGGCTCGGAACTGGCGACACGCGGCTCGGTGCTCGATACGGATGTAGCCCTCGTGAAGGAGGGCGGAGAGGCATTGATCGAGGACTCCCTGCTGGCAGCGCCGCTCCGCGGCGAGATCCGGCAGGTCGCCGACCGTCCCGGTACCAATGGGGTCGCGAGCAATCGCTATTACATCGAGATAGTGGCCGAGGGGATACCCGATGAATTGGTCGGCGCCAACGTCAAGGTGGTGATCCCGGTGGGCGGAACGGCCGGCGAGGTGCTAGCCGTGCCTGCAGCGGCCCTGTCCGCCACCGCCGACGGATCGAGCCGGATCGAGGTCCGGGAACCCGACGGGACGACCAGGTTCGTGCGGGTGGAGCCGGGCTTGTCGGCGGATGGCCTAGTGGAGATCACGCCGTTGGATGGTGAGGTCGCGGAGGGTGATCTGGTGGTAATAGGAGTGGCGTCGGGTGACCGCTGAGCTGATCCGTCTGGTAAGGGTAGGCCGGACGTTCAGGTCGGGCGATATCGAGGTACGGGCGCTCCGGGATGCCGACCTGGAGGTCACTCGGGGCGAATACCTGTCAATCGTGGGACCCTCGGGTAGCGGGAAGTCGACCCTCCTCAACATCATCGCCCTGCTGGATCGCCACACGTCCGGCACCTACCGGTTCGAGGGCACGGATGTCACCGAGCTCTCCGAAGGCGCCCGGACCGGTCTGCGGGCCCATAGGATCGGGTTCGTTTTCCAGTCATTCCATCTTCTGGCTCACCGGACGGTCACCGAGAACGTCGTCATGTCGATGCTGTACAACAGCGTGCCTCCCCGGGAGCGCAGGACGCGTGCCAGGGCGGCCCTTGATCGGGTGGGTCTCGACCACCGCGCCGGCTTCCGACCGGGACGGCTCTCGGGAGGGGAGCGGCAACGGGTCGCCATTGCGAGGGCCATTGCCACCCGTCCGGCGATCCTGATATGCGACGAGCCGACCGGCAATCTCGATTCCGCCAGCACCGAGTCGGTACTGGAGCTGTTCGACGACCTGAGATCGGACGGACTGACCCTGCTGGTGGTGACCCACGATAACGCCGTGAGCGCCCGGGCGGAACGGATTGTCCGCATGCATGACGGGCGCCTATCGGAACCGATTGCGGTCTGAGGCATGGCGGTCGTCCGGTTGAGAGCCAGGTTCCGGGCTCGGGACCTGTTCGCCGAGGCGCTGGCCGGCCTCTTCACCCGGCCGGGACGCTCCCTGCTCACCGCTATGGGTGCGGTGCTCGGTATCGCCTCACTGGTGGCCACCCTGGGCATCGCCGAGACGGCCGGGGCCCAGATCGTCACCGCTTTCGACGAGTTGGCGGCCACCTCGGTGGTGGTCACCAACGACCGGGGCTTCTTCGGCACCAGCCAGACCCAGGTGGCTCTGCCGTGGGATTCGGAGGAACGCGTCTCCAGGCTCAACGGGG
Organism: Acidimicrobiia bacterium; assembly: GCA_021296345.1. Lineage (GTDB taxonomy): Bacteria > Actinomycetota > Acidimicrobiia > Spongiisociales > Spongiisociaceae > Spongiisocius. The sequence continues at coordinate 28,629 of JAGWAN010000044.1, read as the reverse complement.
TGGTCGCGGCCGGCACGATGGCGGATGTCCAACTGGGCGGTCGGCTGACCTCGGCGGTGCCGGTGAACGATCCCCTGGGTTTGACCGAGTTCCAGATGCCGATGATCGCTGCATCGCCCGGTCTCTATGCGGCCGCCCGGGGAGAGCTCTCGACAGGCCGGTGGTTCGACCAGGGCCATTCTGAACGGGCCGACCGGGTGGTGGTGCTGGGCACCGGCGTGGCCCAGCGCCTCAACGTGACCCGGGTGGACCAGCAACCGGTCGTGTTCGTAGGAGACGCCAGCTTCGCGGTACTCGGGATCCTGGAGGACGTGCAGCGCCAGCCGGAGTTGCTCAACGCGCTCATCATCCCCGAGGGAACTGCCCGGGAGATGTACGACCTGGAGTCACCCACCACGGTACAGATCGACACCGAGATCGGTGCGGCCTCCCTCATCTCGGCGCAAGCGCCGGTCGCCGTGTCGCCCGATGATCCGGATGCGGTTCAGGTGCAGGCGCCGCTGGAGCCGGACGAGGTCCGAGCCGACGTTGAGGAAGACGTCAACGCCCTGTTCCTGATGCTGGGAGGGGTGTCACTCCTAGTGGGCGCCATCGGGATCGCCAACGTGACCCTCGTCTCGGTTCTCGAGCGGATCGGGGAGATCGGGCTGCGCAGGGCTCTGGGAGCCGGGAGGCGCCACATCGCCTACCAGTTCCTCCTGGAGTCCACCGGCGTGGGCCTCTTCGGCGGTGTGATCGGGGCCGGCACGGGGGTCCTGGTAGTGGTCACGGTATCGGCTCTCCGCACGTGGACTCCTGTGATGGACCCCAGGATCGCTCTCGCGGCGCCGGTCCTCGGTGCTCTGGTGGGGTTGCTGGCCGGTCTCTACCCGGCGCTGCGCGCCTCTCGGATGGCGCCGGTCGACTCGCTCCGGGCCGGAGCGACAGGATGACAATGGCGGGAAGGATCGCACGCGGTGGGTACGATTGCGCGATTGCGAGGGAACCGGCAAGGATGCGTGGGTGAGTTACCAGGGTTACGTACGGGTCATCGGCGAGGGCGGGAATATCCTGGATGTGGCCGAGGCTTCGCTGGGTTCCATTGATCATCCGGGCCACCGCTGGGGAGGCACCATGACCGTGTGGAGCGGGGGTGCGCTCGACGGCAAGACCATGGTGGTCGATCTGGAGGTTCCCGGTTCCTTTCGGGCGTCCGCCCTGATCCTTCCGGGCCCGGTGTCCGGCAAACAGCGCCAGGTGTCGGTGTTGGGTAGCGGGGATTCGCCCTTCGGCAGCTGAACCCGCGCTAGGAGGGTGCTGGAACAGACGGGGCTAGGTTGGCCCGCGATGCCTCCACCTGCGGTGTCATTGGCGAATAACGAGCCAACTGGACATCTTCGGTACCCTCGTCAGGGCAGGATCCAGGTCTCCGAGCCATCGCCCGAAGCCGCCGCGGCCAGGTTGCGAACGCTGTTGATCACCGCTCCGAGGATGGCGAGGATCAGCGCAGCGTCGATAACCAGGACGGACAGGATCGGAAGCGTGCTCACCAGGGACGGAACCGCCGTGGCGGCTGTGTAGAGGATGACCAGCGTCGACCAGGTCATGATCGCCGAGACGATGAAGAAGACCGGCTTGGAAGCCCCCTCGGATCGACCCATCCCCTTGTAGATCAGGGGTGCCAGCACCGCCAGGATCCCGAAGGCGAGAAGGGTGGCCTGGGTCCCCAGCCCTAACAGCACCAGGACCAGGGCCAGCACCACCGCAATGCTCGAAGACCAGCTTCCGGAGAAGGACCACTTCAGGGGGCCGACGTTGCCCGACCATCCGTCCTCAGAATCGCGGACGGCCGTATAGGCGATCAGGAGTGCCACCAGGCCGATGGCGACGATCATCGATTGCGGGTTCATATGCTCCTCCCGTTCATTCTGGCCGGCCCGACAGAGCGGGATTGTTCATTCTCCGGCCGCGGGCATGGTGTTTCGTCCTTTGCAATAGGACTCTACGTCATGCCCGGGCGTTTCACGAGTAAATTCTGCGGCGGAGGGCCGCACGCGGAGCGATCGGAGGCGACGGTTGAGACTTGCCGAGGTGGTTGCGACGTCGCAGAAGATCGCGGGCACCAGGGCGCGCCGCGCCAAGGTGGAAGGTCTGGCCGATCTACTTGACCGAGCGGAGCCGGAGGAGATACGGATCCTGGTCGGGTTTCTGGCCGGCCGTCCGCGCCAGGGACGTGTCGGTGTCGGCCCGGCTGCGCTGTGGGCGTCGAAGGTCGATCCCGCGCCGGAACCGATCCTCGACATCGTGGAGGTCGATCGGGTGGTCGGCATGATCCCGGGGATCAGGGGCTCCGGTTCCCAGGCTCGCCGGGCCGCCCTGCTCGGATCCCTACTCGGTAGGGCCACTCCCGATGAGCAGAACTACCTGCGCCGGCTGCTCACCGGAGAACTCCGGCACGGGGCACTCGAGGGCTTGATGATGGACGCGGTGGCGATGGCGGCGGGTATCGATGCCGCGGTGGTGCGGCGGGCCGCCATGCTCGGGGGAGATCTCGGATCGATCGCCGTTCCGGCCCTAACGGAGGGGGAGGCCGCTCTGAGGGCGATGCGCATCATTCCCTTGCGGCCGGTCCGGCCCATGCTGGCGTCGACTTCCGGGTCGGCTGCCGATGCGATGGAATCGGCCGGCCGGGCCTCCGTGGAGTGGAAGCTCGACGGTGTCCGCATCCAGGCGCACCGGGCCGGTTCAAGGGTGGCGGTGTTCAGCCGGCGGCTCAACGAGGTCACGGATCGGCTGCCGCTGGTGGCTGAGGCGGTGTCCGGTCTTCCGGTCTCGAGTGTGGTGCTCGACGGGGAGGTACTGGCTCACGATCTCGAGGGCCTGCCAGAGCGCTTCGAGCAGATCATGAGCCGTTTCGGTACCCAACGGGGCGGCGACAGGAAACCGCTGTTCCCGTACTTCTTCGACATCCTGCATCTTGACGGCGAGGACTTGATCGACCTACCCCTGGGCCGGCGTATCGCCATGCTCGAGAACCTGGTCCCTGCCGGGTATCTGGTACCCAGGTTGGTCACCGACCGGGTTTCGGAGGCGGAGGGCGCCCTGTCGGAGGCCCGCCGGAGCCTCCACGAAGGGATCATGGTCAAGGCGATCGGCTCGACCTACCAAGCGGGTCGGAGGGGATCGGCCTGGCTCAAGGTCAAACCGGCCTACCACCTCGACCTGGTGGTGCTGGCGGCCGAATGGGGCCACGGGCGCCGAACCGGGCGGCTCTCCAACCTGCACCTGGGCGCCAGGGACACAGAAAGCGACCAGTTCGTGATGGTGGGCAAGACCTTCAAGGGCCTGACCGATGCGATGTTGGCCTGGCAGACCGAGCGGTTTCTGGAGATCGAGCATCGCCGGGAACGTCATGTGGTGTACCTGCATCCGGAGGTGGTGGTCGAGGTGGCCTTCGACGGGGTTCAGTCGAGCCCGGTGTATCCGGGCGGGGTAGCGCTCCGTTTCGCTCGCGTCAAGCAGTACCGGCCCGACCAACCGCCCGATCAGGCCGACACCATCCAGCGGATTCGCCGGATATTCGAGGAGCGAGGAGGGCTATCGGTGGAGGCCGTAGGGACCCGTGTCGGCGGGTTCGGCCATCGAGATCAGCAGGGCGCTGACCAGGACGACCTGGGCCAGTAGCGCCGCGCATCCGGCCAGGACCAGCCCGAGCGTGGCTGGGATGCGTACCAGTACGGGAATGACCGCCCCCACTACCCATGCGAGTTGGAAGAGGGTTTCCGAATAGGTGAACGTGCGGCCCCGGTCCTCGGGTCTGACGCTGGCATGGAGGAGCCCGTCGTATCCGAACTTGGCCGTTCCCCAGGCGAGCCCGGCGAAGAACGCCACGGCCGCCGCCGACCACACGCCGAACACGTGGGCGCTGATGAATGCTGCGGCTGCCTCCAAGGCCAGGGCCGCCACCACCATCGGTTCCTCATGAAGGCGCCGAGCCAGGAACTGAGCCAGGAGCGATGACACGCCGAAGCCGGCGCCGGCGGCAAGCAAAAGGCTGCCGAACCCCACTATTCCGGCCTCGTTGTCCCGGAACACGAATGCCACCAGGAGTAGGAGGTAGCCGTTCAGGAGACGGACGATGGCGGTGGCAATCCGCGCATGCCGGACCGCCCGCCGGGAGGCGGGGGAGCGGGCGGCCGGGACCGCCTCCGTTCCCGGTTCGCCGGCAGCCGGCCGGAGGTCGACCCGCAGACCCAGAGCGGCAATGCCCGACCAAGCGAAGACGCCGGCCGCCAGCACCAGGGCAGCCATGTTCCCCAACAAGTTGATGGCGCCTAGCCCGATCGGGAGGACGGCGCCTCCGGCGAGAATTCCAAGCCGGGCGAGGCGGGCGTTGGCCTCCACGAGATCGGCCGGATTCGGTAGGGCGGTGGGCAGGATGGAGCTACGGCTGATCCCGTAGATCCGGGACAGCACCAGGATCCCGAAGACCATCGACAGCATCACCAGGTCGGTCTCCGCCCGCATCATGGCGACCACCAGCACCACTCGCCCCAATGATCCGAGGGCCAGGCCGGCCCGGTGGCTGCGGGGTAACCGGTGGACAATCGAGCCGAGGAGGGGTCCGATAACGGCGAAGGGAGCCAGCGTGAGGAGGAGGAACGCAACCACGTTGCCCCGAGCCTCGGTGGTGGGCACCGAGAAGAACAGCGTGTCGGCCAGGGCTAGGGCCACCAGGGCGTCTCCGGCCACGTTCGTGGCGTGGGAGATGGCCAGCCGCCGGAAGGCCCATCCGTGTCGTGAGAACTGTCCCTCGATCTTGCGGCCCACAGCCCGGGTGGCACGGGAGATCTTCGAGGGCTGCGGAGAGGCGCTGCTCATACCAGTAACGTAGCGGCGAGCACGGGCGGATCGTCCCGCCGGTATCGGCCCAGAAGTCGGACAACTTGGAACGAGAATATGAACTTAAACCAGTTACAGAAGGTTAAGGAAGGGAGAGGGTTTATCGCCGCGCTGGACCAGAGCGGGGGTAGCTCACCCAAGGCGCTGGCGAGGTACGGGGTACCGGAGGACGTCTACTCGACCAGCGATGAGATGTTCGGTCTGATCCACGATATGCGAACCCGGATCATCACCAGCCCAAGATTCGGCGGGGACCGGATCCTGGGCGCCATCCTGTTCGCCGACACGATGCGCCGCCGGATCGACGGCGTTCCCGCGGCGCTTTACCTGTGGCGGGAGAAGGGCGTGGTGCCTTTCCTGAAGGTGGACGAGGGTCTGGATGAGGATCGCGACGGCGTCCAGCTCATGAAGCCGATGACCGGCCTGGAGGAGCTGCTGGAAGAAGGTCGGGAGAGCGCGATCTTCGGCACCAAGATGCGCTCGGTCATCAAGATGGCCGACATGGACGGCATCGAAGCCAACGTGGAGCAGCAGTTCGAGGTGGGGGAGCGGATACTGGCGGCCGGCATGATCCCGATCCTCGAACCCGAGGTCGACATCAACAGCCCGGAGAAGGCCGAGGCGGAGGACCTGCTGCTCCGGGCCATCCTGGACCGGTTGGACCGGTTGGGGGACTCGGGCGTGATGCTCAAGCTGACCCTCCCCAGCCGGGAGGATCTTTACCTGCGCCTGGTCGAGCATCCCAACGTGGTCCGGGTCGCGGCCCTTTCCGGTGGCTACGATCACGCGCAGGCGTGCGAGGGCCTGGCCCGGCAACGCGGCATGGTGGCGAGCTTCAGCCGGGCCCTCCTGGAAGGCTTGGCGGTGGACCAGTCCCAAGAGGAGTTCGATGCGGTACTGGACCGGCTGGTGGGCAACGTGTTCGGAGCTTCGGTCACCTAGGAGGGCGCCGAAACATGTCCCGTTGGCCCGGTTTCCGACAATGCAGCCCCAGGTCAGAGCATCACGGGCCAACCCATCCTCGTCTTTTTCAGCAATCTCCTAACCGTATGGCGTCGGCTCAGCCCATCGGACGCCTGGCTGGACCGGGCTTGTGACCTGCGAGATGCGCGAGACATGAAGCCTCTGGATGACGTACGGGTCGTCGAGTTGGCCAACTGGATCGCCGCGCCCGCGGCGGGCGCGGTCCTGGCCGATCTGGGCGCCGATGTCATCAAGGTGGAGCCTCCGACCGGTGATCCGGTGCGCGGCTTCCTCCGTTCTCCCGAGGTCGGCGGCTCTGCTGCCGACGTGGACTATCCCTTCACCGTGAGCAATCGAGGCAAGCGGTCCGTAACGCTGGCGGTTGACACCGCGGCGGGTCGGGAGGCGTTGCTGGAGATGGCTGCCTCGGCCGATGTGTTCCTCACCAACATGCTCAACTACCGGCTGGTGAGGTACGGCCTGGAGCCCTCCCACCTGCTGGAGGCGAACCCGAGGCTGGTGGTGGCTCGGGTGAGCGGGTACGGGAGCCGGGGCCCCGAAGCCCACCGGCCCGGCTTCGACATGACCGCCTTCTTCGCCCGCGGCGGCATGATCGACACCATGACCCCGCCCGATGGCGACGCTCCCAAGCCACCGACGGGACCGGGTGATCACGCGACCGCCATGGCCATGGTGGCGGCGATCCTGGTGGGCCTCCGGACCGCCGAGCGGACCGGCCGGGGCCAGGTGGTCGACACCAGCCTCCTGTCCATGGGGATCTGGACCATGGCCAGTATGTTGGCTGCCACCCTGGTGGACGGACGGGACAGGGATCGCCGGTCCAGATCGTCCGAGGTCACTGCGCTGAACAATCGCTACCGCACGTCGGATGATCGGTGGCTGTTCCTGACCATGCCCGGGGGCGCGATGTGGCCACCGCTCTGCCAGGCGCTGGGTGTCGAGGACATGATCGAGGATGAGCGTTTCGCCGACGCGGACTCCCGACGTGAGAACATGGGTCTGGTAGTCGAGCGCCTCGATCGAGCGTTCGCGACCAGGACGCTGGGGGAGTGGGGCAGGATCCTGGATGAGGCCGGCCTGGTCTGGGGTCCGGCTTCCAGCCTGAGCGACGTTGCTTCAGACCGGCAGGCCGAGGTCCTGGGTCTCTTCCCCGAGATCGAGCACCCCACCGTAGGTACGTTCCGGACGGTGGCCACGCCGTTCGAGATGGAAGGCGCCGATCTCCGCCCGACCGCTCCGGCTCCCGACGCGGGCGAGCACACCGAGTTGGTATTGCGGGAGATGGGCTGGGGAGATGACCGCATCGAGGCAGCCCGCCTTCGGGGCGCCTTCGGTCAGCCTGTATGAGGTAAAGGTGGACGATAATCAGGGCTAGAAGGGTGCCAAGAAAAAAGTGGATGGATGGCCGGCGATGCGTTTACCGGGGGTCTTACGGCCGGCTATCGGACCAACTGGACATTTTTCGGTACCCTCCTAAAGTCAGGGTGTGACTGGAGGAGGCGGTTCCGCCGCCGGACGTGGGCTCAGACAGCTAGCCCTGCGGGACCGGCACGAAGCCCTCGGCGCCCGTTTCGCTCCCTTCGCCGGCTGGGAGATGCCGCTCCAGTACCAGGGGATCGTCGGCGAGCACCACGCCGTGCGCGAAGGGGTCGGCGTCTTCGATGTCTCTCACCTGGGTCGGGCTCAGGTTCAGGGTTCGCAGGCGGCCCCTCTGCTCAGGTCCGTTACCACTTTCGATGTGAGCAGGCTGGCAGCAGGCAGGGCTCACTACTCGCTCTACGGCAACGAGGCCGGAGGCATCGACGATGACGTGTTCATCTACCGCCTTCCCGGAGAGCGATGGGTGATAGTCCACAACGCATCCAACGCCGACCAGGATTTCGGCCGGCTGCGGTCCGTATTCGGCGACGCGGCCTCCGAGATCACCGGGGAGACCGCGATGCTGGCCGTGCAGGGACCGGACGCGATGCCGCTTCTCGGCAACGTTCTCGGGAGTGGCGTCGAGGCGCTCGAGATGCGCTCATGCGTTGAGTTCGACTGGGAGGGTGGGCCGGTCATGTTCGCCCGCACCGGCTATACCGGCGAGGACGGCGGCGAGTGCATAGTCGGGGTCGGGCACGCCGCGGCGCTCTGGGATGCGCTGATCGAAGGCGGTGCATCGCCGGTGGGTCTCGGGGCGCGGGACACGCTGCGTCTGGAGGCTGCGCTGCCCCTGTACGGCAACGACATCGACGCGGAGACGAGCCCTTACGAGGCCGGCTTGGGCTTCGCCGTGACCCTCGATGACGGAGCGCCCTTTACGGGGCGCGATGCGCTGGTCCAGGCGCGGGAGCGACCCCGAGAGCGGAGGCTCGCCCACCTGGTGGCGCGCGGGCGCGGCGTCCTGCGGACCGGCTACGCCGTCAACGCTCCGGATGGCGGGGGATCCGTCGCTCGGCTGACCAGCGGAGGCTTCAGCCCGAGCTTGCGTCTCGGTATCGGGATGGCCTACCTTCCTGTGGAGCTTGCGCAGACCGGTGCCCGGTTCGAGGTAGATGTACGCGGCCGTATGCTGCCGGTCGAAGTCGTGCGCCGTCCGTTCTACCGAAAGTCGAGGAGGGATTGATGAAGGCCGATTACGAGATTCCCGAGGACCTTCTCTACACGGAGGAACACGAGTGGCTGCGGCGTGATGAGGAGGACCCGGACCAGGGCACCATCGGCATCACGGACTTCGCACAGGACGGGGTAGGCGACGTTGTTTACCTCGACCTTCCGTCCGAAGGAGACAGCGTCTCCGCCGGTGAGCCTTGCGGCGAGATCGAATCGGCCAAGACCGTCTCCGACCTCTACGCCCCGGTGGATGGCGTGGTGGTCGCCACCAACGGAGATCTCGAGGACCAGCCGGAGCTGGTCAACCTATCACCCTACGGAGACGGATGGCTGATCCGCGTCCGCATGGCCGATGCGGACCAGCTCGGCACCTTGCTCGATGCGTCCGCTTACCGGACGTTGCTCGAGGAGCATTGAGACCCTGATGTCCTCGCGGTCCTCCGGTTCACCGCATCCGTACATTCCGGCTACCGATGTGGATCGGGCGCGGATGCTGGAGCGGATCGGCGCTCCCGAAGTAGGAGCGCTGTTCGCCGACCTGCCGGCAGCTATGCGGGATCCGGCGATCGACCTCCCCCCGGCGCTACCGGAGGCGGATCTGATCGCGTTGATGGAGGAACACGCCGGCGCCAATGCAGCGCCCACGCGGCCCGAATTTCTCGGCGCGGGAGCGTACCGGCGGTCCATCCCGGCGATCACCGGATACCTGACCGGGCGCTCCGAGTTCGCCACCTCCTACACGCCGTACCAGCCGGAGATCAGCCAGGGAACCCTGCAGGCTGCGTTCGAGTACCAGTCGGTAGTCTGCGAGTTGACCGGGATGGACGTGTCCAACGCCGGGCTCTACGACGTGGCCAGCGCCACCGCCGAGGCTTGCCTGCTGGCGGCCCGCGTCACGAAGCGGAGGGCCGTGGCGCTGCTCGAACCGATCCATCCCGGAACCGCCGAGGTGGTTCGCACCTACGCGCGCGGCGCCGGGCTGGGCGTGGATACTGTCGTGTCGCCCGATGCGATCCGTGAGGAGCACGCCTGCCTGGTAGCCCAGCAGCCGGATTTCCTCGGGACCATCGTGGATCTCGAACCGCTCGCCGGCGCTGCCCATGGTGTAGGAGCCTTGTTCGTGGCGGTCGCCGATCCGTTCGCGCTGGGCCTGCTGCGAGCGCCGGGCGATGCCGGTGCCGACATCGTGACCGGCGAGGGCCGTGATCTGGCAGGCGCTCCGAACTACGGCGGACCGTCCCTCGGATTGTTCGCGGCGCGCACGAAGTACTTGAGGCAGATGCCGGGCCGCATCGTCGGACGCACCAGGGAACTCGCCGACGGAAATGGTGGGGGAGAGCAGCGCACCGGGTACGTGCTCACATTGCAGGCCCGCGAGCAGTTCATCCGGAGGGAGCGGGCCACGTCGAACGTGTCCACTGCGCAGGCCTTGATAGCGGTTGCCTTCACCATCACCGTCCAGGCGCTCGGCCCGAGCGGGATGCGCGGATCCGCCGTGCTCTGCTACCAGCGGGCCCACGACGCCGCCTCGCGCATCGCGATGCTGCCCGGCTACGAGATACCAGAACGCGGGCCCTGGTTCCAGGAGTTCCTCGTCCGAGGGCCCATCCCTGCCGCCGACCTCGCCGCTCAGCTGGCGGCGCGGGGCATCGGAGCGGGTCTTGATGTGTCGGCGCGGCCGGAGCCCGAGGCACGTGATGCCTTGCTGTTCGCCGTCACGGAGGCGACACCCGATGCACACGTAGACGCGTTGATCGGGGCCTTGGCAGAGATCGGGGGAGCGGCGTGAGCGGCTCCCGACCCGGCGTAGAGGACTTCGGCGCGCGGCTCAGCTTCGATCGCGGAGAGCCGGGCCGTCGTGCGGTCGACGTGCCCTCATGGGCGGGGGAGGAGACCCCTCTGCCGGACGATCGCCTGCTACGCGACTCCGTGCGGTTGCCCGAGCTCAGCCAGGGAGGGCTGGTGCGCTACTACACGGCCCTGTCGGCGTTGAACTACGGCATCGACTCGGGTACGTACCCGTTGGGCTCCTGCACCATGAAGTACAACCCGAAGGTCAACGACACGGTGGCATCCCTGCCCGGGTTCGCGCGAGCACATCCACAGGCCTCGGAGGAGGACGTCCAGGGCACGCTCCGTATCCAGCTGGAGTTGGGTAGTGGTCTGGGAGAGCTCACCGGCCTTCCACATGTCAGCTTTGCTCCCGCGGCCGGCGCACACGGAGAGTTGGCGGGTGTTCTCATGGTGGCTCGTGCCCTCGAGGATCGGGGAGAGCTCGAAACCCGCCGCCGCATCCTCGTCCCGGACTCGGCCCACGGCACCAACCCGGCGACCGCGGCCATGGCCGGATTCAAGGTCACGCAAATCCCGACCGCCGCCGATGGCTCGCTAGATCGGGCCACGATCGAGCGAGAGCTTGACGAGACCGTGGCCGCCGTCATGGTCACCGCGCCGAATACCCTCGGGCTCTGGGAGCGTGGGATCGAGGAGGTGGCCGGGCTCATCCACGAAGCCGGCGGGTACCTGTACGGGGACGGAGCAAACTTCAACGCCATTATGGGCCGCGTGCGCTTCGGAGACCTGGGTTTCGATGTCGTCCACCTCAACCTTCACAAGAGCTTCAGTACCCCCCACGGTGGCGGTGGCCCGGGCGCCGGACCCGTGTGTTGCTCCGAGGAGCTGGCCCCTTACCTGCCCACGCCGGTCGTGGAGGAAGGCGATGACGGGTTCGTGCGTCTGGTCGCGCCCGAGCGCAGCATCGGCCGCCTCCAGCAGTTCCAGGGCAACGCCGCCGTGCTGGTCCGGGCCTACGCGTACATGCGAGCGCTGGGGCTCGATGGCCTGCGTGCCGCCTCAGGCCAGGCCGTGCTCAACGCCAACTACGTGCGCGCCCTGCTCCACGGCCATTACGACCTGCCCTACGATCGTCCGGTGCTGCATGAGGTGGTCTTCTCGGGCTCCCGCCAGCGCCGGGAGCTAGGGGTGCGAACGTACGACATCGCCAAGCGCCTGATCGACCACGGTTTCCACCCGCCCACGGTCTACTTCCCGTTGATCGTCGAAGAGGCCCTGATGATCGAGCCCACCGAATCCGAGCCCCCCGAGGCGATCGAAGCGCTGGTCGATGCCCTCATCGCGGTGGCGGAGGAGGCCAAGAGCGATCCCGACACCTTGCGTCACGCGCCCTGGACCGCACCCATAGGCCGTCTCGACGAGGCTACCGCCGCCCGCCGCCCCGTACTCCGCTGGCAGGAGGACTCCTAGTCCGGAGCCCTGGTCATTCCATCCCGGCGCCTAGCGAGGTATGGATCACCCGCTCCGGGGGCGAGGGCGGTGGTCGATCGTCGATCCGGTCAGAGCGTCTTGGTCCCATCCGCGGGCGTCAGGATTCGGGGAGGCCGTTCAGTAGTCCAGGAGCGTTCTGACAACACGGGCGACCTGATGGCTGATGTCGGGGGATACCGCACCGAGAGGGCGAACGAGCCGGCTGCGGTTGATCGAGCGAACGAGTTCACACTGGATGAAGCTTGTGCGGTCGAGGCCCGTCTGGAGTGTCGGCTCGACTTCGACGTGGAGAGAGAGGCGCCGATGCGTAGTAGTCAGCGGAACGACGATGACGAACGGGAAGCCGGTGCCGAACGCAGACGGCGGACCGATGACCAGGGCCGGCCTATGCGATGCCGGCTCTCCGGGATACGGGTTGCCGAAGTCGACGAGCCAGAGTTCGTCAATCGAGGCCATCGACAACCGAGGTCGACTCCGCCTCCTCCAGGTAGGACGACCACGCTGCCGGATCGTTCCGGAGTTCCCCTACTTCGGCGACCACGCGATGGGCGAACCGTTGCCGCCTCAGTGCCTCGGTGGCGTCCCGAATGGTCGCTCCGAGAGACACACCGGCCAGTTTGCTCATCCGCACGAGGCGCGCGTGAGTCTCCCGGTCTATCCGAACTGTTGTAGTGCTCATAGTCTAAGTATACAATATGTATACACAGTCTTGTACATGACCAGATCACAGGTCTTGGCATCTGAGTTCAACCGGTCAGGCGGGCCCTGCTCAGAGGGTCTGCCGCACCTTGTCGGCCCCGTGGAACAGGATGTCGCGCACCGCTTCCGAGGCCTTACTGTGGAACTTCACCGTCTCCGGGTCGAAGTCTCTGGTGGGCCTGGGCGTGCGGGTGAAGTGCCGGTAGGTGTCCTCGCCCCGGACCAGGGCGGCGCTGTCCCAGTCGCCGATGATCTGGCGAGTCCTGGTCGGCATGTAGTGGAACGAGATCCCGATCCGGCGGTCTCCGGACGTGTTGGGGGAGGAGGCGTGAGCCAACCGGCCGTTGTGTATAGAGATCTCACCGGGCCGCAACGGCATCGAGACGGTCTCGGCCTCGTCGACCTCCACCGTTATCTCCTGGCCGCGGGTCAGCATGTTGTCCTCTTGGTAGCTGTCGCTATGCGGCATGAACTCGCCCCGGTGGCTCCCCGGCAGAACGCTCATGCAGCCGCTCTCGGGCGTGGCGGGTGACAATGCCAGCCACACCGTTATCAGGTCGTCGGTGTCCAGCCCCCAGTAGTTGAGGTCCTGGTGCCACGACACGTAGGACTTGGTCTGCGGCTCCTTGATCCAGAACAGAGTGTTCCAGCAGAGGATGTTCTCGCCGATCAGGTCCTCGGCCGCGTCGAGCACCGTCTCGTTGCGCATCAACTCGTCGACCCAGCGGAACAGCAGGTGGCACTTGTTGCGAAGAGGCCCGGACACCGGCCCGCCCTGTTCGGATTCGAAGCGCTCGAGGATCTGCCGGTAGCCGGCCGCACGGGACTCATCCATCACCCGGACCGGGCAGAGGTACCCGTCTCGCCGGTATTGAGCCACCTCTTCGACAGTGAGGCGCTTGGGCATCACATTCCTCCTCCGCAACCGTCGCCCGATTCTAGTGAAGGCGCCGATATGTCCGACCCGTGACCTCGTACAGCAAGGTGGAGGGGGAAACTGTTCAAGTTCGGGGAGATAAGGTCTAGGAGCATGGATCTAAGCGGAGACATCCGACCTGCTCCGGTAGCCGGGCAACCGTGGTAGGCACTGCTGAGTCCATCGTGAGGTCTGTCCGAGACGGCAGATTGACCGCTCGCGAGGTTGTCGAGAATTACCTCGAGGTGGCCGAATCGAAGAACCCGGACCTCAATGCCTTCACCGAACTCGACCCCGAAGGCGCGCTGCGGCAGGCCGACTTGGTAGATGCCGGGTCCCGTTCCGGCTCGCTGGCGGGCGTCCCGATCGCCCTCAAGGACCTGATCGATCATGCCGGGCATGTGACGACCGCCGGGTCGGCCTTCTACCGGAGACAGGCGGCGGTGTCGGCCCCCGTGGTCGAACGCTTGGAGGCCGCGGGGGCGATCATCATGGGCCGCACCGGGTTGGACGAGTTCGCCTACGGAGGCTCCTCCGAGAATCCCTGGTTCGGGGTAGTTCGCAACCCTTGGGACCGCAACCTGTCGCCGGGCGGGTCGTCCGGGGGGTCGGCCGTCGCCGTCTCGGCGGGGATGGCCCCGGCCGCCATCGGCACCGACACCGGAGGTTCGGTACGGGTACCGGCCGCCCTGTGTGGAATCGTCGGACTCAAGGTCACCCACGGACGGATCCCCCTCACCGGGATCTTCCCGCTGGCAGGATCGATGGACACCGTCGGACCGCTGACCACCACCTGCGCCGACGCACGCCTCGTTTACAGGGCCATGAAGGGGTTCGACCGGAGCGACCCCTGGTCCGACCCCAGGGATCTACAAGGTCGTCGGCTGAGCTCGGTCGACCGGATCCGGGTCGCCGTGCCCGTAGCCTGGCTTGAGTGGGTGCCGACATCGGGGGAGGCCCGGACCTCGTTCGAAACGTTATGTGAGCGGCTCCGGGAGGCCGGCCCGAGGGTCGAGCCACTGCGAAACCAGGCCTTGGTTCCAGATCCGATCCGCGTCTCGCTGTCCGCCGCCGAGGCAGCCGCCGTCCATCGGCAATGGATCGACGACCCCGACAAGCCATACGGACCTGAAGTCCGGGAGCGCGTGGAGACGGCGATGCGCACCACGACCGAAGAATACACGCGGGCGCTGCGATGGAGGGCCGGAATAGTCCAGGCCGCCCGGAGGATATTCTCCGAATACGACCTGATCCTGACGCCGACGGTCGGCCACAGCCGCAAGACGATCGGGGTCGACGGCATCGTGGTCGGCGGAAAACGCCACTGGACCGGCGACGTACTGGGCGGCTACACGTCCTTGGTCAACGTGTTGGGCTGCGCGGCGATCTCCCTGCCCCTCGCTAACGACGGGACGCCCCCTTGATCGCTCCCTGGTGGGAGGAGGAGTTCCTGCTCGATGTAGGGGAGTTCTTGGAACGGACCGGCCTCGTGGCGTCGACACCTCCGCCTGACTGAAGTCCGATAGGCCAACTTTACATTACGTGCATTATGGGACACCCTGATCTTTGGTCCGGAAGGGCGCCAACCTTCCTGTTGTCCGTTCTCACGCTACTTGGCGAATTCTCATACGAGTTGGCGAGTGAGGTTGGGTGTTGCCAGGTGATGATTGGGTTGGGGCTCGGTGTGAATATGCAGATGGCGAATTGGGCCCTGGTGGAGCGTTCGGCGGTGATTTGCCTACCTGGGCCATGATCTCAGCAGCGATCAGGATGCCCCTCGGTTCAGGAGGGTGACCATAGTGGAGCATTCCCCTTCGCTCTTAGTCCATATTCCACTGCCCAAGTGGTCATAGCCGGACTAGTCCGACAGCAGTTGGGTCGTCAAATCGCCGAGGCATTCCGCTAGCTGACTTCCGCGGTCTCTACCCATCTGGCGAGCACGCTGAAAGCGGCCAGGTATTCGAGCCCAATCTGCTCGTCAATGGGTTCGGTCGTGTGCGCAGTCTCATTACGGATGCCCATACTGCAGCCCATCCCGAAGTACATGGCCCCCTCGTGGGCGGAGGTCCATCGCTTCGTACCAGGCTTGATGTCGGGGAACCTGAGATGGGTCTGACTCTTCTCGCTTACGCGGAATGCCTGTGAATACAGGCTGGCCCCGTGACGATCTGTTTCGATCTTGAGACTGGTTTGCCTCTCAACGGCGGTGGCGGCTGCGTGGACGGCCTCTTTGTAGTGGCCACCGTCCCAAAGGTCCCTGGCGGCATTCCACACCCATGCATGTAGTCCGTCGGCGTTGAGGACCGGACCGACTGGGCCGAATATGCGTTCCCGCTCGGGATGGTCCTGGATCCGTCCGACGAGACGCTCGCTTGCCTTTCGCGCTCGGCGTATCCCCTCTTCCGAATCAACATCGGCCAATGCGTCGCGGTAGTCAAGAGTCGGGTCGAGGTGCTTAGCGATCTCTTCGATCAGTGCTTGGAGGCGCAGCAAGTCACGGCGAAGGAAGCGTGCCTTCGTCTTTTCTTGCCCGATGGCAGCGTAGGCCAATCGCCGCCGCCTCTTCTGGTCAGACTGATCCCACTCGCGCTTCATGTCGCGAGCAGCGGTCCAACTGTGTTCGTAGTCGACTAAGAGACCCCAGAACTCGTTGACCTGCTCAGCAGCCCCAGCGAGATCGACGATGGTCACGTCCTGGACCTCCTGCTCCAGTGGACTTGATGGTTCGTATGCCCTTCATTGCAGTTCCCCGCTAAGGCCAGAGCCGAGCAACCAGTATCCGGTGACCGTATCGACGTAGCCACTGTCTGCGGTGCCGCTGCCCGCCGACTTGCACTGTACCTCTCGGTAGCGGGATTCATGGTGCTTCCTTAGGTGGAATCGGTGACCCCCACCGTTGCTGGCAACCTGGCTTACATATCCTCGACATATGCGGCGGCTATGTGTTCAGGTGGGTTGGTGTACTGGGCGATGTACCGTTGTGATCGGTGTCCGAGGCGCCGTTCCAGTTCGTAGGCGTCGGCGTTAGTTGCTTGGGCCAACTGGAACGCGAACGTGTGGCGGAGGTCGTGGGGTCGTAGCGGGCTGATGTGACGGTCGGGGTCGGTGTGTTCTGCGTCGTGGAGCCGGCTGACGCGTTCGAGATGGTGTTGACGCTGCGTCCGGAGAGCCGGCCGTCGGGGCGGCGGCTGCTCACGGAAGCTGCGGATAACAACAATGCGGTCGACTCCGCGTTGGCGTCGAACGGTCGTTCCGCCTCCAGGTAGTGGGCTAGCGCGCGGCAGGCGTCTACGGAGAGAAAGACTGTCCGCTGGGTTTGTCCTTTGCCGCGAACACCGGCGATCCGGGCACGGCGGGCTGCGCGCAACTGTGCTGGCTGGGCCTGCTGGACCTGATCGAGGTCAAGCAGAACCAGTTCGAGGCGTCGGAGTCCGGTAGACAGCAGCAGAAACACGATCGCACGATCGCGGACGGGTCGGCTGTGGCCATGCAGCCGAGGTGGGTCCCCTCTCTCTCGCCTCCGACCTTTGTGTTCGCTGTACCGTTCCAGCCGATCGCACAGGTTCTTGAGTGACCTCACCTGTGCCGTAGTGAGACTGCGCGGTTCCAACGGTGGCAGGGGCAGCGTCGGGACTCCTGTGGCCGGATTCCCTGTCGCGAACAGCTCGGGCTCTTGTGTGCTGACCCAGGTTGTGAAACCCGACAGCGACGCTAGATGGTTGTTGACAGTGGCCGGAGCCAGCCTTTCGATGATATCACGCTGCCAGTCGACAACATCGCGGCGGCCAACGGTGGAGATCCGTTCGTGCCCGTACTGGTCGAGGAAGTAAGCCCGGAACCGCTCAATGTGCAGATCAATCTTGGTTGCGACCTCGGGGGAACGCACGCCCTGTACAGCGAGGGCCAGGTAGTGATCTATCCATTTTCGGAGGCTGTGGGCGTCGGAGCCAAACCTCCTGCCTTTCGTGAAGGGAATTTGTGGGGTTACACCCTCTAATTCTGGGCTGCAAGTGCCGCCAGGGTACCAGTTCTCTGCACCGAAGAGACCTTCCGTGAATTGAACACAGTTCGTTCTGGGCTGGTCCCTCGTGAGAGACGGATCAGGTTCCCGACGATGGGTTAGCGGCGTCTGAGTTGTATGTAGGTAGTACTTTCATCGTTCCCGGTTATGTTGATGGTGATCGATGGGCCAGCAGCCGGTGGTTCGTCATGATCTCGAGGTGCCGGTGAACAACAGCTTGTGGGATCTGTACCACCAGCTCGGCTATTTTCATGCGTAACGACGCTGCGTTTGCGGATGTAGATATTCCCTCGATGCGGGATCACTTCGCCAAGGCCATGGCCCTCAAGCCCAACGACCTAACCCCCGAGCACCTGTTCGGCGTGTTGGACACCGTGGCAGTGCGCCGTACCCGTTCGTTCGTCAAGCGCTACTACCCCAACGACACGGTGACCATCGGCGGGCGGGAACAGGCCATCACGATCCCGACCCCTAGGGCACTTAAGGTCAGCTACGACCTGGGTGCGGTACTGCCCGGCTTCTTCGACCGGCTCAAGAAAGCACTCGATGCCGACACTCCCCCGGATGATCCCGAATCCCTGACCCTGGCTCGCTACGCGCCTTCCCAATACCGCCTCGACCAAGACCTCGAAACACACGAGATCCAGCTGGCCGGCCTGCTGCGATCAGAGATGTTGAAACGGTTCGAGTCCTCACCCTATGCGTTTGCCCAGACGTGCGAGCGCATGGCCGCCAGCCACGACGCGTTCCTAAAGTTGGTGGACAACGGGAAGGTCGCTACCGGTGGAGCCCTGGCCGACTGGATGGCCACCGACTCCGACGATGTGGACAGCTACCTCGACGAGTACGGCGGTCTGGTCGACGACGCCGACGAATACTACATCGACCGGCTACGCCGCCACGTGTCACGGGATCGGGATCTGCTCAGATCGTTCGCCCGAACTGCCCGAACCGTGACACGTGGCACCGACCCCACCCTGGCTGAACTCGTCGACCAGCTAGCCGACATAGCCGAGGAACCGAGAGATCCGGTATAGGTCCAGCGGACACCCGAAACCGGCGCAAGGTCCTGATCTTCAGCTACTACGCCGACACGGTCGACTGGATCGTCCAGCACCTCGTCGACGGGACCGAAACAGACCCGCGCCTCCAGAGCTACCGCGGTCGCGTCGCTGCGCTCTCCGGCTCGACTCGTACCCAGGACAAGAGAACTGTGGTGTGGGGATTCGCTCCCAAGACAACCGACGCACCCGAAGGCTTCGATGATGACCTGTACGACATCGTGGTCACAACTGACGTGCTGGCCGAAGGCGTCAACCTGCAACAAGCCGGCCACATCATCAACTACGACCTGCCCTGGAACCCGATGCGGCTGGTCCAGCGCCACGGCCGCATCGACCGCATCGGGTCACTCCACAGCGAGATCATTTTTCGCTGCGTGTTCCCAGACGCCCGCCTCGACGACCTGCTGAACCTAGAAGAACGCCTCCACCACAAGATCAAACAGGCATCCGCAGCGAAGACCCAACCCTGTTCGAGCGGGGCGGAACCAGCCGCGGTGCCCTCTCCGGAGAGGAATACCGCCAAGAACTCCGCCAGGCCGTGGAACAAGGCCTGCGAGAACGAATCGACCAACTCCCCTGGGGCTCAGGATCCGGAATGGCCATCCCCTCCCCCGGCATCTTGGAACCCGGCTACGTGTTCTGCGTACGCGTCGCAGACTGGAAGCAGTCCCTCTTCCGCTACGTCGGACCCGACGACGGAGCCACCCCGATTGTAGACACCCTCGCCTGCCTCGACCGTGCCCGTCCCCGCCACGGACTCGACACCCCCAGAGTCCTCGACGACGACACCTACGGCCAAGCCTTCGAAGCCTGGGCGACGGCCCGCGCCGATGTCGTAGAAAAATGGAACTACCTAGCCGACAACGCCAACCTCGAACCCCGCATCCCCCCAACCCTCCCCCGCGCCGCCG
>JAGWAN010000044.1:0-9123 GCA_021296345.1 Acidimicrobiia bacterium | reverse complement strand
GCGACTCCAACCCAACTAACCCCCCAAACCCCTACCCGCGATCACCGAGGACGACGTCCACCTCGTCTGCTGGCTAGCCCTCGTCCCCCAGCGATCTGTTCCCTAAACTACGACCTGTCGTGATGGCAGCGCGAAGCCACGGGTTAGGCAAGACGTAGATGCTTGAGCCCTCTTCTCCCCGGGGCCACCGCTCGGACGAGGACTCAGATGGCGGCGACCTGGAACAGGTTCGTCCGGCATGCGATCAGTTCTTCCGTGGCCGTTCGATCGGGTCCTATTTCAACACGCGGTTGGCTGTTCTCGCTGCCCTGAACGCGAATCGGGACCAGTTTCTCGAATGGTGCGATTCGGGTATCGATTTCCATGACAGCCGCATAATCATTCCGAGTGTCGAGAGCGACACTGAGGCCTCGAAACCACCGTCAGCAAACGACGACCCGCTTCAGTGGTACATCCAGACCGAGACGGTCTCGCTGTTGCACCACTCACTTGAGACCTTGTTCCGGCTCTACACAGGTCTCGCTGACGCACGTCATTGGATAGACCCGCTGGTCGCTCTTGCCGATCGGAGCCGAGACCTGCCAGACCAAGTTCGCAAGCAAGTCATCGACATCACCGTTGACGACATGCGGTCCACGGTGAGTCACCTGTTGCTCGCGCAACCCGTAGCTGACGACGCTCCGGAGTTCGTCGCAGTGGTCGACAATCTTGCGGCGATACTCAAAGTGTTAGCCGCCCGATGGATCAAGAATAGACAGTCCTTCAACGCCATCAAGCATGGCCTCCTTGTATCGCAGAGCAACGCTGTGTTGAGCGTCGGCCCGGTCGGCGAGGATCTCGTGGACGTTGGCTACGGTCCGAGCATCGCGTTTCTCACCCACACCAACTGGCAAAAGCAGCCTGTCGGGTCTAACAAGTCCGAGAAGGTGCGGGACTGGAGTGTCGAGACACACTGGATAAGGTTCGGTGAGAGCAGCAAAATCCTCGCAACGGCCTGTGTGCTGATCGACTCGCTGTGGTCGATCGCTGTTGCACGATGGTCACCCTCTGATGATGCGGAGATGCGACAGGCCTTCATCGATCCCAGCAAGTTCAGCGCCAGCGATCTCGGGGCTAACGACAACGATCCGCCTGCTCTCGACATGACTCGACCGGTGTTCACCGAGAAGAAGCCGAACTGAAGGGGCGACTCCTCCGTAACCTCTTCGTACCCGCCTTGAATGCCCCTGAGGCAGGGATCCTGGCTACGGATCGCTCGGGTACGATACAAGCGACCCGAAAGCCAGTGCTCGACGAGTGATGCTGCCCAAAGGCCACGAACGTACACGGGACATCAACGACCGAAACAATCAGGTTCCAGAGTCACAAAGTGCTGAGACAGTACTGGGCCTAACCAAGGCCGCCGTGAGCACCGTGCCAATCCTGGTGGCTTCGCTGCCGAGCTGATAGGGGTCGTGATAGGACCTCAGATCGAGCAACGGCGTACTGACTGGTTGAACTCACTAGCAAGGAGCCTGGCAAGGCTAGAGGACCGTATTGAGGGATTTCAGGTCGGAGACCTCGTTGATCATCCGGCCTTTACCTCGGCCGTCCTGAAGGCCAGCGTCATGGCGTTCTGGAATCACAACGAAGAGAAGCTAGAGGCGCTGCGCAACGCCGTGCTGAACGTGGCCGTCACGTCGACACCCGAGGAGGACGAGGCTGAGCTGTTCATCTCGCTGATCGACAGCGTTACTGGCTGGCACCTGCGAATCCTCGCGTTTTTGGCTGACAAGAAGGCGATTGCAGTCGTAGCTCGAAGATGAGGCGAGACCATTACCGAGACGAGGCCTTATGCTGCCAGGCATGAGGTGTGGGTATACCGGTATCGGGCAGCTGTAAGTGATCGGAATTCGCTGGTCTGATCATGTTCGGGAGGCGAATCCGGTTGAGGCTTTGTCAATCAGTCGATGGTAGGTTCGGGTCCGAACGCCGACTCGACCGTGTTGATCGTGTGCTCGTCGGGCAGTTTGCAGACGGTGATCTGTGAGGCGAAGAGTCCTTTCTCCCATACCGCCTCGTTGATAGACCGTGTGGGGAACCACTTGATGGGCACCACCATGTCGGTCAGGTCCGGGTCGTCTGAGGCCGCCCTCTCCCTCCACTCTGCGCTGAGTCCTGGCTGATCGAGAAGCGATTGGACCTGTCCGTTGACCTCGACTTCGGCATCGCGCGCAGGGATCATCTCGTGCGTGACCTGGCCTATGCCGCCGTAGTCGGCTTTGCCCACATATGCGAACACGCGTTTGCCTGGCGTGAGGTTCCGGAGCGGCTTCGAGTACCACGATCCACCCCCGGCGTTAAGTAGCCCGCACTTTCTTGCTATCGACCAGCGGTAAGGGTCATCGACTCGACCGAGCACGCAGTAGAAGTCCCGGCCGTTCCACGGCCGCCGCTTTCGCCGCGATGGTCGCTGGGCGGTGGCCTCGGTCGGCTGAGGATCTAGCAGCCACGTACGCGCGAGGTAGTCACGGTCGTCGTCTTTGAAGTGGCGGAAGAAGACGGCGTTGATGGGCACGCCGTAGAACTCTGCGAGGAATTCAACGATACGATCAGATGTCGGATCGAGCTCAGATGCGATGATCGTGAACTGCTGATCGGCATTGACAACGTTGGGTAGCGGGCTATCGTATCGCTGGGCGAAGGCCCCGCCGAGGTCGGTTTCGTCATCATGGTGGTCACGGTAGATCTGCTCAAGGTCGTCGAGCCCTAGACCCTGCACCCACGACCCGAAGTCGAGCGCTTGGGCAACAACGTCTCGTGGGGTCCGATCACGCTTGAGCTCGAGCACGTGGACGCGACCGTCACTATCGAGGGCCAAAAGATCAATGCATCCGCCATAGCTGGTCCGTACCTGCCTCCCTATGATGAGCAGGTCAATTCCGCTCATGCTCGGGTCCTCAGCAAGCACTTCCTCAAGACGCCTCTCGGAGTCGAGCGGCATCGACTTCAGGGGAGACGGACCGCCGTCGGTCATTCGCCAGATCGCCATTTCCACAGCCAATTGAATCCTCCATCCGGTGGAGACCATGATGCCACTCGGTGGTGACACTGAGGTGGAGTCATCGATTGGTTTGGGACATTAACAACGTGCGGGGATGGGCGGGTCGCGATCGCGTCGTAGTGGCTCGGGTGCGCTCTGTGCTCGGACAAACCCCTGGTCGTCGACGCTGCCCAAGTAC
The DNA here is from genome assembly GCA_021296345.1 of Acidimicrobiia bacterium. Classification (GTDB taxonomy): domain Bacteria; phylum Actinomycetota; class Acidimicrobiia; order Spongiisociales; family Spongiisociaceae; genus Spongiisocius. Next base: position 5,902 of record JAGWAN010000044.1, on the reverse strand, counting down.
TGTTCGCAAGCCACGTTTCCCCAGGTCAGCGCCTATCCGCGCGGTCTCTGAGAAGTGGGGTTAGCAGTATCAAGCCACCTGTCTACTCAAAACGGTCGAAGAATCCCGGATCAACCACAGGGCGGATCACGACTCCCACCTTCTCGCCCAAACAGAGGTCACCTAGCCGCTCGCCATCAATCAGGGTGATCGTGGGCCGGCGATCCTGAGCAGTCTCCCTCGCTGACCGGGTAAACCTGCTGGTCGTAACGAGAATTCCATACTCGGCGCCCCGAGCCGTAGCATCCGCTTGGAACAACGCCACCTCTGCCCGCCCCACGGAAGAGGACGGTGCATACCGTTCTGCTTGAACCGCGACTGTGACGGTGAGCACAGGACTGATCGGCGCGGTGCCGATTAGGTCGATTCCCTTGTCTCCGACTCCGCCGGTCCTCTTGAGATCCATCTTCAGGGTCCGGAGAAGATGTCTTACGAACCTTTCGAACCCGTCAGGTGTCAGCCTGTGGAGACGCTTCCATAGGTCTTCACGCCAAGACTCGTCCTCGTCCGCTTCTGCCACCGGTGCTGTCTCAGGGAGAACGTCACCTTTGGATTTCGCTCGCTGGGCCTTGCTCGCTGCCTTGTTTAGCTGGTTGAGGCTTTCCTGCCTCCGGTTCGGACAGACCTACAAGTTCGCGGCCAAGATCCGTAATCAGCCACAGTCCCCTGCGGGGACTTTCGAGGACACCCATGAGTCTGCAGTCGATGCGTGCGAACCCCAGCCGGTCATGAAGAACGGAGACAGGATTGTGCTCACCGTAGGTGATCGTGGCCAGTTCCTCGGGGAACCCTTCGCCGTCGATGATTGTGTCCGCGATCTCTCGGGGGATCCCGGAGCCGCCGAGAGCAACCACAGCCCTGAGTATTGGCAACCACAAGTCCCGACGAGACGGGATACTGGCTTTGTCCATCGCGGACGATCCTACCCGCCTCGTACCGCCCTCCCTTATAAGGGAACCGAAGGGATCGCGGCGGCCACCTCCCTTCCACATTTGTCGAACGCAGGTCCTCTGACGGCTCTGTACGGTGTGATGTGTCGGAGAGCACGGTGTACCGGTGTCAGGCACGGGCGCGGGTAAGGCCTGGTGGGCGTGCCGTTGAGCCCAGGTTCATAGCGTTCGCTTAGCTCACGATCCTCGCCAAGGAGCACATCTGCGTTGTAGCCGGCAGCGTCAGCAGGTTCGCGGTCGGTGTGCCGATGGTGCTAACCGCGAACCGGTACTCCCTTTGATCGGCGTAGTCGGTGCCCTTGACGAACGGCACCGCAGCCGCACGATAGAGCAGCGGAACCGCCTCGATGAGGCTCTCGGTGTGGTCGGTGTATATGACCGGGCCGTGGCACACGTACACGAGTCGCTGCAACGGTGTCCGTGAGCGGAGCATCTGGTGCTGCAGTTGATGAAACCACTCGTCACGCGACACCTCTGGCCCTGGTGAGACTTGAGCAGCTGCGCTCCCGAGTTCACGTGCGAATGTCGATGGCTCGCCGAGAGCCGTCATGCAGTTCCCATCGAACTCGCTCTGCATCAGGGCCCGCTCCGAGGTTGACCGGGGGTGAAGCGAGGTGCAGTAGAGCCAACTGCCGTTCACTTGGTACGTCACCGAACCCGATACTGTGATCTCGCATGTCAGCATCGTCTTGCCCGCGGAGACTGTCTGAGACCAGGTTCCGAGCATGGTGACGGCTTCGGGGTTGTACTTGCCGAAGAAGCTGTGCAGTGACTCCTCATACACGGCTTCGTCTCTGTCTTGGATGCCGGAGCCCTCGCCTTCGTATCCTCGGTAGTACTCTGGAGTTCCTAGCTGCAGAGAACGATACGTGGCCGGGGAGAAGCTTCGCGGGGAGAACTTCACGACGCCCTGAGATGGTTCGGTTGAACGCGCAGCGCCGAGATCGACTCGGCGAACGAACACCAGAGACGGGAAAGGCTTCGCCTCAAGGAAACCGGATTCGAGCCGAATCTGCCGACATCCGAGATGCTCTCTCAAGTCGGAGGTAATGGCGATCTCAGCGCGCAATCCATGTTCACGCAGGACCGGCAACATTGCCGCCACATCAGATCCGGGTGTCTCCACTGTGCTCACTTTCGCTGAGGCACCGTCTTGATGATCGCATTACCCGCTGGGGCGCCAGCGTAACACCGCACCTGTCGCTGCCGTCCCGTTCGCAGGTGCTGTCCTAGTGTCCTGATTCCTGGATTCGTTACAGATGGACGGAACGCACCGACCACCCCACCAGGCAGGCCCAGGGCACCGAGAACGCGAAAAACGCCCGGCCGGATCCCTCCGATGGGCCCACCCCCGACCGCCACCTCCGAGCCTGCGAACGCGTCCCGCCATCTCCCGCAAGGAGTCGGCTCCGACAACATGATCCCTGCCCCGGTCCGATCGGTACCTCAAACGGACCGGTGGTGTTTACGGCTACTTTCCAGTATGCAACGGGGCTGTGACACGGACAACCCCTCGTTACGAACCGCTCGGTCCCCGCGGGGCGCAGGGAGCGGTGAGGCATACGGATCAGGGGACTACAGCGGTGCGGTAACACAGCGAACCAAAGACTCGGCACACTAGGAGGTACTCAACGCTGGACATGGCTAAGGATGTGGTGGACACTCCCCTCCCCTGACCGTGAGGTGGACCTTGTACGTATGCTCCCTCTAATCCCCTGTTGCACGGACCTTCCTGTTTGCTTGGACCGTTATGCTTCCCGTTGGCCCAACGTACTCGGCTTCGTCAAGGATCACACGGGCTGCCTTTGCCAACAACTGTGTGGGTTGGGGGCCCGTGATTCTCTTGAAAGCATCGGTCCCTGCGTCGGCCTCGAAAATCGCCAGGTTCCGAAGGTCCCGCGGTGCTCTGTCAGGACGTCCTGCATCGTTGAGAAGTCTGCTTCGAGCCGATCTCGGCTGTTCTCTCGGAGGTTGTCAAATAGCTCCAGCAGGTCGTGGATCTTTCTCGCTTCGTCAGTACAAGTCATTGAGATGGCCTTGAGAGCGAACTCGCACGCGAACGCGGCGATCATCTCGTTTGGCAGCAGCAAGCCGGCTCTAGTAAGAAGCTCCTGTTCTTGGTGCCGTGGGTTCTGGCTCAGGGCATGCGCATCGATCCGAACCGTTACCGACCCGTCAGGGTTGACTTGGTAGTCGGAAAAGTCCGCGATCGAATCCCCCTCATAGTCGGTACCACCGGATACACCGTCAAGGAGCGCCCTCGCTTGGAGAAAGAACCAACCTGGTGCGCCTCCAGGGAACTCATGACGCGTCAGCCTTCCCCTAGGGTTCTTGCCGTCGTGGCTCTTGCTGAGAGCAACCCGGTCCGACAGTTCCTGCTCCGACAACCAGTCTATCTTCGGAAAGACCTTCTGAGCGAATGGGCCGTCACCGTACTTGGGTTGATGCCCCAACATCATGTTCAACGCGTTGATGAAGGACTCCTCAGATGTCCTCTTGGCCTCTGCGGCGGCAGCGGTGCCTTCCAGTAGCTCGCCACAGACGATGCATCTAATGCCGGTGACGGCACCTGCTGGATCGGTTCTTCCCCTGAGGGAGCCCCAGCACCGTTTACAGCGTCCCTTGGCAGCGAACTCTGAGAAGGGGGGCTGGCCTCCCCAGACACCGAGCGAGACCGTTGTGCTGTCCATGTCCCAGTTCCGCTCAATGGGAATCGTGTCCATGGTTCTTTCGGTTGGTTCGCTCGTGTCGGTCAAGGCTCTGGTCCTTCGAGTCTGTGCGATGTGTCAGCGACGGCGGATCCGTGAAGCATCACCGGGATGGATACGCGGGCGCGCAGGTGCAAACGAGGCTGAGTTTCGGGCCGGTTCACTGTTGGACGGCAGGACCGCGTAGTAGAACTCGTTCGTAGATTGCTCGCTGGTCTTCGAGCCAGTGCGCCATCTTGTCCCGGTTGTTGCGGTCGTTGGAGTCGGTACCCAGAAAACTGTGCCCAGAGGCTGAGACCTCCACCCCTCCTCCGAGCACCCCTGTAAGGCCGTCGGTGTGCTGTGCGATCCGCTTCTTGACATCGGCATCACCTCTGCCATTCTTTCCGGTCAGGTATACACCCACACCGTGTTGGGCCAGGTACTGGCTGATGTAGAGATCTGCTGGCTCCACCCGGTGGTACACATTGCTCCCCGCGTAGCCGGATCGAGGACCCGGCGCTTCAGGGAGCACCCTCGCGAAGTGCGCCCAGAAGTCACGACGGAACTGGCCCACAGGGCTGAGCGACCCGCTGCGGGTGATCTCCCCGACAGTCCGATCCCACCCGTTGGGGCGCTCGATCACATCAAAGACCGGGGCGAGGGGCGAGTCCCCAATGCGGACGACGCTGATGCGCACCGCGAAGAACGCGTACGGGTCAGTGGTGTGGTTGTTGAGCCAGCGGATCGCCGACAGGTGGGGCTCATCGAAGCCGGTGGCGACCCAGATCACGATCTTGGCCTCCAAGCCAGCGAGATATGCGAGTAATTGGCCCAAATGCTGGAGGTTGGCGTGCTGCAGTTGATTCTCGATCAGTACGCCGGAGCCATCTTGCGGTATCCGAGCAACAATGTCGGCACGGAAGGGACCGACGTTTACCTCAGTTCCTTCAAGTTCCAGATTGTCGATGCCCAGTTCGGCCGACAGTCGGTCCAAGTTTGATGCGAGCTAAGGCGTGAAGTTATGCGTTTCGTGAGGCCATGCCTCCCTGACGTTCGCGCGCTGTAGCTTGCCTAGGTCCATCCGTACCACCTCCTAGTCCACTTGTCCGGAAGACAATTTCTTACGGGATGTTCGATCAGTCGGTTGTCGGGTCGAGCCCGAATGCGGCCTCGACTGTTCTGATCGTGTTCTCGTCGCGGAGTTTGCATGCGACATGCTGTGAGGAGAAGAGTCCCTTCTCCCAGATGGCTTCCTCGATGGGTCGTGTTCCGAGCCATTCGACTGGTACGACCATCTCAGCTAGTTCCGGGTCTTCCGAGGCGGCGTCGTTCCACTTCTCTGTGCTCAACTCTGGCTGATCGACGAGCGGCTGGAGCGTGCCGTCGGCCTCGACTCTGGCATCGCGAGCAGGCATCATCTCGCCGGTGACCCGGCCTATGCCGACGTAGCCGGCGCCGCCCACGTATGCGAACACGCGCTTGCCCGGTGTGAGATGCCGCACCGGTTTCCAGTATCGCGATCCCCCGCCTGCGCTTAGGAGCCCGTACTTTCTGGCCATGGACCAGCGGTCGGGCTGGTCGGCCCGGTCGAGCACGCAGTAGAAGTCTCGGCCGTTCCAAGGCCGGCTCTTCGGCGGGATTGCCGTTGCGTCGTGTCTCCGGCCGGCTGGGGGTCGAGCAGCCATGTCCGGGCGAGGTATTCACGATCGCCGTCGCTGAAGTGACGGAAGAACACGGCGTTGATGGGTACGCGGTAGGACTCGGCCAGGAACTCGACGATGCGATCTAACATCGGATCGAGGTCGGACGCGATGATCGTGAACTGCTGGTCAGCGTTGACCACATCCGGCAGCGGGCTGTCGAATTGCTCGGCGAACGCCTCGCCGAGGTCAGTTTCGTCATCATGGTGGTGGGCATAGATCTGCTCGAGGCCCTCGATGCCGAGATCCTGCACCCAGGATCCGTAGTCGAGTGTTTGGGCAACAACGTCCCGAGGCGTCCGATCACGCTTGAGTTCCAGGACATGGCGTGACCGTCAGCGTTGAGGGCCAGGAGATCGATGTATCCGCCATATCGGGTCCGTACCTGCCGTCCAACGACGAGGACGTCGATCCCCCGCACATGCCGGGGTCCTTAGCGAGCATGTTGAGGTGCTGTTCTGAATCGAGCGGAGATGACACCAGATGCCGTGGCCCGGCATCTGTGATCCGCCACATCGCCATC
>JAGWAN010000043.1 GCA_021296345.1 Acidimicrobiia bacterium | reverse complement strand
CCCCCCCCCCCCCCCCCCCCCCCCCCCCCCGTCTCCGAACCGCTGAACCGCTGGTCTATTGCTCGGCTACGTTGGTATTCCAACCTTCCTCGATAGCCGGAACCCAGTCACCGAGGAGTTCACCCAACGAGATGATTTCCCCAGGATCGACCACCGACGGGTGGCGGGGCACATCCGCGAAGTGCGACTGCGACGCCGCGTTGAGCACGTTGATCTGGCCCCAGACGTCGGGATAGGCCTTCTCCAACTGACCGTCGATGCTCAGCAAGAGGTCGGCCACCACCAACGCCGCCGCCTTGTTGGGCGAGTTGTAGGGGATGGTCACGAAGTTGGTGTTACCGATCTGGCCGCTGGTCAAACCGTAGGTACGGGTTGACTCGGGGAACAACCCGCTGTCCACCTTGGAACCGGCCGATGCGGGGCCGTAGGCCAGGAAGTGGGACACCTCTTGGTTGGCGTACAGCTGCTCGAGGGCGGGCTGGTCGACCGGGTAGGTCTCCCCACCGCGCCACAGGCAAGGCTCGACCGCGTTCAGGGTCGCCCACGTGGCAGTGGCCACTTCGAGGTAGAGTTCCTGGTTGAACGGGATACCGACCATGTCGGCGTGCCCGCCGGGCAGGATCTTGTCTGCCTCGTTGTAGAACACGTGGCGCACGAACACGCTGCCGGTGAAGTCAGGCGGGGCCGGGTACGTGAACGTTCCCGGGTTCGCGCAAGCGTGAGCCAGCAGGGCGTCCATGTCGGCCGGAGGCTCGGGCACGAGGGCGCTGTTGTAGAACACGGCCGACTGGGCCTGGTTCCACGGAACCTCGCACTGGTCCACCGGGGTGCCGAAGTCGAAGGCGATGGGTCCGGCTTGCTGGTCCACATTGGCCATGCTGGGCATGATGTCCCAGTAGCCGCAGAACAGCAGTCCGGCGTTCTTCATCGTCTTGAAGTTCTCGCCGTTGATCCAGATCATGTCCACCGAGCCGCTGGCGAATTCACCAGCCTCGGTCTCGCTGATGACCGTGTCCACCGCGTTGACGGTGTCGGTGATGCGCACCTGGTTGAGGTCGATCCCGTAGCGCTCCGCCGCCTGCTCCTTGACCCAGCCGTTGATGTAGGCATTGATGACCGCGCTACCGCCCCACATGAACCAGTTGAGTCGGGTGCCGTCTGCCTCGGCCACGATCTCGTCCCACGACTTGCCGGCGAGATCGGAGTTACTCAGGTCCAGTAGGCCCGGCCCGGAGGGTCCCATCGGCTCGGCCTCGACCGGAACCTCGACCTCGACCTCGACCGTCTCGGTGACGGTCTCTGTCACGATCGACGTGACCACCACTTCCTCGGTGACAACCACTTCCTCGGTCACCACGACTTCTTCGGTCACGACGACTTCCTCAGTCACGATCGATGTGACAACTATGGTCTCCGGGGTGGCGTCCTCGCTACCGCAGGCCGCAGCCACGAGGGCAATGACCGACAGCAACGCCCCGAGGCGTAGCAGTCCTTTGATGTTTCTAGTCGTGCGCATAGACCTGCGTCCTCCTTGTTGCTTCGTTGTCTCGTTTGCTTCGTGTCCACCGGACCGTTCCCCACCCGATCATCGGACGTGGGAGCTACCGGTAGGACATCCGGATCCCCACTCTGCGGTTCTCGCCGCTACGTGGTCCCTGCATTGTTCATGAAGGGCCTCCACCGGGAACCCGCCCCAGTACCTCGTACAGCCTCCGTTCGGCCATCCTCATCTCATGGGCCATGTTCAACTCCCGGATACGGCCGAACTCGGGGAAGCCGGCCCCCTGCTCCGCCGCCCACTCCCGGGCGAAAGAACCATCCTGGATGTGGGAAATGATGGCTCTGAGCCTTGCCCTCTCGGCTTCCTCCTCCTCGGGGGACAGCCGAGCGGTCACCTCCTGCCCGTACTGGCTCGTGCGGGAATGTAGCGTGATTTGATCCCAGAGGCCAATGTCACGATAAGCCTTGGCGGTCTCGATTCCTTCGCCCGAGGCGTAGAACTCCAGAATCGCAACTTCGGGGCTGCAACCGGCCTCTACCAGCACCTCGCAGTAACGACGAACCGCGTAGAGGTACCCGACCTGCTCGGCAAACAGGTCCACGGTCGCTTCCTCGAGGAAACTGGACTCGATCACCCCCATCCGTGTGGATCCGATCCCTTCGCACAGGGCCAGCATCCGCTCGAGGGCCGTGCCGGTGGCGGCCTGATGGACGGCGATGAGGCTCGGGAACCCCTCACCGCTCAGGTACGTGTCCCTGACGCCTGCTCCGATCATGCGGGGAGCGATCATCACCACATCCACATCGGCCGGAGGCTCGATCAGGTCGAAGGCGATGTTGTAGCCGCTGGCGAACACCACCATGTTGCCCGCTGCGAGATTCGGAGCGATGTCCCGCTCGAACACCTGGGGCATGACCTCATCAGGCACCAGCAGGAACACCACATCCGAACGCAACACCGCTTCGCCGACTGGAAGCGCCTCGAAGCCGTCCTGCAGGGCCGCCTCGTAGGACTCGTCCCGGCGGCTCCCCACGATGATGCTCAGCCCGCTGTCCCGCATGTTGAGAGCCTGGGAGCGCCCCTGGTTGCCATACCCCACTATGCACACGGTCTGGACGGCCACATGGCTGAGGTCGGAATCCTCCTCGAAGTACATCCGGGCCATCAGCCGCCCACTCCCCCGCCGTCGGCCACGTCGATCATGACCTTGACGGCGCCGGAGGCGCCATTGAGGGCGGTGTCCATCGCTTCAGAGGCCCGCTCAAGGGGAAAGCGATGGCTGATGAGCCTCGTTCCGTCGATCCGGCCTGATGCCAGGAGGGAGATGGCCTCCGGGAAGGCGTCCCGACCGAGGTAGACGGGGATGACGGTCGCCTCCATCGCCTGCGCCAGCAACAGGTTGAACGGTATCCGCTCCTCCGTGTTCACCCCCACCGCCACCACCCGCCCGCCGGGCCGCACCAGGCGGAGGGCTGTCTCGAGCGTGCGCGGGCTTCCGACCGCCTCGAACACGACATCTGCCCCCGAGGGTTCGGTCCGGTCGAGGATCTCCCGTGACTCAAGCCCCCCTACGTTGACCGTGCTGCCGGCGCCCATCTCCGCCGCCAGCGCCAGACGGCCCTCGTCCAGGTCCGTTGAGTGAACGGCGTCCGCTCCGTAGGCTAGGGCCACCGCCAGGATCAGCAGGCCGATCGGGCCGGCCCCGATCACCACCACCGTCTCACCGGGTTGGATCTCGCCGCGCCGCACCGAGTGGACCGCTATGGAGGTCGGTTCCACCAGGGCGCCGAGGGCAAAGTCCATCCCCTCCGGGAGCGAATGTGCGCCGCGGGCAGGCACCGCGACCAGGTCCTGCAGGGCGCCGTCGGTGTGGGGCGACCCTGTGAACCGCATGCGGGGACAGAGGTTGTAGACCCCTCGCCGGCACGGATCGCAGTCCTCGCAGGGCACGATGGGCTCCACCGCGATGTGATCGCCGACCCGGGTGTTCCCCACTCCCTCACCGAGTCCCGTCACTATGCCGGCGAACTCGTGACCCAGCACATGCGGGCGCCGGACTCGCCAGGTGCCGATCCGCCCGTCCTTGTAGTAGTGAAGATCCGAGCCGCAGATTCCTACCAACCGGGGCGCCACCAGCACCTGTCCCGGACCGGGGGACGGCGGGGGCCGCTCCCGGATCTCGATACCACCTTCGGGAAGCAGGCAGGCGGCTCTCATGCGTCCTCGACTCCTCGCGACTCCGATTTCCGGGTCACCGCGAAGCCAGGATGCGGTCCTGATCGTCGAGCTTGACGATCAGATCGTGGAAGATGGCGTCCCGGTCGATGCCCACCGCCTCCAGCATGACCGGCCCGTCGGGTCGTGCCTGCCAGACCAGGTCATCGTCGAGATGGGGGGTCCTGGTGGTCCGGGTCGGTACCCAGCTGCGGTCGATCAACCAGGCGATGTTGATCAGGTCCCAGACCACCCAGGACTGTCCTGGGAACTGCTCAACTCCACGCTGGATCCAGATGGGATTGTGCTTGTAGAGGTGGTAGAGGTAGTCGCCGATCGCTCCCTTGCCCTTGATCCAGGCCTCCGCCTCCGGATGCGAGAAGTTCAACTGGGCGCCGATGTGGTAGCCGGGGAGGTAGACCAGGGGCACACCCGAGGAGAAGAGGAGCCGGGAGCCATGCCGATCCTGCACCAGGTTCAGGGAGGGGGTGTTGTCGAGGTCGACCCAGGTGGGATATCCCGAGGTCCAGTTGACCACCATGCGGGAAGCGATCTCGGGCGCCATCAGCAGCGCCGAGGTGACGTTGGTGACGCATCCGATGGCCACGACATGCAGCACCCGCTCGTCATCGGCGAGCGCCGCCTCGATGATGCGGTGTGCGCCCTCGCTCTCGACGGGGACGTCCGGCGCGGGCATGTACCGGTCCGAGCCGCGGAATACCAGGCCGTCACCGGAGATGCCCAGCTTGCCGAGCACCCGGTGGATCTCCTCGTACGACTTTTCCATGCCCTCGGCCGGACCCACCAACTGGAGATCCTGGGGCTCGATACCTTGGGAGATGAGGTGGCGAACCCATCCCCCGTACTTCTTCTCCACCGCGCCGGTGGTGGTCCCGGCCCGGAAAGCCTCCAACTCGGCCAACAACTCCTCCCGCATGTGGAGGTGGCCGAACGGCTCGGCAACGATGGCCTCGATCTCGATGCGGTCGGGTGATAGCAACGCCCAGGCGAGAGCGAACTGGTCATCCACCTCGTTGGCGGTGTCGGTGTCGATGAGAACCCGGGCCGGCCCCGATCGGTCGGCGAACATCTCGAGCCGCCGCTCGTCGCTGACGGTAGGGAACAAGGTCATCGAGCACCTTCCACGGTAGAACCAGCCTCAGAATCCGGGTGGTGCACAATCTACACCCCGAGCCAAGGCCTTGAATCAGGACCGTTTGCGCTACAAACCAGCCGCGCCCATTGTGGTTGTTGACGCAAACCGGAGCTAGGCAGACTCCTCGACAAATGGGAAGCCGAGGACGGCGCTTTCGCCAAAGAGGTACTCGTCCGATCCCGCGCCGGCAATTACGGCGATTGGGACTCATCCCTGGAGGGTGCTGGAACCGACACCTATTGAACATCGCCGGATGATAGTGTATATTGATTGTATGGCTGATGACCAACTCTACGTGATGCGCATAGCGCCTGGGGACGGACCCATGGACCCTGAACTGGCCGCCTCCTTGGACAACGTACGCAAGGTAACTGCCCATGATCCAAACCGTTGGCGCAATAATCCCGAAAAGAAGCGCAAGGCTCTGGAAGGCCTGGGCAAGCTGCTCGCCGAGTGGCAGACGGAGAACGGTGCGTTCACCGAAGAAGAAATGGCCCGAGCCAGAGCCCTCGTATACGGTGCCGACGTTCGTTCTTGACGCCGGGGCGCTGATTGCTATCGACCGCGGGGACCGCGACTTGATGTCGACGCTGCAAGTCGCGTTCGAGAACGGACATGAGGTCCAAGCCCCCGCTGGTGCTATCGGTCAGGCATGGCGAAATCCGAACCGGCATGCTCTCCTCTCACGCGTGTTGAAGCGCTGCGACGAGGCTCCTCTCGACGGGGCGATCGCCCGGTCCTCCGGACAACTCTGCGGCCAGACAGGAACGAGCGACGTCATCGACGCGTCTGTTGCGATAGCCGTGGCAGCAGCGAGCGACGAGGGCACACTCTTGACATCAGACCCGGGAGACCTGAGAAACTTGTTGGCGGCGCTTCACGCCAGCGCTGAGATCGTCAAGGTCTGAACAACTCAACCCGGCCCGCAAGCACCTGTCGACTTGGGCTTTGGTGGCGCGACCTACTAAACCGGTTGCGCATCCCTCTTGCCGTAGGTTTGAATGCCCTCTGATTCTCCATCCGGTGTTGGCCGACCTGACAAGCGGTTCCTCGGATGGCGGATCGCGGGGCTGGCGATTATCACCGGGGCCATGACCGGTCCCGGCCAGACCATCGGCGTGTCGGTCTCGATCGACCCGTTGATCGCCGAGCTGGGACTGAGTCGGCCCCAGATATCGGCCGCCTACCTGATCGGCACCCTCGCGGGCGCCGCCGCCCTGCTGCCGGTCGGTAGCTGGATCGACCGAGTCGGGACCCGGAGGGCCATGAGATGGATCGGGTTGGCGTTCGGTATCGGTCTGGTCGTCATGGCGGGCGTCCAGGGCTTCGTGACCCTGGCGATTGGATTCACCCTCATCCGCTGGCTCGGCCAGGGCGCCCTGACGCTGGTCAGTTCGCTGTCCATCACCCACTGGTTCGAGCGCCGGCGCGGGCAGGTGTTCGGGCTGACAGCCCCGGCCATCAGCGGCCTCATGAGCCTAACGCCACTGATCCTGGGGCTGGCCGTAGCGACCTACGGCGTCCGTGCCGCATGGCTACTGGCCGCAGCCGCCGTCTGGCTCGTGGTCATACCCATCGGGCACTTCGGCATCGTCGACCGCCCGTCCGACGTCGGTCAGTTGCCCGACGGCGACAAGGGTCCAGCCTCCACAGCCTTCGCAGCCGCAGCCGCCCGCATTTCCTACACACGGGGCCAGGCCATCACCCAACCCCGGTTCGTTCTCATGTCGTGCGTCATCGGCACGGCCGCCATGGTGTCCACCGGGCTCAACTTCCACCAGATCTCGATCCTCAGCGGAGCCGGCCTGACGGCCACCGAGGCCGCGGCGATGTTCGTGCCCCAGATCATGGGCATGATCGCTGCCGGGCTTGCGGTGGGAGCAATGGCTGACCGACTCCCCGCCCGGGTGCTGCTGGCGGCTTCGATGTTTCTCTTGATATGTGCCCTGGCGATGGTCGGGAACCTCGAACCGGGCTGGCAGGTATTCGTCTACACGGTCCTCCTCGGCGCCGCCGGCGGAGCACATTTCCCGCTCGTCCCCACGGTATTGCCGCGCTGGTTCGGCCTCGCCAACATCGGAGGTATCCAGGGCGTCTCCATGCTGGTCATCGTGGGAGCGTCAGCCGTGGGGCCCGTGACCGTTGCGCTTCTCTCCGCCGGCACCGGCGGGTACCCGGCGGCGGCATGGTGGCTGGCATCCATCCCGCTGGCAACCGGCTTAAGCGCTCTATGGATCACCGAGCCGGCTCGGCCGTCGCCCTCCAGTCCCCGATCTCCGGACGCCCTCTGACGGCGGATCGCCGTTCCCCAGCACGGCAGCCCCCAAGCCACCCCGGGTACACTCCGAGCAGGCGGCGGGGCTGCCCGATCCTTGGCCAATCGTGGTCCCGGCTGCGTTCCTGGTTCGGTAGGGAGGTCGTGTCATGATCTTGTTCGACAACTGCCGGTTCCTTATCGCCACGCCTGACCCGGTTGGCATCGTCGAGGGCGGCTGGGTGCTCGTTGACGGACCCCTCATCGACTCGGTGGGTGGACCCGAGGAATCGCCAAAGGACGAGGTCGTCAAGCAGGGCGGCGAGGTCGTGGACTGCAGCGAGAGGCTGGTCATGCCCGGCCTGATCGACAGCCACAACCATCTGGCCAACTACGCCTTCAACCTGCTTCCGGGCATCGACCCTTCCTCGCTCGAATTCAGCGGCATTTCGGAATGCCTCGAGAAGTTCATCTGGCCCGCCTACACGTGGGCTTCGGACGAGAGCACCCACGACATGACCCTGCTCGCCATGTGCAATGCCATAAAGCACGGCACCACCACCATCACCAGCGCCTTCCCCTTTCCACACGGGACGTTCCGGGCGGGTGTCGCCTCGGGAATGCGACTCATCATGCATCCCCAGACCGTGAGCAATGTCATTCTCGGGGACGCCCTCGACGATGACGGTTACCTCGCCCTGACCGAGGAGGTGATCCAGAACTATCACAACGCCGAGGACGGGAGGATCCAGGTCGCCGTCCACCCCCACACCACCTATTCGTGCTCGGAGCGGCTCCTACTCGGCAGCATGGAACTTGCCGAGCGTTATGACGTGGGATTCGCCACCCACCTGCTCGAGAGCGCCGCGGATCGCCACATGTCGGACGCCCAGTTCGCAGCGTGGGGAGGGATCGTCGGCTACTTCCAGGAGCACGGCCTGCTCCAGGAGAGAACCCTGTTCTTCCATTGTGACCAGGTGAACCCCCGGGAGGCGGAGATCTTCGCCGAGGCGGGGGTTGCCATCTCGCACAACCCGCAGTCGAACGCGACGTACCACGGCTCGGTTGCCGATGTCCCCGCTCTGCGGGCGGCGGGTGTCACCCTCGGTCTCGGCACGGACATGCCGGCCGGCAACCTGTTCGACAATATCTACACGGCGTACCTCGTCAATGCCGTCATCCCCCCGGACCAAGAAGGGCAGTTCGAACCCTGGGTGCCTATCGAGTTGGCCACGATCGGAAGCGCCCGAGCCCAGCGACTCGGGGACAAGATCGGGACGATCGAGGCCGGTAAGCGAGCGGACATCATCACGGTGGACCTGCACCGGAACACCACCCTCTACCCCCTCAACGCGGGGAACCTCCTCTACTGGATCGTCACCAAGTGCGCGGGCACACTGGTCGAGGACACGATGGTCGACGGGAGGTTCCTGTTGCGAGGGGGAGAGTTCACGTTTCTGGACGAAGAGGCCATCATCGCCCGTTCCGACGAGTGGATGACCAGTTTCGGGTCGTGGTACCGGGCCCGGAAGGCGGCCGGAGAACCGGTGACCGTGAGGAAGTACCCCGACTACGAGAACCGGTAACCCAGGAGTTACGGACCGTCCCGACCGGTCGGCCCGGGACTCCGACCGGGACGGTGATCGCGGTCGCAGGTTCAGGCTGCTCGTCACTCCCCCGGCACCGTATACCTAGTCCTTGCCGAACGCGATCGCGTTCGGCTCGAACCCCTTACTGCTGGGTGTCGAGAGCCCGGTCAGTGTGTCCGAACCCGGTTATGAACCAGCCGGCAACCACCAGTAACATCACGGGGGTAGCAAGGGCGCCTGATCTCCGGGCTCCTGAGTTGCTTCGGGTCACGAAACGACGGCTCCCGCTGGTGGGATTCCTCCCCTTATCCATGACTCGCCGAGTGTGCTGCAGGTTGGGTGGGCCAAGATTTCGCTGTTCCGTTTCACATTTTGATGCCCTGCCCGGTGGCCCCGGAGCAGCCGGGTAGGAAGAGCAAAGGAGCGAGCATGACGAGTTGGCGGTCCACGAGCCCATCGGCGTTCTTCGGCGTGCTGGCGCTGCTGGTCGGGATCCTCGTCTCGGTTCCTGTCTCGGCCGTTGCCCAGGACACGGAAGGCGGCGACGCCTTCGTCCTCACCATCCTGCACAACAACGACGGTGAGTCGAAGCTCCTGCCCGACGAGGGTTCGGATCCGGGAGTGGCCCGCTTCGTGGCGCTCATGAAACAGCTGCAGGCCGGGGCATCCGGTAGCGGCGTGGTAACGCTCACCTCGGGCGACAACTTCCTCGCCTCCCAGGAGTTCGGCGTTTCGCTGGCGCGGGAAGGGCCCCTGTATGACTCGGTCGCCCTGAGCGGTGTGTACGACGCGATGGCCCTGGGTAATCATGACTTCGACATGGGACCGGAGGTCACGGCCCGATTCATCAAAGGATTCGATCCCGCCATCCCGTTCCTGTCGGCCAATCTGGACTTCTCCGCCGAGCCGGAGTTGCAGGCGCTGGTCGACGACGGCCTGATCGGCGGCAGCACGGTGATTGTCACCGGCGGCGAGAGGGTCGGAGTCATCGGCGCGGTCACGCCGATGCTTCCCAACATATCGAGTCCCCGCAACGTGGTGGTCTCGCCGGTGCTTCCCGCTGTCCAAGCCGAGGTAGCAGCCCTGGCGGCTGACGGAGTCAACAAGATCGTCCTGGTCAGCCACCTCCAGGACGTCGCGGAGGAGATCGAACTCGTGGCCGGCCTGTCCGGCGTGGATGTGGTCATTGCCGGAGGCGGCGACGACCTGCTGCGAAACGAGGGCGACACCTGCATGCCCGACGAGGACGCCGCGGCGCCCTACCCGATCATGGTCGAGGACGCCGCAGGGACGATGGTGGCGGTGGTCACCGCCCCGGGCGGGTACCGCTGCATCGGGGAACTCGACGTGACCTTCGATGCGGACGGCAACGTCACCGCCGCCGAAGGCCGCTCCGTGGGGGTCGGTTTCGACGTGGAGCCTGATCCCGGCGTGCAGGCCGGCGTGATCGAACCGCTCACAGCCGCCGTCGCCCGTATCAGCTCCGAGGTCATCGGCACCAGCGAGGTGGAGTTGGACGGACGCAGGCCGATGGTGCGGACCGTGGCGACCAACGAGGGCAACCTGATGGCCGACGCGCTGCGGGCAGCCGCCACCAACCTGGCCGAGGAGTTCGGTAGCGCTGTGCCGGATGTGGCAATCCAGAACGGCGGAGGCATCCGCAACGACTCGGTGATCCCGCCGGGAGACATCACGGTAGGCACCACGTGGGACATCGCCCCGTTCCGCAACTTCGTGGTGGTGGGCGAGGTGCCCCGCGACGTGTTCCACATCCTGCTCGAGCAGGCGTTGGACCGCCTGCCAGGCGCCGGGGGCCAGTTCGCACAGGTCTCGGGATTCACCCTTACCTACGATCCGACCGCACCCGCCCGGGAAATCGCCCGCGACGGCGATTGCTCGCTGGTCGGGAACCCCGGCGGCCGGGTACGCGAGGTGGTGCTCGACGACGGCACGATAATCGTCGCCGACGGCCAGGTGGTGCCTGGTGATCCCGTTGCTCTGGCCACCATCGACTTCCTCGTCGGTGGTGGGGACTGCTACCCGCTCACGGCCATCGAGTTCACCAAGCTGGGCGTCAGCTACCAGCAGGCCCTCGCCAACTACGTGTCCGAGGATCTGGGCGGAAGGATCACCGCCCAGGACTACCCGGTCGGCGGAGGGGGCAGGATCGTCGCCCTCGAACCCGTACCGGAACCGGTGGCCGTGCCGGAGCCCGAACCCCGGACCGTAACCGTGAAGGCGGGCGACACTCTGCGCAGTATCGCCATGGCCCAACTTGGCGACGAGAACCGCTGGCCCCAGATCTACGAACTCAACAAGGGCGTACTACAGGCCGACGGCAGGGCGCTGACCAACCCCGATCTGATACGAATCGGCTGGGTCTTGCAGGTCGAACCGCGAACGTTGCCCATCGATCCTTCGGTGCTGGTCGGTGAACTCGACAACGGTTTCACCTACTACCTGCGCAACAACGACCGTCCGGGCAGGAGCGTGACGCTGCGGCTGGTAGTGAAGGCCGGGTCGGCCAACGAGTCCGAACCGGGGCAGGGCTACGCCCACTTCCTGGAGCATGTGCTGTTCGAAGGCACCGAGGCATACACCGCTGAGTCTCTGAACGCGACTATCCGGAGCCTGGGCGCGGAACTGGGTCCCGACACCAACGCCTATGTCGGTTACGACCAGACTGTCTTCGAGCTGACCGTGGCGGCCGATCCGCCCGAGAACATCGCTACGGCCCTTCATATTCTGTCGCAGATGGCCCACGCCGCCACCATCGACCCGGAGGCGGTGGTGGCAGAGCGGGGCGTCGTGCTCGACGAACTACGGTTCCGCGTTGCGGACAGCTACGGGTACGTCAGCGCTGAGTTCGACCGTATCTACACGGAGGGAACGCCCTACGAGGGGCGGTGGCCGGGCGGCACGTTCGAATCCGTCGAGGCAACGACGGCAGCTGATCTGAGGGCGTTCTACGAGACGTGGTATGTCCCGTCGAATATGGCCATCGTCGCGGTCGGAGACGTCCCCATCGACGAACTCCAAGCCCTGGTGGAGGAGCACTTCGGGCCGATACAGGCCGGCGATGCCCCGGCGTTCTGGCTACCCGAAGTCACACCGGACCCCGAGCCGTCGTACCACGTGGTCACCGACGAAGGGCAGGGCTTCTCCTACATCTCACTCGACATCCCGATCCCCACATCCGAGTCCGGGACGGTGGACGGGCAACGCCTAGGCCTTATGGAGACGCTCATCCAGCTGATAGTCCTGAACCGTCTCGAGGATGCCTACTACCGCGGTGAACTGACCCAGGTGGATAAGCCCGACTTCGGCACCTTCAATCACGGATACCTCCTGCGCTTCTACGGGACCAACTGGCAGGGGGAGAATCTCGACACGGCCTCCGCCGCTTACTTCTCGGTACTGCTGACGGCCCGAGAGTACGGCTTCACCGACACCGATGTGTCCATTGCGAGCGATGAACTGGTCGCGGCGTTGGAACACGGGCTGGAGAGCGTTACCACGATTCCCGACCCGGCGTACGCGGACAGCTACGTCTCGCACTTCCTGTTCGGTGGCGATATCAGCGCTCCGCAAGCAAGATACGACCGGCTCACGGCGCTGCTCGATGAGATGACGGCCGAGGAACTCACCGACCGCTACAGATGGATGATGGAACAGGCCGGACCGTTAGTGATAGCGGTCGGTCCCGACCCCGCCGCCGTACCCACTACAGCCGCCCTGGAAGCTGCCTTCAGCGCGGCCGTTCCACGCAGCGAGCCGCCGCCGGTGGAGGCGGGCATCGACGAGTTGCTACCTCGTCCCGATCCGGTCGACCCTGTGGCAAGCGGTCCGACCGGCGTGCTGGACGGCCACGAGTGGGAGTTTGCCAACGGGGCGACGGTGGTGTTCGTGTACTCGGACACGGTCGAGGCGACCGTGGCTCTCCGGGCTAGAGGTCTGGGCGGATGGTCAACCCTCGAGCCCGGAGCTCGGGCCATGGCACCCAGAGCAGTCGAGGCAGTGGCGGGCAGCGGGTTGGGCGACCTGACGAAGTCACAGATAGACCGTTTCCTCGCCGAGAGCACCGTGTCGCTCAGCGCGTCGATCGGTGAGAGGACCGAAGGGTTTAGCGGCGGCGCGAGCCGCGACGATCTCGAGACGATGTTCCAGCTCATGCACCTGCTGGTCACCGCTCCCAGGGTGGACGACCTCGCTTTCGATCAGGCATTGAACAGCGCGGCGATCCGCACGCAACTGGCCGAGGTGAACCCGGCCTGGCAGGCATGGGTGGCATCCAACGAAGCCCGTTTCGGCCTTGAGTGGCACCGGCCGGTGGCTACCCGGGAGCAGCTCGCATCGATGACCTCCGCTTCGTTGCTGGATCTCTACACGCGCCGCCTCGGCGACGTGGACGACATGGTGGTGGCGGTGGTGGGCGATGCCGACCCAGAGGTGGTCGGGCGCCTTGCCCGGCACTACATCGGGACACTGCCGGCGGGTGAGTCCGATACGTATGTCGACCGCCATCGGCCCGCCCCGACCGGAGTCGTGCGGCGCGAGATACCGGTGAGCGAGGACGAGAGCGCGGTCATGGAGATGTCATACGAGACCCAGACTCCCGTGACCCCGTCACTGAGGGTCAACGCCCACGTGCTCAGAGTGATCCTCTCGGACCGCCTCACCCGGCTGGTCCGAGAGGAGTTAGGCGCCTCCTACATCACCCAGGTCGCGATTAGTCCTGCCCTGGCGCCGCGGCCGACGGTGTACTCGGACATCGTGTTCACCGCCGATGCCGCTCGTTTCGACGATGCCCATGCCCGGACCCTGGCGATCCTGGCCGATCTGGTGGCGAACGGACCCACCGCTGAGGAACTCGACCAGGCCATAGCCGTGGCGCAGGTTGACTACGACAAGTCCAGCAACGCCAGGCTGCTCGGCGTGCTCACGAATCGTCTGCATACCGACGATGAGAACCTCCTCACGCCCGAACGTTCCTTGGAGGAACTCGCCAAGGTCACGGCAGCCACCGTTCAGGCTCTGGCCGCAGAGATCTACGACACGGAAGATCGGATCGAGATCGTCCGCATACCCACCTCGTCTGCGGGGCAAAACTGATCCTGACGACACCGCCCCAGGCCGCTGCCGTAGTCAGACATACTTGTTCCCGCCTGAAAGGGCTCAACCTTCTGCGTTGAGCCCTTTCAGCGTGGTGACGGAGTGCATGCAAAGCACCACGATCAGGAGTGAGACGAGAGGACCATCCGGCGTGAGAGATATCCCCCCTCATGTGATGCTGGAGTCGCGTAGAACCTTTTCCAAGGCCATTGCCCGGAAACAGGCGATGAGGAAGGACGGCGCCACTGGCTGACTTGAAGGAACCCGAACTGCCCGGCCTGGGCGCACCTGCCGGGGCCGGCGCCCCGCGATGTCTCCGTATGGCGGCAACCGGCATCCTCCTGGCCACGGCGCTGCTCGCCTGCGCAGGAGGGGCCGAGGATCCTGCCGGTGAGGAGTGGTTGCTCGAAATGGAGGCGTGGGTCGACTCCTTGGAGGAGTCCGTCGAGTCCCTTACGATCAGAACGCCCGACTGCGGAGCGAGATCGCCAGCCTTCAACAGGACCAAACCGATCCCACCGAAGGACGGGACGATGCCGAGCAGGTCCGCGACAACCGGGTAGAGGACGTGGACATCGAGGCAGCTGAGGAAGGTCTTGCGACGCACAGCAAGCCCTCGGACGATGCGAACGGCGGCGCCACTGACCCTGACGAGGCCGCCTCCAAGCACGAGCCGTCCACATCCGAAAAGGACGGATGGTCCGAGAGCAAGGATGATCGGTTGTCGCCTGACGGCTCCGCCGTGGAGATGACCGCGGACCTGGTCGAGGATTCTGGAGGCGAGGTTCACTACGTCGAGCATCGAGGCCGGGGGGACCGGGCGGTGCTGGTGATGCCCCGGGAGTTCGTTGACGGCGAGACTACGCTGATCGTGTCCCTCCACGGCTGCGGAGGGAACTCCACCTACCAGAGCATGTACGTGCCCCTTCACGAGCGGGTCAACACCCATGGGTTCGCTCTCCTGCTGCCCAACGGGACGCGCGACAGCGAAGGCAGCCGCTTCTGGAACGCCACGGACCGGTGCTGCGACTCGTCCAAGGCCGGTGAGGACGACGTCTCCTATCTCACCGACTTGGTGTCGGAGGCGGAGAAGATCGGGGACTTCTGACCGGTGTACTTCTTCGGTTACTCCAACGGCGGGTTCATGTCGTACCACATGGCCTGCAAGGGCTTACCAGGCCTTCGGGCGGTGGCCAGCCTGGGCGGCACGAGCTACGTAGAGGGACTCGAGTTGCGGGGGCGCGCCACCCGTGTCCGTCCTGCACGTCCACGGCACCGCGGACGACGTGATCCTGTTCCTCGGAGACGAAACCGGGCCGGATCTGGAGAGAGCGGCGGCGAAGCGGCCTTCTACGCAGGCGCTCCCGACATGGTCTTGCGATGGAGCCAGAGGGCCGGCTGCGACTGCCCGCCAACCCCCGACCCTATGCCGCCCTCGATCTGGACGAGTACGTGCCGGGCGCCGAGACCCAGGCGTTCCGCGCGGAGTCGGGCTGCGCCGGAGGAGTAGGCATCGAACTCTGGATCGGGTTGGCCAGCGGCCATGCGCCCGGCTACGGCGAGGCCTTCGTGGACGCTCTGGTGGACTGGCTCCTATCGCAGTAAGAGGGTGCGCGCCGTTCGCGAGCCACCTGCGAGTGTGCTGCGAACGCCGGTCCTTGCAGATCAACTGAGCCACGGCCACCCAGGAGCACCGGTTGGCCTTGATCCGTCCTCTACTCGTGCTGGTCTCTCTCCAGGCTCTTGAGCGTGGCGACGGAGTGCGTGGCGAGCACCACGATCAGCATCAACCCTCCCACCAGCGTGGCCCCGTGCGGCGCCTCGCCCACGACGATCCAGACCCAGAAGGCGCCCAGCACCGTCTGCAGCAGCAGCAACAACGCGACCTCGGCCGCCGGAATGTACCTGGGGCCGGTGGTGATCAGGCCGAACGCTACCGGCACTATGAGGAGGCCGAGGAGTACGAGCAAGACCCAATCCCGTAGACCGGCTGAGGCCGGACTGGCCGCCGGCAGACCGATCAGACCGCCCAGACCGGCTCCGATCGCCACCGCCGGGACGAGGTTCAGGGATGGTCTGGACCGGACCACCACCAGCGTCCCTCCGATCGCGATTGCCGCCACGAGACCGGCGAGGGTGCCGATGAGGTCTCCTGTGACCAGCGAGCCGAGCAGGATCACCAGCGTCGCAACCGTCGCTCCTCCGATGGCGAGCCATGTGCGTCGCGGAACCTCCTGCCGCAGCACGACACGGGTCAGCAACCCGGCGAACAGCGGGCTCAGGCTGATCATGAGCAGGGTGTTGGCAACCGAGGTGTGGGTGATCGAGTAGATGAACATCACGTTGTCCAGCGCGAACAGCAGCGCCGCCATCACGCCGGCCAGTCCCATCGCCCGCAGCTGACCTCGCCATCCGGATCTCTCCATTACCAGGAAGAAGACGAACAGGCCGGGCGCCGATAGAACCCCGCGTGCGAAAAGGAGCGTCCACGCGTCCACCTCGATCAGCCGGATCGGGACACCCTGGACGCTCAGGATGATTACCCCCGTGGACGTGATCAACAGACCCTTCGCCGGCTGGGAAAGACGGGAGAACCTACCCGGAACGGCGAGCCTCCCGGTCGGTGCGGCCGGCGGCCCGGTCGACAAAGCCCAGAACCCGCTCCGGTGTGAGCGGGAGCTCGTTGACGAACACATTGCCGATCGGGCGGATGGCATCCTGGACGGCGGCGGCCATGATTGCGTAGGGGGCGACCGCCCCTCCCTCTCCTACCCCCTTGATGCCGTTGGGGCTGGTCGGGGAAGGCGTCTCCAGGTGGCTGATCCGGAAGTCGGGCAGCTCGGTCGGACCCGGGATCAAGTAGTCCATGAAGGAGGTTGTCAGCAACTGGCCCTGTTCGTCGTAGATCAGCTCTTCGAAGAACGCACCGCCGATGCCCTGGGCAACGCCCCCGTGGATCTGACCTTCGACGATGGTCGGGTTGATCATCCGACCGCAGTCCTCCACGATGTGGTACTCGAGGATCTCCACCGCCCCGGTTTCCGGATCGACCTCCACGAGAACGATCTGGGAAGCGTTGGCGTAGGTGCCGTGGCCCGCGTCGAACGTTCCGGCCGCCTCCAGCAACGGACTCCATCCGAACGGGAACAGCTCGGGGTGGTAGTAGGTGGCCCGCGCCACCTCCGCCACCGACAACCCCCGCGTCCCGGACCCCCGCACCGTGACGCGGCCGTCTACCAACTCGACATCCTCGGCCGCTGCCTCCATCAGATGCGCCCCTCGCTCAGCCAGCATGTCCCTGACCTGTCCCGACGCTATGTGGGCGGCCCCGCCCGCGACAACCGCCGTGCGGCTGGCGAAGGTTCCGATCCCCTGAGCAGTCTGTTGCGTGTCCCCGTAGAGAATCCGGATCTGATCCAACGGGATGGTCAGCTGGTCAGCCACGATCTGGGCGATGGTCGTCTCATGGCCCTGGCCGTGCGAATGGGTACCGAGCTGCACGGTTGCAGAGCCGGAGGGATCGAGCCGGACGAGTGCCGAGTCGTACCTGAAGTTGATAGGCACCCCCTCGTCCACCGCCGGTGCGGTCTGCTCGATGAAGGTGACCACACCGATGCCGAGCAGGCGTCCCTTCTCCCGGGCAAGGCGCTGGCGCTCCCGCATCCCTTCGTAGTCGGCCTCGGCGCAGACCTTGTCCAGGGACTCGATGAGGCTCGTGTCGTCGTACACGAAGCCCGATACCGACGTGTAGGGAAACTCTTCGTCCCGGATCAGGTTGCGCTTGCGCACCTCCACCGGGTCCATTCCGAGAGCATCCGCCACCGCGTCCATAGCCCGCTCGATCGTCAGGCAGTTGGCGGAGCGGGCCACCCCCCGGTAGGCGCCGTAGGGGCATTTGTTGGTGGCTACGGCGAGCGTCTCGCACCGGAAGTTCCTGATCCGGTACGGACCGGGCATGATGAACAGCGACATACCCGGGTCCAGCGCAGCCGTCCACGGATAGACCGAGTAGGCGCCGCAGTCGACCGTGACCTCGGCGCTGAGGGCCAGGACCTCGCCTTCCTCGGAGTAGGCGACCCTCGCCTTGTGGTAGTGCTCCCGGGAGTGGAAGCAGGCCAGCATGTGCTCCCTCCGGTCCTCGATCCAACGGACCGGACGCCTCGTGTCCATGGCAAGCACGCAAGCCGCGACCTCCTCCGGGTTGAGGTGGGACTTCGGACCGAATCCGCCCCCGACGTCGGGGGCTATCACCCGGACGCGGTTCTCGGGCAGACCCAGGCAGTTCGCCAGTTCGCTCCTGATCAGGTGAGGAATCTGCGTGGAACTCCACAGGGTAAGGACCCGCTCGATCGGGTCATAGACGGCGATGCAACCCCGGCCCTCCATCGGGATACCGCCATGGCGCCGGGTCGCGAGTTCTATCTCCAAGACCCCATCCGCATTGGAGAAGGCAAGATCGGGGTCCCCTCCGGCATGGCGATCGCGGTAGAAGTAGTTGCCCTTCCACCCCTTATGCAACAAGGGGGCCGTGGGTTCCTGCGCCGCCTCCACGGACGCGAGCGGGGTTAGCGGTTCGTAGTCGACGTCGACCAGCGCTGCGCCGTCCTCGGCCAGGTACCGGTTGTCGGCCGCGATCACGGCCACCGCCTCCCCGGCATAGCGAACCCGGTCGATAGCCAGGGCGGGAAACTCGGACGACTGCCAGCCATCGGAGATCGCGTCGCAGACTGTCGGCTTGACCCGGCCCGAGAGGTCCTGCCCGTGAAGGGCCGCTATCACCCCCGGCACCGCCAATGCCTCCGAGACGTCGACCGAGAGGATCTCGGCATGGGCGAAGGGGCTCCGCACGAACGCGGCGTCGATCATCCCCGGTAGCTCGATGTCTTCGATGTAGCGAGCCTTGCCCATCAGGAAACGCGGATCCTCGACCCGTCGCACCCGGGCTCCGAGCAGTTTTGGTTGCTTCCGGTAGCTCATGGGGACTCCCCACGCGGCGCATTACTCGCCATGGTCTCGGCAGCGGCCTTCACCGAGTCGACGATGAACACGTACCCGGTGCACCGGCAGATGTTTCCGGCGAGCGCTTCCCGTATCTCGGCCCCGGACGGCTCGGGGTTCTCCTCGAGGAGGGCCTTGGCGGTCAATACCATTCCCGGAGTGCAGAAACCGCATTGCAGTCCGTGATGGTCCCAGAAGGCCTGCTGGACCGGATGTAGGCGGTCGGGATCGTCGGCCAGCCCTTCGATCGTCTCGACTCCGGAGCCGTCCATCTGAGCGGCGAACAGCAGGCAAGACCTCATGGTTTCCCCGTCAACCACCACGGTACAACTCCCGCACACGCCTTGCTCGCATCCGAGGTGCGTCCCGGTCAGGCCGAGACGTTGGCGGAGGAAGTCGGCCAGCAGCAGGCGTGGTTCGACCACTTCCCGGTGCTTCCGTCCGTTCACGGTGAGCCTGATCTCCACACCTTGGCGCAGCACATCATCCATGGCCCGCCTCCAGCCTCCCGAGGGCATCCTGTAGTGCCCGGCGCGTCATGGCATGAACCAACCGGCGCCGGTAGTCGGCCGATCCGTGGATGTCCGACGTGGGTTCGACTGCCTCCGCCGCAACGCGGGCAGCCTTCTCGATCGTCTCCGCACCGAGGACTGACCCAACGAGCGCCTGCTCGGCCTCGGTCACGCGTCTCGGCGTCCCTTCCGCGCCTCCCAGTCCGAGTCGGGCTGACGCCACACGACCGTCCGCCACTCTCAGGAGAGCAGCAGCCATCACGACCGCGAAGTCGCCCACCTTCCTGACGAACTCCCGGAATCCCCACCCCTCATCTGGACGGATCCGGGGTATCGCTACTGATGTGACGATCTCGTCCGGCGCCAGAGTGGTGGTCATCTCCGCCAAGAACAGCTCGTCGGCCCGGATGGTGCGCTCACCGGCGGACCCGGTGACTCGGACCGTCGCGCTCTGGGTGACGGCTACGCAGGGCAACTCCGAGGCCGGGTCGGCATGGGCGAGGCTTCCGCCTAGGGTGCCCCGATGGCGGATCGCCCTGTAGCCGATATGCCCGGCGGCGTGGCTGAGCAACGGTGACGCCCCTCTGATCTCGGACGACGTGGCAACCGTGTGGTGCCGGGTCATTGCACCGATACGGACCACTTCGTCGCCGGACTCGACGAATGCGAGTCCGTCTACCCGGTTGATGTCCACCAGCACCGTTGGCCGGGCGAGCCGCAGGTTCATGAGCGGCACCAGGCTCTGGCCGCCTGCCAACAACTTGGCGTCGTATCCGTGCTCGTCGAGCAGTGAGATCGCCTCCTCCAACGTCCGGGGCGCGCAGTACGCGAACGCGGCCGGCTTCATGAGACGGCCTTCATGTGGTGATCTCCGTCGAAGGGTGCCCTCGGCTCCTCAGGGTCGCGACGGAGTGCGCTGCCAACACGACGACCAGGATGGCCCCGCCAACGACCGTGGCGATGGTTGGGGCCTCCCCGATAGCCCACCACACCCACAATGCCCCCAGCACCGTCTCTAGCAGCAGGAACAGGGCGACTTCGGCGGCCGGAATGTACCTGGTCCGGTGGCGATCTGGCCGATCGCCACCGGCACGACGATCAGGCCCAAGGCGATGAGATACATCCAGTCCTCGGGACTCGCCGATGAGGGGGTGGAGGCAGGCAAGCCGACGAGAGCCGCCAGTCCCGAACCGAGTGCCACCGCCGGGACCATATTGAGGTGCGGACGCGCCCGGAGCACCACCAGCGTCCCGCCGATCGCCGCCGCCGCAACCAGACCTGCGAGCGTGCCCGGGAGGTCGCCCTCGACCAGAGATCCGACCATGATGATCATGGTGGCAACAGATCCCCCTGCGATCGCCAACCAGGTGCGCCTCGGTACCGTCTCGCGCAGCACCATGCGGGTGAACAACCCGGCGAACAGGGGGCTGAGGCTTATCAGGAGGAGGGTGTTCGCTACCGAGGTGTGGGTGATCGAATAGATGAAGCCGACGTTGGCGATCGCGAACAGGACCGCTGCGAGAAGACCCGCCAGACCCATCGACCGCAGTTGATACCGCCACCCGCGCCTCTCCACCACCAGGAAGAACAGGAACAACCCCGGGGCCGCAAACACTCCGCGCAGGAACAGCAGCGTCCACGAATCGACCGCGATCGACCGGATCAGAACACCCTCAGCGCTGAGGACCAGGACGCCGACCACTGTGATCAACAACCCGAACGCGGGAGGAGAAAGACCGAGGTAGGGCTGTCGGCCGGAGGTCCTGCTAGTCACACAGGTTCCGTGACCGAAAGGGAAATCGGCGCGAGGGACGCGAGCGCTGCCGGGTCCCGATCAGACGCTGGGCTGTGGGTCATCTTGGTAGCCCATCCGGTTGGTCCATCCGGAGGATAACCCTTCGGGTAACAACCGGACGGCGGCGCGTAGCCTTGCCGGAGCCAGGAGCAGGTCGGCCTGCCGGCCGCTCGCCGTGGTGCGATCGCGGATCTCGAGGCTGTGCGTGTAGGCCGGACCGGAGCACCTGGAGGTCGCCGTAAGATGGAGACGGGGCACCGGACCGTGAGCAGGGGTGACGGGGCCGCCTGTCATCGGGAGAGCGGACAATGAGCATCATCGAGAGCCGCAAGCGCGAACACGTGGAACTTGCGGTGTCGGAAGGTTCTCAAAGCCAACGGTCCGCCCTGTGGGGAGATGTCCATCTGGTACCCGACTCAGTACCCGACATCGGCCCGGACGATGTGGACCTCTCGGTCGACTTCCTGGGCCATAGGCTGCGCGCTCCTCTGGTGATCAGCGGGATGACCGGCGGGCACGCCCAGGCGCTCGAGGTCAACCGCAACCTGGCGGTGGCCGCCGCCGAACTCGGCCTGGCCATCGGGACGGGCAGCCAGCGGGCTGCGCTGGCGGACCCGGAGCTGGTCGATACCTATTCGGTGGTGCGAGCCCATGCTCCCGATGCCTTCGTCATCGGCAACATCGCGAGCAGCTGGACGGGCCACCCCTAGGCAGAGCCGAGATCGAGCGTGCGGTTTCGATGATCGAAGCCGACGCCCTCGCCATCCATATGAATGCTGTCGAAGAACTCATCCAACCTGAGGGCGACCGGAACATGCGGGGAGTGCGAGAGGGAATCGCTAAGGCGGTTCAGTGGTCACCGGTACCCATCATCGCCAAGGAAATAGGGGCCGGCATCGCCAGGGAGTCGGCTCTCAGGCTGAGAGAGGCCGGAGTGGCCGCCCTCGATGTGGGCGGGGTCGGCGGTACGAGCTTCACGCGGATCGAAGCCATGCGGGCGAAGGTGGTGGAGGACGTGACCGCGGCGAGGGTTGGTAGGACTTTCGCCGACTGGGGGGTTCCCACCGTGCTGTCCCTTCTCGAGGCCGGCGAAGCCGGTCTGCCGCTGATAGGCACCGGAGGCGTGCGTAACGGTCTCCATGCGGCCAAGGCCATCGCGCTGGGGGCGACGCTGGTCGGGATGGGCGGACCCTTCATCAGAGCGGCGCTCGACGGTCCAGAAGCGGTCATCGCCGAGGCGCGGCTGGTGCTCGAGGAACTCAGGGTCGCGATGGTGTTGACCGGCGCAAGGGGTATCGAGGACCTTCAGTCACTGCAACCGGTCTTGATGGGGAGCGTCGCCGAATGGGTCGCCGAGCGCCCATTGACGCGGCCGGCAGGGTCATGTTCGCGATGAAACCAGGGAGGCGGGATGTCACGCATTAAAGGCAAGGAACTCAGCCCCGAGCTGATGGCCCTGCTCGACGGAACGGACCTCGACAGCAAGGTCGGCGAGACCGTGCTGCTGCTGACTGTCAGCGAGAGCGGGTGGCCACATCTCGCCATGCTGAGCGTCGGCGAACTGCTCGCCACACGTCCCGACGAAGTAAGGATGGCCCTATGGACGGGCACTACGACCGGCAAGAACCTGCGCCGCACCTCACAGGGAACGCTGGCGCTCGTGTACGGCGGCGCCGGTCACTACATAGAACTGGAGGTGACCGGAACCTCGGGTCTCCAGGTGGGTACAAAGACCCTGGATTACTTCTCCTGCGCTGTGACAAAGGCCCTCGCCGACGTGGTGGGCTATGCCACCCTCACCACCGGCATCCGTTTCGAGTTGCCCCGGAAAGAAGACGTGGTGTCCCGCTGGGAGCACACCATCGCGGCGATGCGGGCGTTGTAGAGCGCACCCGAACCGGGTCCACCCTCGCTCTCCGGTCCCCCCGACGCCGTCTACCGGTTCCCCATCCACTGGATGTCGCCGTCCGTGATGATCACGCCCTGCGGATGAGCACGCTTCTGCTGATCAGGCACCGACCGTTGGTGCCCCAGCGGCACCCCGATACGGATCGAGCCCGCGACAGCGCTTGCGTTCGCTAGAGCCGGATATGCCGGGCAGGTCCGGGCCGCGCTGACATATTTCGGCAACATTTCATCGTTAGAACGGAGGTATCACGAGGTCCTTTCGAAAGGGGTGAAGGGAATGAATCGCAAAGTACTGACGGCCAGGACCCTGGCGGTGGTTCTCGGAGTCATACTCAGCGCGGGGGTGCTGATCGCCTGCACCGCTGAGTCCGAGGGGCCGGAAGGCCAGGATTCCGCCAGCGGTGAGTGGGCAACACCGGGGAAATGTCCGAGGGTGGCGGCGGAGAGCACGGCGGCGGCGCAGAGGGCGGTAGCGAAGGCTCCGAGTCCGGTGGTGAAGGAGCGAGCGCAGCCATGTTGGCGCTGGATGAGACCTTCGACCAGGTTCGCGCCGGCGCCCGCCTGATCCTCAGATATGACCCTCCGAGCAATTCGTTCATGGGCACCGTGGAGAACACCACCAACAACGTCC
>JAGWAN010000042.1 GCA_021296345.1 Acidimicrobiia bacterium | reverse complement strand
CAGGAGTCGGGTCGTTTCGACGCCGAGATCGTTCCCATCGAGGCGCCTGCCGGGCCCAGGAAGCGCACCTTGGCGCTGATCGGCCACGATGAGGGTCCGCGACGGGATACCTCCCTGGAGGCCCTGGCCAAGCTCCGTCCCGTCTTTGTCGAGGGCGGCACGGTCACCGCCGGCAACTCCTCCCCGATGAACGACGGGGCCGTCGGCATGATCCTCGCCACCACCGCCGGTCTGGAACGGACCGGCCTGGCCCCGATGGCCCGCCTGGTGTCATCGGCGGCGGCCGGGGTGCATCCGGACGTGATGGGCATCGGTCCGGTTCCGGCCTCGCGCATGGCGCTGGAGCGAGCCGGCCTCGAGGTGGCTGACCTCGACCTGGTGGAGCTGAACGAAGCCTTCGCCGCCCAGGCCGTGGCCTGCCGCGACGAACTGGGCTTGGATCCGGACAGCATCAACGTCAACGGCGGGGCCATAGCCCTGGGCCATCCGCTCGGGTGTTCGGGGGCCCGCATCGTGACCACCCTGGCGCACGAGTTGGCCCGCCGCCGGGGACGTTACGGCCTGGCGACCATGTGCATCGGGGTGGGCCAGGGAATCGCGCTCGTCATCGAGCGGGTGTAGAAGGGCGCCGGAAGAGCCGCGCGGCAAGGCCTGCGGTCCGCCGCCCACGCCGGATGCCGGTGATCTGTGTCGGTTAGCCGGGTTCTTGCGGGCCGCAGCCTGCAACCGAGCACTGCACCCCAGGCCCCTCGACACCGGCCAACCCGCCACCAGCATCCTCATCCGGGCATTCCGCTATCCCGACCCCACCGGTTGAGAACGCGAAAATCGCCGGAACAGACCCCTCCCGGCGGGCCCGGCCCCCAGCCACCACCTCCTTCGGTCCGAGCGCGGTCCGCCATCCCCGAACGGGGTCCGCTCCCATTTGATCCCGGCTCCGGTCCCCTCGACGTCGATAGGCAAGAGACCGGTGGTGTATGTGACTGCCGTCAGTATGCGACGGGACAGCGACGCGTTCAACCCCCATGCCGGGGGGCGTTGCGGGCGTCCCGCCAGGCGAGCCATTCCGGTACGGCTGAAAGGTCGTAGCGGGGTCCGTTGATCGAGAGCGTAAACAGGGTGGCCCCGGCCGCCAGGAGCCCGTCGGCGCGGTCGATCTCCTCCACCTCGTTGACCTCGATCGAGCGTTCCACCTCGGTCGGGTCACGTCCCGCCGCCCGGCACCACTCGTCCAGGATCCGGTTCTTGCGGGTGAGCGTCTCCGGACCGCCGAACCCGTGCCAGATGTCGGCGTAATGGTGTGCTTCTCGCCCATGCCGCCGATCAGCATGGGGATGTCCCGCACCGGGGGAGGGTTGAGCAGGCGGAGGCGCTTGGTGATGCGGTACAGGCCGGATTCGAAGTCCCGGAGTCTGGTGCCGCCGGTTCCGAACGGGTACTCGTACTCGGTGTAATCCTTCTCGCACCATCCGGCGCCGAGGCCCAGGATGAGGCGCCCCTCGCTGATGTGGTCCACCGTGCGGGCCATGTCGGCCAGCAGGTGGGCGTTGCGGTACGAGTAGCAGGTGACCAGAGAACCTATCTCGACACGCTCGGTCACCTCGGCGAACGAGGCGAGCATGGTCCAGCACTCGAAATGCTTGCCATCCGGATCCCCGTACAGCGGGAAGAAGTGGTCCCAGTTCAGCACCGCGTCCACACCCATCTCCTCGGCCCGGACGGCCGCCGCCCTGATGTCCCGGTAGTCGCCGTGCTGGGGGCGGATCTGCACAGCGATCCTGACGGGGTAGCTCATGCTCTTCCTCTCCGGCTAGAGGGGTGGAATCCCGGCCGGACGCTCGCCGAACTCGGGGCCTTCGGTGCGGGTTCGTTTCAGTTCCCAGAAGCCCGGCACGGTGGTGACCGCCACCAGACCGTCCCAGAGCCGCAACGAATCGTCACGGCTCGGTACCCGGGTGATCACGGGGCCGAACATCCCCACCCGGTCGCCCCGGGCATCCTCCATCGCGATGATCGGGGTGCCCACGTCATCGCCCACCAGCGCGAGCCCGGCGTCCATGCGGCGGCGGATCTCCCCGTCCCACGAGCCGTCATCGAATGCCCGGGCATGGTTGGAGTCGATGCCGGTGGACGCCAGCACCTCCGCGACATCGAAGTCGAACAGGTTCTGGTCGTGGTGGATGTGGGCGCCGAACGCCCAGTAGGCGCGGAACACGCCCTCGTTGCCCAACTCCGTCCTCACCGACTCCATCACCCGCAACATGCCGTGGGTTCGGTAGGTGGTCCGGTGCCTATCCGAGCCGGGCGCCGGATCGTTCTTGAACATCAGGCTGATGGGCTCCCACTCAACCCGCACATCCCGGTCCGGCTTCACCTCGTCGACGACCCACCGGGCCGTCACCCAGCACCACGGTCAGAGCGGGTCAACCCAGAATGAAATATCCATGCCCTGTTTCCTCTCCTCAATGGATCCTGACGGTAGTGGTCTGTCAGCGAAACAACCAGGCGTGGTCTGGCGGTCATCGGCGTGCCGTCGCTGCCGACGCCACATCACACCGCCGTTCCGCAGACCGACCACTGGTAGCTACGAACAACGAGATAGTTCGACCCGACATCGGACCGCCTCACTCCGGGAGAGCACCGGCGATCGCTCCGGTCTCGCGCTCCCTCATCTTCACCAGGGCGGAGAGGCGCTCCAGCTTCTGCTCCACGGCCTTGGCGGCATTGGGGAGAGGGTTCTCGGCCAGGAAGGCCGTCACCTCAGCGGCCACCTCGGGATGGGACAGAGCGGGGAAGCCGTCCGCTATGCGCGACTGGGTCATCGGCGGGATGATCTCGAGGATGGCATCCAATCGAGCATAGGGACCGGTGGTCCGGTTGGCCAGCATCCGGGCCAGCACCCAGCTGGTGTCCTGGTTGCGGACGGTGCGGTCCACGATGAGCTCGAATGTGCGGTCCACCGCATCCTCGGCGTCGAACGACGCCAGCGCCCGCAGGTACTTGAGGGACTCCTGAGGGTTGCGGACGGCTCGATGCCGGTCAAGGAACCTCTCGTAGGTCTCGGCGTCTCCATGCGCGGCGCAGACCGAGATGACCGCCCCGGCCACCTCGGGATCCACCGAGGTGGGTTCGGCGACCCGCTGCTCGTGGATGCTCCGGGCCTGCTCGACGACCTCGGGAAGCTTGGCCAGCCGCCCCAGCGAGTCGATCACCCGCCCGCGGAGGCGGCGCACCAGATCGGTCTCCTCCGCGGCGGGCGCCCATCCCAGCTGGTCGGCGAGGGGAGCGAGGAGTCCGGCCACCCACCGCTCGTAGCGTGGCCGGGTGCTTGCGGTGACCAGATGGTGCCCGATGGAGGCGATGGCGCCCAGCAAGGCTCCCCAGACCGCCTGTTCCTGCTCGTCCCGGAAGGCGGAGGCCAGGCTCACGAAGCCGGACACTCCCGACCGTCCCGCCTCGACGAAGGTCCAGGCATCATCCACCAGCACGAACCGCTCCACCGGATCCAGCAGGTGGAGCCGGTCCACGAGCGCATCCAGCAGCGGCTCCTCGTATCGCGACCGGTAGAACCCGTGCCCGCCTGCGTTGGCGATCACCCAATCCACTGGTCCGCCCAGCGGGACCGTGACCCGCGACCCTTCCACCAGCACGCCGGTCTCGAACGGTTCTCCGCCCGCCATCCCCCGGAGCTGGACCGGGATCTTCCAGGTGCTGGTATCGGCGGGATCCGGGATCAGCAGGAAGCGGCCCTGCTCCAGGGACACGCCGCCCTCCTCGGCGCGAACGGTCAGCTGCGGGTAGCCGCCCTGGAGTATCCAGGTGTCCATGATCTCGCCCACCGGGCGACCTGAGGAACCGTCCAGGCTCTCCCACAGGTCACTCGTCTCGGTGTTGCCGTAGGCGTGCCGCCGCAGGTAGCTCTCGACCCCTGCCCGGAACGGCTCCTCGCCCAGGTACTGCTCCATCATCCGGAGCACGGCCGAGCCCTTGCCGTACGTGATGCCGTCGAACATCCCCTCGGCCTGCGCGGGGGAACGCACCTCGAACTCCACCGGCCTCGTACCGGCCAGCTCGTCGGTCTTGAACGCCCAGGGACGCTCGGCCGCCGCGAACTCCAGCCAGCGCTTCCATCCGGGACTCTCCATGAATGTGGCGAATGCCTCGTTCAGCCAGATGCCGTTCCACCACTTCATCGTGACCAGATCCCCGAACCACATGTGGGCCAGTTCGTGCCCGATCACGTCCAGGATCCGCATCTTCTCGGCCGAGGTGGCGAGCTCGTCGTCGACCAGCAGCACCGATTCCCGGTAGGTGATGCATCCCAGGTTCTCCATGGCGCCGAAGGCGAAGTCGGGGATCGCCACCATGTCCACCTTGTCGCCCGGGTAGGGGATGCCGTAGTAGGTGGCCAGGTAGTCGAGGCAGAACCGGCTGCACTCCAGCGCGAATCCGGTGAGGTGCATCTTCCCTCTGGGCGCGACGATGCGGAGCGGTACCCCGTTCACATCGGCCGGCGGGGTGGCCTCGAAGGGACCCACCACGAAGGCCACCAGGTAGGTCGACATCACGATGGTTTCGGCGAAGGTGATCGCCACCCGGCCGTCACCGAGAGACTCCCGTTCGATCTCGGCGCCGGTCGAGACCGCCATCAGATCCTCCGGCACCACCAGGGTGACCCCGAAGGAAGCCTTGAAGTCCGGCTCGTCCCAACACGGTAAGGCGCGGCGGGCGTCGGTGGCCTCGAACTGGGTGGTCGCGATGACCTGTTCATTCCCGTCCTCGTCGTCGAACGTGGACAGGTAGAAGCCTCGGAGCTGATCGTTCAGGATCCCCGAGAACCGGCAGTGGAGCTCCCATCGACCGGCCGACAGGGGCTGGGCGAGCAGGAGGGTGGCCCGCTGCAGTTCCTCGTCGTACTCGACCTCGGCGTGAGCACTGGCGTTGCTCCGGACGAATCGAGCTTGATCGATCCGCAGTTCGGCTGCGTTGAGCTCCACCCGGTCGGTAGCCTCGACCACGTCGAGGGTCACCACCTCCGAACCGGCGAAGGTGGCGCTATCGAGGTCGGGTTCCATCCGCAATCGGTAGTGGCGAGGGACCACTTGGCGGGGTAACCGGTAGGAAGGGTCGGTCATCATGACTCCATGGCTCGGGAATCCGGGAGGGAGATGTCCGAACGGGATACGATCCGATCCATGTACCAGCTCGGCATCACCACCATGTTAAGCAGCACCGCGATAGTGCGCGGCCGAGCGGCCGCCCGGTCCTCAGGGGGACGCCGGTGAAGGTAAGCGACCCACTCGCACTCGAGCCCATCCTCGTCCCCAAACCATGGGGCGGGCATCGCCTGGAAGGGCTCGGCAAGGCCCTGCCGGATGGCTTGCCCGCCGGAACCACCTACGGGGAGTCCTGGGAGGTGGCCGACCTACCTGACGATGCCCTGTCGGCATCCACCAGGGGCCGTACGTTGGTGGCGGGCGGCCCTCATCGCGGCAAGAGCCTCCGGCAACTGATCGTGGAGTCGGGATCCGAGCTGCTGGGCTCCGCGTCACCAACCCCGGCGGGTGACTTTCCGCTCCTGGTCAAGCTGCTCGACACCGCCGAACACCTCTCGATCCAGGTCCATCCCGACGAGGAGTACGCCGCCCGCCGCCGTGGATGGTTCCCCAAGACCGAATCCTGGTACGTGCTCGACGCCGCACCCGGCGCATCGATCTTCAAGGGCTTCCGTCCCGGAGTCACGATGGAGGACGTCCGAGCCGCAGCCGGAACACCCCGTCTGTCGAGGCTCCTCCAGAGAATTCCCGTGGGGCGGGGGGACTTCCACCATCTCCCCGCCGGGACGGTGCATGCCACCGTTGCTGAGGTCCAGACCCCGTCGGACACGACCTTCCGCCTCTACGACTGGACGGAGGAATACCGACGTCCCGAGCGTCCGCTCCATGTCGAGGACGCCCTCGGGGTGCTGGCCGGCGAGCACCAGCCGGCCCTCTCGATGTCACCGATGGACAGCAACGGAAGCCGCCTGCTGGTCTCCACACCCCACTACTGGATCAGGGAACATCGCCTTGCCAAGGGGGACAGTCCGGCGCTCGTCCGGAAGCCCGAGCTGCGGATCCTGATGGTGACCCGTGGTTCGGCCTCCGTCGGGAACGAGAACGCTCTCCCCGGCGGAGTGTCGGCCGGAGGCACGACCCTGATCCCTGCTGCCCGAGCGCTCTCAGCAGTGGTTACCTCCGAAGAGGGAACCACCCTCCTGGAGATCGGCCTGGTAGCGGCCGCCTAGCGCCGTTTCCCCGTCTCGTGTCCCATACTGAGTGGCAGATGCCGACCACTGATGGCCTGACCTGGATACTTGTCCTGTGCTAGTCCGTGCCCGGACGGGTCCAGTCGGTGTGGAAGAACTCTCCGCGGGGGCGGTCGACCCGTTCGTAGGTGTGCGCGCCGAAATAGTCCCGTTGGGCCTGGATGAGGTTGGCCGGAAGCCGCTTCGATCGGTAGGAGTCGTAGAACGCCAGCGCCGAGGCGTACGCCGGAACCGGTAGCCCGACCTGGACGGCGGTTGCCACCACCCGCCGCCACCCCGGCTCGGCCTTGTCCAGCGCCTCGGCGAAGAAGCGGTCCAAGATGAGGTTCGGCAGGTCGGGTCTCCTCCGGAAAGCGGCGGTGATGTCGTCCAGGAAGGCCGCCTTGATTATGCAACCCTCCCGCCAGAGTTGGGCGATCCGTCCGTAGTCGAGATTCCAGCCGTACTCGGAGGCGGCCGCACCGAGCAACATGAAGCCCTGGGCGTACGACACGATCTTGGAGGCGTAGAGGGCGTCGTGAATGTCGTCTACGAAGCCCGCGCCCAGGCCGTCGGCCCGCTTTACGCCGGAGCCCACCAGCTCCGCCGCCTCGAACCGCTGGTCCCGCAGGGAGGACACCACCCGGGCATAGACGGCCTCGGCCACCAGGGTCAGCGGGTAGCCGAGGTCGAGCGAGGAGATGACCGCCCACTTACCCGTCCCCTTCTGGCCGGCGGCGTCCAGAATCCGTTCGAGGGTCGGCTCGCCGTTCTCGTCGACATGACCAAGGATGTCGGCGGTGATGTTGACCAGGTAGGAATCGAGCAGGCCCTCTCCCCAGGTCCGGAAGGCCCCGGCCATCTGCTCGCAGTCCATCCCCAGCACCACCCTCATGAGGTGGTAGGCCTCGGCGATCACCTGCATGTCGCCGTACTCGATGCCGTTGTGCACCATCTTCGTGTAGTGGCCCGAACCGTCCGGTCCCACCCAGTCGCAGCACGGCGTTCCATTGGACTGGAGCACGCCCTTCACCTCCGGCCAGGCCGCTTCGTCGCCACCCGGCATGATGGAGGGCCCGTTGCGGGCGCCCTCCTCGCCCCCTGAGATGCCCGCACCAACGAACGACAGACCTCGATCCCGGAGCTCCTTCACCCGCCGAGCCGAGTCCTCGAAGTGGGAGTTGCCACCGTCGATGACGATATCCCCTTCATCGAGCAGTGGGATTAGCCCCGCGAGGACGGCGTCAACCGCCCGTCCGGCCTTGACCATCACCACCACTTGGCGGGGCCTTTTGAGGCGCCCCACGAACTCCTCGATCGTTTCGGTTCCAATCACAGCGGCCCCGGCGGCGGGGCCGTTCACGAATTCGGTCGTGCGCCGGGTGGTCCGGTTGTAGACGGCCACGGTGTAGCCATGGTCGGCCATGTTCAGCACCAGGTTCTGGCCCATAACGGCCAGCCCGATCATTCCAATGTCAGCGGTTTCCACTTGTCCCCTCGGGTAGCAGGCCCGAATCTACCGAGATCTTCGGCATTCTCCTGATTCCGATGCCGGAGCGGATCCTGGTTCAGGTCTCGTTCACCAGGTAGCGAACCAGGAGGTAGGCCGCGCCCGTCCCGACCAGCTGCATGATGATGAATCCGGGGGCGGAGGCGGGTGCGATCCCGGCGAAAGTGTCCGAGAACATCCGGGCGATGGTGACCGCCG
Source organism: Acidimicrobiia bacterium (assembly GCA_021296345.1). Lineage (GTDB taxonomy): Bacteria > Actinomycetota > Acidimicrobiia > Spongiisociales > Spongiisociaceae > Spongiisocius. The sequence goes on along the minus strand of JAGWAN010000042.1, from coordinate 31,047 downwards.
GGTTGGCGAAGCTGGTGGAGGAGGTGAAGAAGTAGGCGCCTCCGATGTACATGCCGACCGCCGGCGCCACGAATCCGGCCCCGGCGCCACCCGGGCGGGCGATCAGGAAGATCACCATCAGCAGTCCCAGCGTGGCGATGACCTCGCCCAGAAGCTGCCCGGCGCCGCCCCGGGATGTCTGCGACCAGTCCACGGCCTTGAGCTCGAACATGAGGTTGGCAAGGACGGCGCCGAGGATCCCGCCTATCACCTGAGCCCCTACGTAGGCAGCCGCCTCCCCGACCGGGCGCCTGCCCATCATCGTCTCCATCAGGGTCACGCACGGGTTGAAGTGGGCGCCCGAGATAGGACCGAAGGACCAGATCAGCATCGCCAGGGCGAAGGCTGTCACCACCGCGGCCTCGAACAACTGGAGTCCTACATCCGAGGGGCTCAGGCGTTGGGCCGCGATTCCCCCGCCTACCACTGCTATCAGCAGAAAGGCGGTACCGGTTCCCTCGGCAAGCAGGCGCCTGCTCAGGGTTGGGATTGCCGTATCCATGGGGCCAATGTAGAGGCGCCGGCCGGCCTCGATGGCCATTGCGGACCCTATTGGACATACCTTCTCCGTGATTTCACCGCTTGTTCAATCACCGCTCGTAGAGTCGTCCCCATGGCGCGGCGTACCGGAGCGATTCCCGAGGTCTTGTTCGTGTGCGTCCACAACGCCGGGCGCTCGCAGATGGCGGCGGGCTTCCTCCGCCACCTGGCAGGTGGCCGGGTGGTGGTGAGGAGCGCCGGCTCGATGCCGGCCGAGCGGGTGAATCCTGCGGTAGTCGAGGTGATGGCCGAGCGGGGGGTTCAGTTGGGAGACGTGGCTCCGAAGGAGTTGTCCGCCGACCAGGTGGCCGCTTCCGATGTGGTCGTCACCATGGGGTGCGGTGATGCCTGCCCGGTGATGCCCGGCAAGCGCTACCTGGACTGGGAGTTGGCCGACCCCGCCGGTAAGGGGACGGCCGAGATCCGTCCGATCCGGGACGAGATCGAGCGCCTGGTCCGAAACCTACTCGCCGACTTCGACGTTGCCGTACCCTAGGCCTGATCATTCATGTTCCAGCACACCGATGCTCATCAGGCCACTTCAACCGCATCATTGCCGAGCGGTCACCCTTCACCTTGGCGGTGAGTGGCGCCCAGGACGGGCGACCCGAAGCGCCGCGCCTTCTCCCCTTCAAACCCCATCCATGAAAATGAATGATCGGGGCTAAGGGAGATGGATGCTCGCCTCGGTATCGACATCGGCGGGAGCGGAATCAAGGGCGCCCCGGTCGACTTGGTGTCGGGCGCACTCGCCGCGGATCGGTGCCGCATCCCCACCCCGCAGCCCGCTCTGGTCGAACCGGTGTCCCGAATCCTCGGCAGGATCGTGGGTTCCTTCTCCGGCGTGACCGGTCCGATCGGATGCGCCTTCCCGGGCATCGTCATCTCGGACCGGATCTACTCGGCCGCCAACCTCGACGGCAGCTGGATCGGGGTAGATGCCGGAGCACGGTTCTCGGAGGCCTGCGGGCGGCCGGTGGTGATGATCAACGACGCCGACGCGGCCGGCCTGGCCGAGGCCCGGTTCGGCGCGGCGGCCGGGCGGTCCGGGGTGGTTCTGGTGCTCACGCTCGGAACCGGCATCGGCTCCGCCCTGCTACACGACGGCCGGCTGGTCCCCAACACCGAACTGGGTCATCTCGAGCTAGGCGGGGAGGTGATCGAGAAGCGTGCCTCCAACCGGGCGCGCAAGGTACAGAAACTTTCATTCGGTGAGTGGACGGAGCGGCTCAACGAGGTCCTGGCCCACCTGGACCGGCTCCTCTCTCCCGATCTGGTGGTGATCGGCGGGGGAATCTCGAAGCGCTTCGACACCTTCGGCCCCCACCTGCGTTCCCGGGCCGATCTGGTACCCGCCGCGCTGCGCAACAACGCCGGCATCGTCGGGGCGGCGCTGCGGGCCGCCGAGTCCGAGGCCGCTCAGCCGACCAGGGCGAACCGCCGGTAGCGTCCGGCCCGATCCGGAGGCAGCCGGACGCTGATCAGGGTGCCCTCCGCCCGGTGGTCCTCGGTCAGGATTTCCGCCTCGCGGCGGAGCTCTCCCAGGACGGATCCCTCGGTGTAGGGGATCACCAGGTCGATCTCCAGGAAACCTCGAGCCAGCACACCGGCGATCCGAACCGCCAGTTCCTCAAGCCCGGCGGCCTCCGCGGCAGAAACGAGCACCGCGTCCGGATATAGCAGCTCGACGCGGGAGACACTCGCGCCGTCGGCGGAGTCGGCCTTGTTGAGCACCAGGAGCTCGGGGACTTGGCCGGCGCCGATCGAGTCGAGGACTTCTCTGACCGCCGAGATCTGGTCGGGCGCACCGGGTTCGGACACGTCCACCACGTGTAGTAGCAGGTCGGCCTGCACCGTTTCCTGGAGGGTGGAACGGAAGGCCTCGACCAGCTGATGGGGTAGCCGGCGGACGAACCCGACCGTGTCGGACAGCAACACCTGGCGCCCGTTGGAAAGCTCTAGGCGACGGGTGGTCGAGTCGAGGGTGGAGAACAGGCGGTCCTGGGTGAGCACCCCGGCCCCGGTGAGGGCGTTCAGCAGCGTGGACTTGCCGGCGTTGGTGTACCCGACCAGCGAGACCTGGGGGATGGCCGATCCGCTGCGCGTCTTGCGCTGGGCCTCCCGGACCTTTTGGACTTCCTTGAGGCGCTTCTCCACGTAGGTGATGCGCTGCCTGATCCGCCGCCGGTCGGTTTCCAGCTTGGTCTCGCCGGGTCCCCTCGTGCCGATTCCTCCGCCGAGCCTGCTCAGCTCGGTGCCCTTCCCGCGCAGCCGGGGCAGGTGATAGCGGAGGAGAGCCGACTCCACCTGGAGCATGCCCTCCCGGCTGGTTGCGTGCTGGGCGAAGATATCCAGGATCACGGCTACCCGGTCGACCACGTCGCACTCGAACAGCTGCTGGAGGTTGCGCTGCTGGCCCGGCGACAGGTCGTTGTCGAACACCACCACGTCCACATCCAGAGCCTGAGCGTCTTGGGCCAGGTCCTCGGCCTGGCCAGGACCGATCAGCGTGGCGGCGTTCGGGGAGCGGCGCCGGACCCGCACGGTCGCAACCGGGGTTGATCCGGCAGTATCCGTCAGCAGGACCAGCTCCTCGAGCGACCGATCGACGTCGCCGATGCCGGCCCCGTCGAAGTCAACGCTGATGAGGTATGCCTTCTGCCGGGCGACCTCCAGATCGGTAACGGTGGCGGTGAGGCGTCGTCCCCGGCGGCCTTCGGTGGTCATGCCCGCTTCCTAGGAGGGTATCGAGAAGTGTCCGGTTGGCCCGACACCCGGCAGAGAAACCCCAGGTCGAGGCATCACGGGCCGACCCATCCCTGTCTCTTTCAGCACCCTCCTACCCGGAAGATGTCCGGCCGGAAGGGTCACAGATAGGAGTCCTTGCCGGTCGTAGGGTCGTCCTGCTCCTCGGCGATGATCTGGGATTTCCTCACAGCCACCGCCAGCCGGTTGTTGTCCGGCCACAGGAAGCGCCAGGCTCCGGTCGGCACCGCCCAGAATCGGCGGCCGGTGTGGATATCCACCAGTGCCAGAGCGTCGCTGGTGGATTCGGTTCCCGGCGGAACCAGCAACCCGGATCGTGTGGTTGACTGCTCCATCAGGTGACCGACCCGCCATCCAGGCATGATCCGGTAACCGTTCGAATCGTGATCGTCGTTTCTCGCAGCAGCCATACTCTCGTGTTCCGGTGTTGCGGTGATCCGGTCGCATGAGCGTAGCCGCGTCAGCTGAAGACCCATACGCGCCGCCCGACGACACCGGCACGGGTATGCTCGGCGATGGAGGCGAACGAGCGCCTGGTGGGCTCCCTGGTCTTCAAAACCAGTGGGGGTGCGAGAGTGCCCCGGCGGGTTCGATTCCCGTCCGCCTCCGCCATGATCCGGGCTGTTCAAGGCGCGGGTTGGCATCCCCGTAGCGCTACCGTTGGAACATGGCTGGTGGAAGATCTCCGGGGTCACCTGTGCTGCGCGTGAACGGCTTGGTCGATCGTCCCCGGGGCTACGACGTGGAGACCCTCCAAGACATGGGGACTCCGGATGAGAGCGCCGCGGGCGTGGTGGTGGCCGTGCGCTCTCTGATCGAGGCGGCCCGTCCCCGGACCGCTGCAACGCACGTCACGGCTTTCAGTGCCGACGGTGCCTATTCCGCCTCCATTCCCCTGACCGACGCGATGGCGCTTGGCGAGGTTCACGCCGGCAGTGACGAAGGGGAGTCGATCCTGCGGCTCCGGGTCCCGGGTGGCATGACCCTGTGCTGGAACGTCAAGGGCCTCGGTCTGCTGCGGGTGACCGCCGGGCCTGAACCCGACAGCCTCCCCGAGATACTGACCCACTGATGGCGCGGGACGGAGGGCTGGCGTTCGCCCGCCTGTTCGCGAAGCGCCGCGAAGAGATGAATGTCTCCGTGGTGGACATCGCCACTCGCACCGGCCAGCCGATCGAGGTGGTGGTCGGGTGGGAACGGGGCTCCGCCGTGCCTGATGACGAAGAGCTGGTGGATTTGTCCGCAACGCTGAAGCTGCCAGTGCCTCTCCTCAAGGAAGCCTTGCGGCGGGTCCACGAGCACAGGATGCTGTCGCCGCCGCCCGAGCCCGGCTCCGGGCTGGATGAGGACACCCTTTACGACATCGAGATCGTCGAGCTGGAGGAGGAGCCGGACCTCCGCTCCGATCCGGAGAGCACACCCCTCGAGTCCTTCGGGGCACCCCGGTCGACGCTGATCTCGAGAGCCAGGCAATCACTAGGGCGCCGGCGCGCCATGGCGCGGGCGCCGGTCGCCAATCCCTCTTACCTGGAGGACCACGAGGAAACCATCACCTACCGGCTCCGGATGATCTTCGCCATCGCCGGCGTTGCAGTGGTGGCGCTGGTCCTGCGCTGGGCACTGGGGGGATTGGGGTCTTCCATAGCCGACCTCTGGCGCGCCATGGCGGACGCTCTCTGACTACGTTGGCCGGTCGTCACCGAGGGTCGGGTTTCCGCGACCCGCAGAAGCGGGCGGAGTCCTCGGGAAATGTCCCATCCGCTACCACTTGGCCCTTTATGCACCTCTCAACGGCAACTGGCCGCTATATTGGCGCGCACCAGAGAAAGGAGGTGATCCGACTTGTTAGACAGTTCTTGTAGGACCCTGGAGGTGGCCGAGCGCTAGCGGCCACGGGTCGCTTCGGTGGCCGCCCTATGGGGCGTGACCGCCGGTCAGCTGGCGACTCCAACTCGGACCACCGGGCTTTCCCGTCCGCATGCCGGTCCTCATGCGGCATCGAGTGAGGCTAAGGATCTCACGATGAAGTACGGGTAGGCATTCTGGATACGCGAAACGAAGTCCGGGGCCCTGTCGATGGGGCCCCGGACTTCTCTCGTCGCTGGAGCGGCGAGTGCCGAGCGGCTCACTCGAGGCCGTGCTCGGCCAGCCAGTCCTTGTTCCAGATCTTCGACAGGTAACCTCGCCCCGAATCGGGCAACAGAACCACTACCAGGCGGCCGGCGTCTTCCGCCGCCACCTCCAGAGCCGCATGTACGGCCATGCCTCCGGAGCCGCCGATCAGCAATCCCTCGCACTCCGCGACCCGCCGGGCCATATCGAACGACTGCTGGTCGTCGACCATGATGTAGCGATCGACGATGTCCCTGTCGAGGGTTTCGGGCCAGAAGTCCTCCCCGACGCCCTCCACCCGGTACTGGTGGATGTCCTCCTCGCGAGGCGCTGTGTAGATCGATCCTTCCGGATCAGCCCCCACCAGTTCCACCGACGGCTTGCGCTCCCGCAAGTACCGTCCCGTCCCGGAGATCGTCCCACCTGTGCCCACACCCGCCACGAACACATCGATCTCCCCGCCGGTCTGTTCCCACAACTCCGGTCCGGTCGTCAGGTAGTGGGCCTCCGGGTTGAAGGGGTTGGAGTACTGGTCGGGGCTGAAGGCGCCGTCGATCTCCTCGGTCAGGCGGCGGGCGATACCGTAATAGGAATCCTCATCCTCCGGCAGCAGGTTGGTGGGAGTGACGATGACCTCCGCTCCGTAGGCCTCGAGTAGGCGGATCTTCTCGGTCGCCACCTTGTCGGGAACCGTGCATATCACCCGATACCCCCGGACCGCCCCGACCATGGCCAGGCCGGCCCCGGTGTTCCCAGAGGTGGGTTCGATGATCGTCCCGCCCACGCCGAGCAGCCCATGCCGCTCGGCGTGGTCGATCATGTTGACTGCGATCCGTTCCTTGACCGACCCGGCCGGGTTCAGGTAGTCCACCTTGGCCACCAGGTTGCCGGGTGGATGGAGTCGGGCCAGCCGGACCAGCGGTGTCCAGCCGATGGCGTCGAGGGCGTTCTCGTGTATCACAAGGATCGATCGTAGCCCCTTAGCCCCTCCCCGCGATCTGGGCCGACAGTTCGCTGTAGGACCCGACCGGCATCCGGCACGCGCCCCGCTCACAGACGTAGCCGAGGGTCTCGTCCTCCCGGTAGCGCCCCGCCACCAAGGGAACCTCTTCGTCATGTCCCGGGGACGGTGCCACCACCAGGTCGGGCCGGTAGGTACCGGCGAGGCGGCCTGCCCACTCCAGGGCGCCAGGCCCGGTCACGGCCACCTCCCGAATGCCCATCTGGGACGTGGCCAGCACCGCCAGCAGATGACCCGCCGCGGATGGGGCCGCATCGAGGAGCCGATCCCCGGCCCGGACGATCTGCTCGAAACCTTCGTGATACCGGTGGTCCCCGGTGAGATGACCGAGCAGCAGGTAGCACTCCGCCGCCAGCGATGCGCCCGAGGCGCTCGGGTTGTCCTGCTGATCGGAGGGCCGTACCACGAGGTGGGAGGCATCGGCGGCGCTGGCGAACACCACCCCGCTCGGGCCGCCGAAGTGCTCCTCCAACAGGTCAATTATCTCCCGGGCGGCCACGAACCACTCGACTTCTCCAGTGGCCTGGTAGAGCTCAAGCAGCCCGAGGGAGTACGACGCGTGGTCTTCCAGGAATCCCGGAATCGGCGCCAGACCGTTGCTCCAGACCCGAGCCAGGCGCCCGTCGGGCCGGCGCATCTCGCTGAGGACAAAGCGGGCGTTCGCCCGGGCCGCTTCCAGGTAGCCTTCCGTCCCCAGCACCGAGCCCGCCACCGCCAGAGACCGCAGCGCGAAGCCGTTCCACACGGTGATGATCTTGTGATCCAAGCCGGGGCGGACCCTGGTGCTACGGCGAGCCAGAAGACGTTTCTTGGCCCGCCCGATCGCACCCGTTACTTCCCCAACCCGGGCGCTGATCTGTGCCGCCACTTCCGGGGCGGTGGCGGCCTCATGGAGGACGTTGGAGCCCTCGAAGTTCCCGCTCCCGGATACGCCGAAATAGGCGCCGGCGACGGGCCCGTCGTCTGGGCCGACCACTTCATGGAACTCTTCGTGATCGAATACGTAGAACTTGCCCTCGACACCTTCGGAGTCGGCGTCCTCTGCCGCGAAGAACCCACCTTCGGGATGGGCGAGATCCCGCATCATGTACCCCAGGGTGTCGACCGCCACCTCCCGGTAGAGCGGGTTGCCGGTGATCTGCCACGCCCGAACGTACAGACGGGCCAGGTCGGCGTTGTCATAGAGCATCTTCTCGAAGTGGGGTACCAGCCAGACCCGATCCACGGAGTAGCGGGCGAACCCGCCGCCGAGGTGATCTCGAATGCCGCCCCGCGCCATCCGGGTCAGCGTGGTGGTGAGCATCGCTGTCGCCTTGGTTGCCGCGGCGACGCCGCTGATCCTGGCCAGGAATTCCAGGATCGGCGCTTGAGGGAACTTGGGGGCGCCGCCGAAGCCGCCGTGTTCTAGGTCGAACTGCCGGGAAAGGGTCTCGTAGGCGGCGCTCACCCGGCCCCGGTCGGGTAGGTCCTCGGCGGGCGGGAGGGCAAGCCCGATCGCCCGGGTCAGCTGATCCGCCTGTTCCCGCACGTCCTCGCGCTTGTTCCGCCAGGCGTGGTCGATCGCCTCCAACACGCGCCGGAAGCTCGGCATACCGTGGCGGTCCACGTCGGGGAAATACGTCCCGGCGAAGAACGGGCGGCCGCCGGGCGTCAGGAACACGGTCATGGGCCAGCCGCCCCGGCCGGTCATGGTGTGAACCGCGTCCATGTAGATCGAGTCGACGTCGGGTCGCTCCTCGCGGTCCACCTTGACCGGCACGAAATGCCGGTTCATCAAACGGGCGGTTGTCTCGTCGTGAAAGGACTCTCGTTCCATCACGTGGCACCAGTGGCAGGTCGAGTAGCCCACCGAGAGCAGGATCGGGCGGTCCGTAGCCCTGGCGACCCCGAAGGCTTCCTCGCCCCATGGGCGCCAGTCGACCGGGTTGTCCCGGTGCTGGATCAGGTAAGGGGACAATCCGTCGAGCGGTAGGTCTCTCAGCAGCGCCATGGCAGGTCACGGTATCGGCGCATGAATATCCCCCTAGGGTCGTCACCGTCATGTTACGTAGGTGCCCATGCCTACCATCCGGGGCTGGCCGTGACCAAATCTTCCTACCGGCCAAGAAAAATGGAAGAAACCCGGACAGTAGGGCGTTCTGGAGTATGTCGGCGCGGGCCATCTTGGACGCAGGAGCCTGACGGCCGCGGCCTCACTAGCCGGCCGGTGCGCGTAGCATCAGACGTGTTCGATGTAGCGGGGACCGGCGGGGGTCCGGGTCCACGCGCCGGACCCGCGGTAGGTAGGAGTTGAGTAGTCTCCGGACAACTGGCTCAGGGGCGAAGCGTACCGCAAAGGACTGAATCGCCGGAACTGCCGGCGGGCGATGAGTGGAGGGAACCGCATGGCTGTCGCAAACCCGACCCGGCAGAAACCGGTAGCTGCCGGCTCGCCAACCAAGCGAGGGCGGGACCGGAACAGCAACAAGCTGACCGACGATAAGGGTCGGCTCACTACCGACCTCGTGAGCCAGTACCTGGCCGCCATAGGCGAGTACGAGTTGCTCAACGCCGAGAAGGAGGTCGAGCTGGCTCAGGCGATCGAGGAGGGCCTGAAGGCCGGCGCCGCGCTTGAGGAGGGTGATCTCGACGAGCGGGAATCCAAGCTAAGGGCCAGGGAGCGCCGGCTCCGGAACCGGGAGATGAAGCTTCCCGAAGAGGAGCGGCACAAGCTCGAGAAGTCCTGGAGCAGGCTCAAGGACGACCGGAAGCGGCTCCAGAAGGATCGGCTCAGGCTCAAGCGGAAGCGGGACCGGGGCCGCCGGGCCAAGGACGAGTTCCTCACCGCCAACCTCCGGCTGGTGGTCGCCAACGCCCGCAGGTATGCCAACACCTCCGGAATCGACTTCCTCGATCTGATCCAGGAAGGAAACCTGGGCCTGATCCGGGCAGTCGAGAAGTTCGACTGGCGCAAGGGCTTCAAGTTCTCCACCTATGCCACCTGGTGGATCCGCCAGGCCATCACCCGCGCGATCGCCGACAAGTCCCGTACCGTCCGCATCCCCGTCCACCTCCACGATACGTTGGCGGCGGTCCGGGCTGCGCAGGCCAGCCTCAAGGCCGAGTTGGGCCGCGATCCGAAGCCGGCCGAGATCGCCGAAGAGGCCGGTGTCACCCTCGACAAGGTGGAGCTGGCTCTGAGCGTTTCCGATGCCGCCTCGCTCGAGAAGCCCGTCGGCGAGGATGGCGCCCAGCTCGGGGACTTCATCGAGGACCAGGACGCCGATGATCCGGTGCAGGTCACCGTGGAGTTGGATGTGTCCGACTGCCTGCGCCGCTCGATCGACCGGCTCCCCTACCGGGAGGGCCGGATCCTCTCGCTCCGATACGGGTTCTTGGATGGCGTTCCGAGGACGTTGGAGGAGATCGGGGAGGAGTTCAACCTCACCAGGGAACGGATCCGTCAGCTGGAGAAACTGGCCCTCTGCCGGCTGCGCCACCCTTCGTTCGGGATCCGCGAGCAAGACCTCATATAGCGGGATCTCCCGCGTCCGCCTGTAGCGAAAGGGGTGGGGGCCACGGAGGAATGGCGCCGGGATCGTCCCAGCCCAACTCCTGAAGTAGCTCCGCCGCCGTCCGGGGGATTCCGACCCCATTCCCGGCCCGGCGCCGGCCCTGCCCGCAAACGACCGGTCACCACCGGTGCGGCCACTGCGCAGCCCGGCGATCTGTGCGATCTACGTGACGGTGCGCAGTTCTCCGACGTGGGCGAGCGTGACTACGGAGCCGCCTACATCCTGTGCATGAGGGTCTTGGGATTGTCCGTGGGCAAGGGCAATGGAGAGTACGGCCCCGAAGATCTCCTTACCCGCGCCCAGGCGGCGTCTTTCCTCGTCCGGCTCTGGCGGGACGTTCTGGGTCGGGAGTGTCCGGAGGTCGACCACCCGTTCCAGGACGTGGCGTCTTCGTAGACGCATGCCGCCGCCATAGGTTGCCTGTTCGGGCTCGGAATGACCGAGGCACCGGTCCCACCACGTATGAACCGTCCGCGCACCTGAAGGCGTCGCAGATCAGCCGGTTCCTCCTACGCTTGTGGGAACGACTCGGCTATGCCTGTCCCCCGCCGACGGCGAACGAGCCCGGGCGGGCGCCTGCCTCACGGATCAGCGCGTCACGCCCGGCGCACCGGAGGCGACATCCGGTGAGAAGGTGATCCGCTCCCAGATGGCCGTCTACATGATCGGGCTTTGGCATCAGGCCGCCGGACACGGCGCCCCGGCGCCGCCCCCGTTCCGCCCGGGCAGCGCCGCCCGGGGCGAGGCCTGCGGGCTGGCCACGGTGGAGGACTGGTATTACGGCACGTGGGAGGATTCGGAATCCGGAGTAGCCCATGTCTGGGATCTCTCGTCCGCGAGCGTCAGCTAGGAGCGTCCCAGCCATGGGCAGGGCGAGAATTGCTGGTGGGACGCCAAGCTATCGCTGGTCTGCTGGGAGGGCGGTGCCTGGCACTACACGCTGGCCTGGGATAATCTCGGCGAGATCGAGCCGGACGCCGAGGGTTACGTATCGATCAGGTCGGATCCCGGCTATCCCGGCCTGGCGTGGGACGGACGGTTCCCGGTCCGGACGTACACCTCCGCGGAAAGGAGACCCGGCGGCGTACATCGACATACGGCCGGGCTCCGTGGCCGGATACGACTGGGCCGGTTACATCGACCACGCCCTGAGCCGGCGTGAGCTCCGGCTGGAGTTCCCTGACACTGGGGCCTGGATCGTATTCGGCGCCGCCGACGGCTGGCAGGACGCCTTCGGGGACTGTGCCGGTGTGGCCCTCGGTGACACCACCGGATATTCCCCCGCGGACGCCTGCCGCTCGGACGGACCCAACGCCGGTCCCTCCGACGACGACAAGGCCGATATCGATCGGAACCTGGCCGAGACGGAGCGCTATCTGGAGACGGTGAGCGGCGGTCGCCTGGATGTTCAACTCCACCCCTACCCCGGATGGCTCACCGCCCGCGAGGGATGGCAGGAGTACCTCGACCGGGATGTCACCGGCGATCTGAGGCTGTCCGAAGAGATCGTCGAGGAAACGGCCCTCAGCGCCGAGCAGTTGCACGGCTTCGACGGGAGCTCCTACGACAGCCTGATGGTGGTGCTTCCCCGTTCCGGGTTCGGCGGCGGGCTGGCCAGTACCGGTGACAGCATCGGCAACGCGGCGGGCGTCACCCGCTGGGCGTCGATCAACAACCAGATGAGAAACCAGGTAGCGACGGAATCCCGTGATCGGGATTGGTGGTACGTGGCCGCGCACGAGCTGGTACACAATCTGGGACTGTCGGATCTATATCCCTACGATCCCAAGACACGGGAAACCCCCACCCGCCCCGGAACAGGCAATGGGCGAGGTTCGGGGTGGGGCTCATGGGCTTCGAGATGAACTTTCCCGTTCCTCCGCGCTCCTTTGCCTTCAAGGTCGATTTCCCATCCGGATTTGTCGATCAGACGGGACACGACCGCGATCTCGAGGCTAGGGAGATGCTGGCCTGGTCGCGCTGGCAGCTGGGATGGCTCGACGAGGCGAGGGTGGCCTGCCTGGCCAACCCGATCGACGTGACGGTGGAGCTGGGACCGGCCGCCGCGACAGGCGATGACCTGGTGATGGTGGCTATTCCCTATCACGCCGACGATCGTCTCGTCATCGTGGTCGAGCGCCGCCGTCCGGTGGGCTACGACCGTCCCGAAACGGTTTCGGGCATCGTGAGCGGCGTTCCGTACCAGTACACCGACCACCCTCTACCGGCCGAAGGGATCATGGTCTACCTGGTGCGGGCCGACCGCTACAGCAGGGAGCTTCCGCTACTCCTCTCGACCGATCCCGGCGACGGCGAGGTGGACGAGCAGCCGATCATGCCTCCCGGGTCCACGTGGTGGCTGGGTGAGCGCGGCAGCCCGGGCGGGCAATACCGTATCGAGGTCGTGTCGAGCGCGCCCGCCACCGATACCATCCGGGTGACCTTCAGGCCGTAGCCGGCACCCCGGTCACCCTTCGTACACGTCCCCGTCTGGGAAGAAGGCGCCCCACGCGAACCAGAAGTCGTTGCGATGGACGGCGATCTCCAGCCTGGTCCCTGCCAGCGGGCCGTTGATCGCCTCGCCCAGCAGGGTCCATGTCGACGAAGTTTCCTGGTCCCGGAACACCTCGCCTTCCTTGACGAACGTCAGCGGGCGCCCGTCCACCTGGCGCAGGTAGGCGATCCCCGTCCCTATCGCCCGCCCGTCGCGCACCACCCGGCTGTCGAGAGCATCTGCGGTGTTCCCTCCCCAGAAAACCGTGATCGGAATCCCGCCCACCGAATCGTTGACCGCCCCGGCCTCGGTGAGCAACGGGAACGGGTAGGCCGTGGAGGCGCCGCCGATGGTCACGCCCACCACCCGTTCCAAGGCTCCGTAGCGGGGATCGACCTCGCCGCTGAAGAACGGATAGGGCGCCGACCGGCTCGAGTATCCCTCGTAGGGGTTGAGCCCGTATGGAATGCCGAACCCGGTGTCTTGGGAAAGCGATTGACCGTCCGGGTATGCGGCCGCGAACTCCCCGAACGACACGATGGCGCTCGGGATGTGGGTCAGGAACGTTCCCGCGGCGGTGCCCACGATGGCCTCGCCGGTGACCTGTTGCCAGAGCGAGACGGTCCCGTCGTCCCACATGACCAGGTCGGAGTTGCGGAGGAGCCCCGACACCCCGAAGCGAAGCACCTCGCCGCCCACCCGGCGGTCGAACGCCAGCGCGGTGTTGCACAGCGGGCAGTAGGTGACCGCAACCGGGATGTCCCCGATCCGGTCGTTCACGATCTCGTGGCGGTGGAGGATACTGAGCGCGTAGAAGCGGGACTCGCCACCGATGGAGACCAGCATCCCGGGAGCCCTGCTGTCGAGCCATTCGGTGGCCTCGCCAACGGACTCGAAGATCGGGTCATCGATGGGCGGGATAGCATCGCGAGGATCGATCGTGCCGATCCCGAGCAGCAGTTCTGACAGGTCGATGGAGCGGCTTGCCCAGTCGGTGGGCCACGGCTCGGTCGCATAGGCCACCACCGGGTCCAGACCCTGCTTCGGGTCGGGTTCGGCCTCCGGCTCCGTCTCTGCCCGCTCCGTCTCCTCCTGTTCCGGCGCCGGTGTGGTCGTGGACGACGGAGCAGTCACCGCGCCGGTCGTGGTAGCCGGCTGCGTGGACGCGGGGGCGGTGCTCGAATCTTCTACCACGGCAGGTTCGGCAATGGTCGCGGGCGTCTCCGCCGGGTCTTCGGATCGGTCCTCGACGGCCCCGCACGCCGCCACCAGCAGCGACCCCGTTACCAGGATCCCGAGCCACGCCATACGGCTGGCGCGAGGCGCCGGCAAGCGTTCCGGCACACTCCTGGTTAGGTGACCTGTACCCATTCGAGGACCCAGCATATCCCCCCGCCCGGCCAATCGACCCAGCCCGTTGCCAACCGGCACGATCCTCCTGGCAGGGCCGGACAGCCCGTGCCTCAGGAGCGGCGGAGGGATTTGCCACGCCCCCGATATACGGTGGCTATCGCCAAGCACCAATACCGGCCGGACAGTCTTGCCGATCGGAACGGCCGGGTCTGAGGGAACATGACAACTAGTGGAGCACCGGATTTTCGCAAGTTCCGACGCCTTAACGGCGTGGTGGCAGGTAGTTGGCGGTGGCAAGCTCGCCGTTAGCGAAGTCCAGCACCCAGGTCGAGCCCTTCTTGAGGACGGGAGCCTGGTCCTCGCCCATGAGCGTCCGCAGGATCGTTCCCACGATCGGGCGATGGGAGCAGAGCAGGCTGGTCCCCTTAGGTCGGTCACCCAGCATCGCCCTCACCTCGGCTGGCCGGGACTCCTCCCAGAGCTCGATCGCCAACTGCGGTACGCGCTTACGGGCGGTGGCGACGGGCGCGACGGTCTGGCGGCAACGCGCCGCATAGCTGGTGAGTACCGCGTCGATCGGGAAGCCTTCCAGGCTCTCGATGAGACCGACAGCCTCGGCGCGGCCCCGTTCCGACAGGGGCCGGGCGCTGTCAGGATTCGGTCCCCGGTCTCGCTTGCCGGCGTCGGCGTGCCGGACCAGCAGGATACGGTCGGCCGGATCCCTCCATCCGTCTGTCAGGCGCTCGCTCAACATGCGCTCGGTCGGGTACGACACGTGATCCGCCACGGATGCTTCGTGGACCCAACGGATCCGGTCCACTTCGGAGGAGGGCGCGAAGTCGACTTCATCGGCTTCCATTGCCCAGTAGTGAACCACCTTCGGGTGGCCCTCCCGCTTGAGGTAGGAGATGTGGCCCAGGTAGCGCCCGATCAGCGGACACACTCCGGCCTCTTCCCGGACCTCGCGCCGGGCGCATTCCACCAGACACTCGCCGGATTCCAGCTTGCCCTTCGGAAACGTCCAGTCGTCGTATCCGGGCCGGTGGACCAGGAGGACCTCGATCCCTACCGGTCCCTCGCGCCACACCACGCCACCGGCCGCCTGTTCGACAGGAGAATCCCTCATGCGGGCGGGAGCCGGTGAGCAGGTCGGATCATCGAGGTATGCCACATCTTATCGGGCTCACCGACCGTCGCGGCACGGCCGAAAGCTATGGCGCCCCGTTTCCGAGCCGCCGCCGCAGTATCCCCACTGCCTCAGCGGGGCTGTCCACCATCGTCACCAGGCCGGGTGTGGTCCGGAGATCCCCGGTCAGCCGATCGACAACCTCACTCCAGGCGTCCCCGAAAGCGATTATCGGCGTCGGTGCCGCTCCCCGCCCTGCTGCCAGATAGGCGTCGTTCCAGGCGATCATCAGCTCGGTGAGAGTTCCGATGCTGCCCGGCATCACGATGTAGGCGCTAGCCAGTTCAGACATGGTCCTGATCCGATCGAGCAGCCCGGCGGCCTGGATCTCCTCGGTCAGGAACCCGTTCCCGCCCGGCCGGTGCGGGAAGAGCACCGGGGCGGTCACTCCGACCACCCGTCCACCCACGCTCGCCGCGCCCTTCGATACGGCCTCCATCAGACCCGAGTAGCCGCCGTTGGTAACCCCGAACCCGGCTTCGGCCAGCCGGCGGCCGAGCTCGACGCCCTTCTCGTAGACACCGTCACCGGGGAGAGCGCGCGAGGAGCCGTAGACTGCAACGATCCTGTCTCCCATCGGGGGCAGGGTACAGCACCCCGGATGACGCTCGTGCGTACGGGAACAATTATGCGGGGGCGTTCTTATGAGTAAGAGGCACACGAGGAGGCCGGCATGAGCAGGGACCGCACTCCGTTCTACAAGCGACGATCCATCCAGGTGGCGGCGGTGATCGTTGCCCTACCGGCACTCGCCCTGGCCTGGTGGCTCGGCTCGCCGCTCTTCATCGATCGAGTCGTGGATGAACCTTTCCCCCTGGCCGCCATGGCGGTCGTCCCGGATGACATGACCGCCGAGGAGGTGGAGGAGATCATGCTCGATGCCGCATCCACGGACACGCCGGCCGACGAGGAGATGCCCGAGATGGCCACGACCGCGACGTCCGCAGCCGCCGGCACCACCTCCCCGGACACGACCGCGGCTCCGGATGGCGAGGCGCCGGCGACCACGATGGTGGACGCGGCCGAGCCAACCACGACCGTGCCGCCCGGGCCGCCCACGACCCTGCCGCCCGAGCCCACCGGCCCGGTGGCCCTGGCTTCCGGGAACTTGATGGACGCGGATTCGTTCCACCAGGGATCCGGCCAGGTTGTCCTGTACCAGCTCGAGGACGGGTCGAGGATCATCCGCCTGGAGGACATCGAGGTGACCAACGGTCCCCAACTCCATGTCCTCCTGACTCCGGTCCACGGCTTGGCCGGCCGCGATCACCTTCAGGAGGCCGGCTACGTGGACCTGGGCGCCCTCAAGGGGAACATCGGTTCGCAGAACTACGAGGTGCCGGCGGACTACGTTATCCCCGATCAGTTGACCCTGGTGATCTACTGCGTGCCGTTCCATGTGGTGTTCACGACCGCGGAGTTGGCCTGACGCCCCGAGGCACCTGCGTGATTGTTCGCGTTCTCGTTGAGACAGGTTGAAGCTGTCACAACCTCGCGATACGTTGCCTACCGCTAAGCACCTGCACCGGCGAGCAGCTACCGACCGATCGGCTTGCCGGCCATGGGTACATACGAGCTTCTAGGAGCGAGGGCCGATCTCCCGGCATCCAGCCGGGCACGGCCGACCACGCTCCGAGCAGGACAGGTGGTGGCGGGGGCCGGGCCCTGGGCCGGAGGCAGGCTCCCGCGATTTTCGCGTTCTGGTAGGGCGGGATCGCCTCTGGCCGCAATGCGACCGTTGATCGGTTGTTCCGGCGAGTAGCGGTCCGGCACCGATCCTTCGTGCCGACCACCTTCATTGGGGGTCTTGCAAAACGGTCTGGAAGCCGAGAGCCGGCCCGTTTGCGTCCCTCCTCCACGGCGGGTCGCCGGCCGGGCAAACCCCGGACCGCGCGATGGGCGGCAGCTACCATCCGGCACAGGGAATGGGCTCTCCTTCAGCACAGCCGGGGAAAGGGGGTGGACCATGAAAGCCGATTCGATCCACAGGCTGGAGGCTTGGGCGCTCATCGTGGGGCCGGTCATGGCCCTGGTCTTCTTCCTGATCGAACCGGGCGCGATACTCATCGACCCGGTGGACTCGACCGACTCCGCCGGCAAGATCACCGCCCTGGCCTCGAATCCCCTGCTGGCCCATCTCTCCGGGCTCTTCGTACCGCTCGGCCTGATCCTCCTGCTCTACGGGATGGCCGGCATAAACCGGGCTGTCACCGGGACGGACAACGCCTCCGCCGGGACGCGTTTCGGCCTCCTGAGCGCCACCATGGGCGGTTTCGGATGGATTCTCGTCAACGGGCTCGACCACCTCCTCGCCGAGACCCGGGTCTCATCGGCCGAGGCCCTCGAAGCCGCCATACCGCTCTACCAGACCGGGCAGGGCATCACGCTCATATCGGGCATGGTCATATCGCTGGGCTTGCTGGTATTGAGCCTGAGCCTGGCGGCTCCGGAACCACGCGGCTTCCATAGGACCGCTGCGCTGGTGATCGTAGTGGTGTCGGCCATCTCCCTTGCGGCGCTGATCATCGGGCATTCCGCCCCGAGCGAGACGATGGTCACGGTCGGGCGGGCCTGCTACTTCCCGTGGGTGATCTGGTTCATCATCCTCGGCTCCAGATACCTCAAGGAGGAACGCGTCGCCACCGACGCTTGAGGTAGGGCGCCGCCTCTGCCCCGGAGAGGGCCTTATCGCGGATAACCGCGAGCCCTGCTAACCCAGGGTTTCCCTAATTGCCGAGACCACGCGGCGCGGGGTGATGATGGCGTGATCCTCCACGCCGAACTGCGGCCAGGGGGCATCGAAACCGGCCACCCGTACTATCGGGGCTTCGAGATCGTAGAGGGCCTCCTCCGCCACCGTGGCCGCCACCTCGGCGGCCATGCCCGCGGTCCGGGGAGGCTCCTGCACCAGCACCAGGCGCCCGGTCTTGACCACCGATTCGAGCACGGTCTCGCGGTCCCAGGGCTTCAGGGTGCGTAGGTCGATCACTTCGCACGACACACTCTCCCGCTCTAACTCCCCGGCGGCGGACATCGCCACGCGGACCATGCCCCCGTAGGTGACCACCGTCACGTCGTCGCCGGCTCTGCGGATCCGCGCCCGTCCGATGGGGAGGGTGTAATAGCCGGTGGGTACGTCCTCGCGTCCGGCCCGGTAGAGCACCTTGGGCTCCAGGAAGAGCACGGGATCCGGACTCTCCGCCGCCGCGGCCAGCAGGCCCTTGGCGTCCACCGCGGTGGACGGGATCACCACTGTCAGGCCCGGAGTGTGGACGAAGTAGGCCTCCGGGCTGTCGCCGTGGAACTCGTGGGGAGCGATACCGCCACCGTTGGGCCAGCGCACCACGATGGGGAGTGACACGTTGCTCCTGGTCCGGAAACGGAACCGGGCCATGTGGCTGACGATCTGATCGAAGGCCGGGTATACGAACCCGTCGAACTGGATCTCCACCAAGGGCCGCGCCCCGCCGATGGCCATTCCCACCGCGGTGCCGGCGATGCCGGTCTCGCACAGTGGGGAGTCGATGACCCGGCCGGCGCCGAATCGATCCATGAGGCCGGCGGTGATGCGGAAGACGCCTCCGGTGTGGCCCACGTCCTCGCCCATGATGATCGCCTCCGGATGGCGATCCATGACCTCCGCCAGAGCGGCGTTGATCGCCTCCGCCATGTTCCAGTGTGCGGTCGGGCCCTCGAGCACCGGGTCGTGCCCGATCCGCCATCGCTCGCCCGGTTCCAGCCCGGATGGGCCGGACTCCTCGCGTCTCAGGGCCGTCTCGTACTGGCGGTACAGCGCGTCGGGCACCCTGGCGTAGACATGCCGCACCGCTTCTTCCCGGGGCGGCGGCTCCCGTCCTTCGATCTCCGCCAGAGCCAGGTCCATATCGCTCGCCTCGTCCGCCACCTGCTCGTCGATATCGTCCGACCACAGGTCCATGCTGTCGAGGTACCTGCGCATGCGATCGAGCGGGTCACGGGCCCTCCAGGCCTCCACCTCGCTCTCTTTCCTGTACAGGCTCGGATCGTCGGCGGTGGCGTGAGGACCGAACCGGTACGTGATCGCCTCGATGAGGGTGGGTCCTTCTCCCCGGCGAGCCCGATCCACCGCCTCCCTGGTGGCGGAGTAGACGGCCAGCACATCCATTCCGTCCACCTTGACGCCTGGCATGCCGTAGCCGATCGCCTTGTCGACCAGATCGGTGGCGGCGGTCTGGCGTCGCGTCGGCATCGAGATAGCCCAGCCGTTGTTGGCGCACAAGAACACGGTCGGGGCCTTCCAGACCCCGGCGAAGTTCATGGCGGAGTGGAAGTCGCTCTCGGAAGTGGCCCCGTCGCCGAAATAGACCATGGTGATCAGGTTCTCCCCGGCCAGGCGGGCGGCGTGGGCGTGGCCCACGGCGTGGGGCATCTGGGTGGCGATCGGGATGGTGTGGATGTTCATGCGGTACCGGTGCACGTCCCAGTCGCGGTTGGGGAGGCCCCGGTAGTAGGACAGCATCACCGACCACGGCATCCCCCTGACCAGCTGGCTCGCGTGCTCCCGGTAGCTGGGGTAGACCCAGTCGTCGGGATCGAGTGCGTAGGCCGAACCGACCTGGGTGGCTTCCTGTCCCTCCCCCGGCGGGAAGGTTCCGAGACGGCCCTGGCGCTGCAACCTCATGGCCCGCCGGTCGAAGCGCCGCCCCAGCGCCATGAACCGGTACATCTCCAAGAGGTCCTTGCTGTCCAGATCGGGCGGCTCGCCGGCCAGCTGCCCCGCCGGGTCCAGGATCTGCAACACCGAACTGTTCCTTCCGCTTTGCTGGCGGCATTGTAAGGAGGCAAGGCCGCCGGTCCGCTACCCGCCGACCGTACGGCCGGGCTCCCATGCACTCGACTCCGTTATGACCATCGGGAAGCGACAAACGTTTCTCGCCGGGGTCCCACACGGAGGCCCCGGCTCGGTCCGCGGGTTCTCACTAAGCTTCCACTCCGTGGTCCGCATCCGAGCCGCAATCGATCGCCTCGTACCCTACGACGGTGGCCCGGGCTTCGAGGAGTTCGCCCGCCGATTCGGCGCCCGCGGAATCGCCATGCTGGCCGGCAACGAGTACCCGACTTCCCCCTTCCCCGAGGTACTGGAGGCCATCGCCGGTGCGGCGGCCGGCATCAACCGCTATCCGGACGCTGATACGGTCCGGCTGAGAGAGGCCCTGGCCGGGACACTGGGCATCTCTGCCGAGTGCATCTGGACGGGCGCCGGCAGCTCGGAGAACCTCACCTCCGCCGCCCGAGCCCTGGGAGGGCCGGGAACCAGCTTCGTCTACCCGTGGCCCTCTTTCGGCATGTACCCGATCAACACCGTGTACGCCGATGCGGAGAGCATCCAAGTGCCGCTCGATCCGGACCTCCGCACTGACCTGGAAGCCCTCTACCGGGCCATCCGGGACGACACCACGCTCGTCATCGTGTGCAACCCCAACAACCCGACGGGTAGCTACGTGTCACGGGCCGAGGCCATCGACTTCATCGACCGGGTGCCCGCGTCGACGATGGTGATCGTGGACGAGGCCTACGGGGAGTTCGTGGCTGCCGAAGAGGAGTCCAGCCTCATCCCCCTCGCCGTCCAGCGACCCAACGTGGTGGTGGCCCGCACCTTCTCGAAGATCTACGGGCTGGCCGGCCTCCGCGTGGGGTACATGGTCGGCCAGGCGCCCACCCTCCGGTCCCTCCGCAAGGCCCAGAGCCCCTTCGTGGTCGGTTCCCTGGGCGAGGTGGCCGCTGTCACCGCCCTGCGTTTCCCCGAACGGGTGAGGGAGCGTTTCGAGCTCAACCGGCAGGGGGTCGACGACCTCGAGGGTGCCCTGTCCGACCGGGGCATTCGTTACGTTCCTACCCAGGCCAATTTCATCTGGCTGCGCCTCGGACCCGGCACCCCGGGCATAGTCCAGGAGCTCCTGGAGCGGGGCACCCTCATTCGCCAGGGCACCGAGGAATGGACTCGCGTGTCCATAGGCACCGAGTCCGAGAACCGCCGCTTCATCGAGGACCTCGACCTGGTCTTGAGCCAACGCCGCTCCTGACCTCCAGCGCCGGAATCATCCCGGATGGAGCTTTGCTCGGGCGAGGAACTAGGCGAGTCGTGAGTTTTCAGAAAGGTTCTCCAGTTTTAGCCTTCCCGTTCATGTCGCCCTTTCCGGTACCACAAGAAGTGATCAAGGCGCTCGCCCGGATAGACAGCGGGGCATCGCCGTACGATCTTGAATCCGAAACGCTCGAATTCAAGTCCGAGCGCGGCGACGCGAAGAAGACGCTCCGTATCCTGGCGGAAGCCGCGGCTTGTCTGGCGAACGGTCAGGGCGGGGCGGTAGTGCTCGGAATCGAGGACCGCCCCGGAGGATCCGAGGCGATAGTGGGCACTGCGCTAGATGCGCTCAAGGCCCGTCGTTACATCTTCGATACTGTGGAGCCGCCACTCACCGTTTCTGTCGATGAGTCCTGGCACGACGGAGCGAGGCTCCTGCTGATCGGGGTCCCGACCGGGGCCGCGGTGCATGGCGTCAGCGGCCGGATCGAGCGCAGGGTGGGACGTAGTTGCCTGCCGATGCCACCCGATCATGTCGCCGCACTTCACGCCGAGCGGGAGGGTCGGGATCCTTCGGAGCAGTCGAGTGGACGGTGCGTCGATGAGTTGGACCGGGCGGCGCTGGACCTTGCCCGACGCTACCTGTCCCGCCTCTCCGGCGAACGCGCCCGATACGCGGCGCTGTCCGACTCCGAACTCTGCCGGGCTATAGGCGTGGCGACCACGGACGGCGACTTGCTGGTGGCCGGTGAGCAACTCTTCTGCGAGCCTCCAACCGAGCTCGTGAGTTACCAGCATCGGGTCAGCGCCGGCGCCCCGCCTGATGCGAGTGAGCGGATGGCGGTGCCTCTGCTTACGGCGTTCCACCGCACCCTAGGACAGATAGCGGCCCGCAACCGCTGGGAGCCGCTCATGTTACCGGACGGGCAACAACTGCAGCTGCACCGCTACCCCGAGGACGTGGTGCGGGAGGCATTGGCCAACGCCCTGGTGCACCGCAGGCTCGACGTCCCGGACCCCGTGCAGGTTGAGCACTTCGATGATGGGTTGGCCAT
This sequence comes from Acidimicrobiia bacterium, assembly GCA_021296345.1. Lineage (GTDB taxonomy): Bacteria > Actinomycetota > Acidimicrobiia > Spongiisociales > Spongiisociaceae > Spongiisocius. The sequence goes on along the minus strand of JAGWAN010000042.1, from coordinate 8,863 downwards.
CACGTCGATGGGATCGCTCGTGAGCGGTGTCACTGTCGACAACATTCTGACAACTCCATCACGACCTCGGAACCGGTTGCTGGCGCGGGCCTTCCGCCACATCGGGTTGATAGAGGAACTGGGTACCGGGATCACCCGGATGTACCGGTCGATGTTGCGGCTCGGCAAGCCGCCGCCCCGCTTCGAGGAAGCGGCCAACTCTGTACGTGTATCCATAGCCGGTGGTCCGGCCGGGGCGGCCTTTGCCCGCTATGTGGCCCTACTGGATGAATCCGTCCGGGACGATGTGGAGGTCCTGCTCGTCCTACGGCGCCTGTGCAGCTTCAGCAGTGTGGCCGCCGCTGATGTTGCTCCGCTGCTCCAGCGAGTACCGACCGAAACCGGCCGGGTGTTGGAGCGGATAGCCGGGGCCTCGCCTCCCCTCATTGAGCCCGTCCACCCGATCGCGCGCGGGCGCCCTATCCGCTATCGCCTCTCGAAAGGCGCCTCCGTTGGACTCGGATCCGCGGTGCGGCATCGGAGGCACGCCGGTCATGAGATCGAGGCCGCGGTCGTAGCGCACGTTCGCGAGCACGGTCGGATCACCAACCGGGTCGTGCGGAAAATGTTCGGAGTCGGTACCCCACGGGCGTCGGCGATCCTCCGCGGTTTGGTCGAGAGCCAGGTCCTCACGCGGACTAGCGACGCGAGCCGTGGGCCTTCGGTCGAGTACGGTCCCGGACCGCGAATGACCACCCAGAAAGGATTACCGGGAGGCTACTGAGCGAGACCCGAGGTTTTCGGTCAGGGTTTCGTAGTTTTATACTAACGCAAGAGACTTCTAAGGCTAAAACCAGTTTGCGTCTCCGGAAACTCGGGCTATTCACCAGGCCGAGGTTTTCGGTCAGGGTTTTCGTAGTTTTATTCTGACGTAAGCGACTTCTAAGGCTAAAACTCTCGGCGAGGACCAACCGGACCGAGAGTCGGGCGGTGTCCTGCTGGCCGGTCCCGGTGGGCTCATAGGTTGGGGGGTTCCGACCCCTCCAGCCAGGACTCCGACTGCTCGAGGAGCCACATGCTCAGACCGTGGGCGCATTCGAGGACGTCGCACACGTTGACCTCCCGGAGGAACATGTCCCGGATCCGGAAGTCGAGCCGGCCCACCAGCGACAGGCTCCGCCGGGCCGGGTCGGTCACCGACATGAACGTGTCGGTGGCGGACACCTCCACCGGCAGGGTCGTCCCCGAGACCCCGGCCAGCTCGGTGGCCAGGATGAGCAGATCGGGAGGGTTGGGTAGCGGTGGCAAGGCCCACTTGAAGAACAAAGGCAGCTCCAGCTGGCTTTCCTGCTCCTCGTCGATCTCGAGATGCTGCGCCATCAGGTCCTCGAAGGCCAGGATCACCCTGGGTTCCACCTCGAGCACCATCAGCATCTCCAGCGGTCCCTCGCAGGCCTCCTCCGGATGCAGGTCCACCTCCCAGGCCTGGCCCAGCGAGATTGACTCGATGAAATGGCGCTCGGCGTGCACATGGAACCCGTGGTCGACCGCATGGGCCTTCATATCGGTGATAAAGCCGGCGATGTCTACTGCCATGTGCGGCGGCGCTTCGCTTCACGGGCGGGGGCGGTCATGGACGGACCTCGTAGTAGTTGTGGGTGGGATCGTCGTCGAGGCGGAACTTCCGCAAGGAGGTGAAACCGGCCTCCCTGATGATGCGTTCCGCTTCGGCCGGGTGGAATCCTAGGGTGCCCAGCCCGGCCGCGCCCTCCTCGGAGGCGGCCGATAGCAGGCATGCCGACAGGCTGTAGCCGTACTGCATGGCCAGCATGGGGTTCTTCAGGTTGTCCTCGAACACGCCGGAGCAATGCACGTCCTTGATCAGCCACACCCCTCCGTCCTTCAGCGATCGCCGGACCGCGGCTGCGATGCGATCCGGGAAGGGCACGTCATGCATGCAGTCGAGAGCGAGCACCAGATCGTACCGGCCGTCACCCGCCAGGCTCTCCCCCCCGGCCTGGTGCATGGTGGCGTTGGGTAGGTCGCGGGTCCGGCGGCGGGCCCGGGAGCAGGCGATGCCGGACGGCTCGTAGCCATCCACGGTGCTGGCAGGAAATCGTTCGGCCAGGGCTCGGACGGTGATGCCCCCACCGCTCCCCACCTCGGCCACCCGGCACCCGGCCTCCAGCTTCCCGACCAGGCCGTCCACGCAGGGGAGTACCTGCTCCAGCAGGAAGGGGCCCACCCAGGTCCTGTTCATGCGGTCCACCTGGCTGGCCACCCGCTTGCCCAGCTGGTGGTAGGTGACCCCGATGCCGGTGTGGAAGGCGTTGACCATCTCCTCGATGCGTTCGGGTTGGAACCCTCCGATGAAGGCGCCGGCGGAGAAGGAGAGGGAGTCGTCGTTGACCAGCACCTCCTCGGCCTCGGCGCTGAGCGAGAACCCGGTGTCGGGCGAGCGCTCGATCAGCCCGGCGGCGGCCTGGCCGAGGAGCCATTCCCGCACAAAGCGCTCCGACAGGCCGGTCCGCTCGGCCAACTCATCGGAGGTCACCTCCCCGCCGCCGGCCAGGGCCCGATAGAGGCCGAGCCGATCCCCCAGGTGGACCATGAGGCTGACCACCTCGCCCTGCTTGTAATGCCAGATCTTGAGGGTGTATTCCTTGAGGAGGTCCGGGTCGGTGGAACGCACTGTCGGGATACCCTAGTGCCGGCACCGGTAGCCGTTCGGCCACGTGACAGGGGGACACGGCGAGGAAAGCTGCCTGCAGACCACTAGTTGAGTCGAGGGTTCTCCGGGTAGGTGGAGAAAAAGGCGTACCGGCCACCTGCCCGCCTCAGCACCTCTTCCCACAGATTCTCGGGTTGGGGGGTGAACACGTCCTCGGGCTGACCATCGACCACGAACCATCCCCGAGCCTCGAGCTCGGATTCGAGCTGCCCGGGACCCCACCCGCTGTAGCCGGAGAAGACCCGTGCCTCCAGACCGGAGTCGACGCCCGGCTCGGCCTCCAGATCGACCACCCGGACACCCACCACCTCCGGCCACCCTTCCAGCGGCTCCGTCCCGGCGCCCCTGGCCAGTCCCAAGCCTCCGCCCTCACCAACCGGACCGCCCGCGAACACCACCCGCGGATTCGCCGCTGCTGTCCACCACCCGGGCAGATGGTCCAGCAGATCGGCCTCCGTAGGCCGGTTCAGCACCAACCCGACCGCCCCCTCCGGGGTGTGCTCGATCATCAGCACCACCGTCCGACTGAAGTTGGGATCGACCATCCCGGGCATCGCCACCAGCAACCGCCCCACCAGGGAGGTGAATTCTTCCTCCGCCGAGGTGAACTCTTCCTCCGCACCCTCCGGCAAGTCCCCGGCAACACTTCCAGAACCCGTCATATCCCCCCGATCTTGCCACATTCTCGGCACCCGTACCGCCACCGGCGCAGCCCATTCGTCAGCCCCACGGCCTTTACTCACGGTAGACGGCGCGTGAATCCGGATGACTAGAAAGGGAGTGGTATGGCTGCTGCCACCGAGGGCTACGTCCAAGCCCATGCCGATGCCGTACGAACCGAGACTCAGGCCACGATCGCAGAGGCCCTGCTGAGGTTCGAGCGGTCCAACATCAGCCAAACCCGCTGGACAATCGGCATCATGGTGGGGCTGTCCGTCGCATACGTAGCCACAACAGTGTCCATCGCCCTAACCCTGGCCAACCCCTAGCCGCCGGATGGCCCCGCCCGTGAGGGAATCGTCACGTGACGTCGCCGGCGCCTACACGTAGATGACCCTCGATCCGGGCAACCCGCTGCTCCAACTGTCCCAGACGCTCCCCCACCCTGTCGCGCCGGCTCATCACCACGGTGAACAGGTTGAGTGAGATAACCACTATGCAACCAACAGCTGTAATCGCTACCACATCCATACGTACTCCCCCTTCATATCCCCCATCACTACCGCGTGCGTCCAACGCTGAGACTGTAATGGTAGTGACACTTGCAGTCCGAATGCCATGCCTCGGGTTCCCTTCACCTGATCGCTAACACGCCGCTACTGCCTCGTCTTATCCCAAGACCACCCGCCGCACCATCCAGTGACCCCGCGGGTGCCCGTGTGACGGTTACCCCAGCATTTACTCACGGGCGCCCGTCAGCATGACTAGGAAGGAAAATGGAAGGCCGCTGCTATCGAGGGTACGTGGACACCCGCGGCGAGGCGGTGCAGGTGAAGGCCGAGATCAATATCGCTCACGCTCTGTTGAAGGTCGAATGGTCCATCATCAGCCGGACCCGACGGAGACTCAGCCTAACGAATTGGCTGCTCACGGCTTCGTCATGCCTGTCCACTGCCCAAGCCGTGTGTAGGTGGGCTTGGATGCTGTGTATCCTGAACCTTGGTGGAACCCGGGCTCCATTGCGGGTTGACCGTTAGGCGTGTTGTCCACCGGAGCAGCCAATCCCGGGTTCCACCAGCTACCTTCTTGTTCTTGACCGTTAGCCGTGCTATTAGGTATCGTCCGTCTCCATGGGATTGATCCTGCGACAGATGGCCTCCGGCGGTCTCCAGCACGAGTACTGGGCATGGCGTCAGCACAAGTCAGATACCGATCGGATCGACTCCTGGGGCGAGACCAGTCTTCCCCGATGTCCATCCTGCTACAGATCAACCGACGCGTACTCGGAGGAAGTTTCGGATGCGCCTTTTGACACAGCATCGGACATGGATCCGACTGAGCCGAACGCCCACGTCAAGAGAGTGTCACAAGCGGTTAGTAGCCTGCCCCTGACTGGTACCGAAGGAGGACGCTGGGACGATGGCGGATCGTAAGCCGCGTGCGGCGCCTGCGTCTGGACCGTGCGGTCGACACTTCGACGTGACATGACAGACTTCGGCCGCTTCTTCCACGACGCAACCGGCTACGCCCCGTACCCCTATCAGTCGCGGCTGGCAGCCGACGGACTCCCGGACGTGCTGCGTGTCGATACGGGCTGCGGAAAGACCGAGGCGGCAGGGCTGGCATGGATGTGGAGACGACGGCATTCCGCCCGGAAGGAGACCCCGAGATGGCTTGTGTATGCCCTACCAATGCGCACGCTCGTGGATCAGACGTTCGATAGGTTCGTCAAATGGCGACACGCTCTGGGCCTCCAGCCGAGTGAGTTGGGTGTTCACCGCGTCATGGGGGGCTCCGACTGGAGAGACCGCGACTGGCGGCTTCATCCGGAACGAGATGCGGTGTTCATCGGAACGATCGACATGCTCCTGTCTAGGGCGCTCAATCGCGGCTTCGCGGACAGCCGGTGGAACTGGCCGATTTCGTTCGGAGCTTTCAACTCTGGATGTCAGTGGGTGTTCGACGAGACCCAACTCATGGACGCCGGCGTCATCACGGGTCGCCAGCTCCAAGCGTTCCGTACCAGCTTCGGCACTGTGCAACCAACCCACACGATGTGGATGTCAGCGACGGTGGACTTCGAACGGCTCAAGACGGTCGATGCTCCCGTAATTGACCGAGTGGTGGAGATCTCCGAAATCGACCGCGGTTATGCGTCTCTAGCCGAACGGCTGGAAGCTCCACGTTCGGTACGTGCGCTCGGCGCCGGGGAAGTAATCAAGGACGGACACGTAGCAAAACTCGCTATCGAGCATCACCGTCCTGGGACGCTGACTCTCGTTGTTGTGAACACGGTGAAGCGTGCGCAGGCTGCGTTCAACGCTATCCGAAAGATCCAAGGTGATGTTGCGACCGTCCTGATCCATTCTCGTTTCCGGCAAGCAGACCGGGAGGCCGCCCTCGCTCGCGTTGAGGCTGACCTCGGCTCAAACGGCCGAGTCGTGCTCGCTACCCAGGTGGTAGAGGCAGGCTTGGACCTGTCCGCTACGACTCTTCTAACCGATCTGGCGCCCTGGTCATCCATCGTCCAGCGGGCAGGACGTTGCAACCGCGATGGCAAGGTGACCAACGCCCGAATGCTATGGATGCGCCCCCCGTCCGCTGCTCCCTACGACGACGAGGCCCTGCAAACCGCGGAGACGGCGCTTACGCAACTGCCGGACGTTGTGACGCCTCGGATCCTGTCGTCTGTGGATGTTCCCACGAAGGTACTTCCGCTTCCGACGTTGCGGAGACGTGACCTGGTGGAGCTTTTCGACACGCTGCCCGATCTCGGTGGGAACTATGTGGATGTGGGACGGTTCATTCGCGACTCGGAAGATAGGGACGTAATCGTTCTCTGGCGGGAGGTCGAGAACGGTGCCCTCGTGTCTGATATCGGTCCCGCAGCGGCTGAACTATGCAGGGGTCCGATAGGTCAGCTACGAAGGTTCCTGAAGGCAGCGCGCAAGAAGCCTGGCATCCACGCTTTCAAGGCGGTCCCTAGCCAGAGAGAACGCTGGACGCGGCTCGCCCCCGGAGACCTTCGTCCCAACCTGACCGTGGCGCTCCACATGAAGGTAGGGGGTTACACACCCGAGATGGGCTGGGACTCAAAGTCCAATAAGAATGTGCCTGCGGTCGACGAACCCTCCGACCAGCGTGCCCTACCCGACCAGCACGACCTGTGTGTAGCAGACGACCCCAACAGCACAGGCAACGCTGCCCCCTGGCTCACGTTGAAGGAACATCTGGAAGACACCGAAGCAACCGCCGCTGCCATGGTTGAGGTGTTCGGAGACCTGGACCTATCACCGGCCGTGGTCCAAGCAGCCCGCCTGGCGGCCAGATACCACGACCTCGGCAAAGTACATGACGTGTTCCAAGACGCTATAAGGAAGACCCGAAGCGAAAAAGACGACAACCCACCCGGATCGGGGGTCATGCTCGCCAAAGGGGGCTCCAAGCGAGATTCGCTCCGATACTCCCGACGGTACTTCCGACACGGCCTCGTCTCCGCTCTGATGCTGCTAGGCCCGGAACAGGCACTCCTGGAAGGGGTAGCCGAGAAAGACTTGGTGGTTTATCTCACGGCCGCACACCATGGACGGGTCCGGCTAGGCGTCCGCCGCCTGGATGACGAACCCTGCCCCGACAACGCAGCCTGCGACATAGCGCTCGGCGTCGTAGACGGCGACAAGGTGCCGGCTGACGTGGACATACCACGAGCCGTAACCCGTGGAGGTCCTATATCCCTCGCTCATGTAGGTCTGGGCTCCGACGATGGACCTGTGCCCAGCTACACCGCGCGGATGCTCACGCTACGCGACCGTTCCGATCTAGGACCGTTCCGTCTAGCCTGGCTGGAGATGCTGGTCCGCTCCGCCGACTGGCGTGCCAGCGCCCACCCGCGGGTGGTGACCTCGTGACCGTCGTCGCCCTAGTTGGCTGCCGCACCACACCCCTGCTCTCCTACCTTCAGGCGCTAGGGGTTCTACGCATCCTCCACGAGCAGTGTGCTCCCGAACTCACTTCATATTGGGACGGCTCCTCACTCCATATCGAGAGCGATCTCACCCAAGAGACCATCAGCAGGTTCTTCGTGGGGGACTACGAGCCCACACCGATGCTTTCCCCATGGAACGGTGGCGGCGGTTTCAGGACCTTGAAACACGAGAAAGGCGAACAGGCTGTTGCCCAGATCGAATCCAGTGGGGACTCACGGTTGGCGTCGTTCCGAGCAGCCATTAGCGCGGCAAGGCGGGTATGGGATCGGGGCCGACGCGACGGTTGGCTAGAAGAAAAGTTGGAAGAGAAGACCGGAGGAACGAAAAAGTACAAGCTCAACGTGTACAAGGCGACCTTCCTTGCTGCGTGCCGAGCTGCCTTCCCTGACGAGGCACTCGACTGGCTAGATGCAGTTGTTGTGCTCACAGATGCCAAGAAGCCACAGTTTCCGTTGTTGCTCGGTACCGGAGGCAATCTTGGAAGGCTTGATCTAGCAACTTCGTATATGGAAGCGGTATCTGATCTGCTCGATCCTGCACAGGTCAGCCGGAGCACAGAACTGCTTTCCCACGCCCTGTTTGGGAACGGCCGACCGGCAATGGATGCCAAGGCGGTTGGTCAGTACTCGCCTGCCTCCGCGGGAACTATGAACTCTTCGGCCTTTGGGAGTGCTCAGAGCGTATCCAACTTATGGAGCATCGTCCTTGGCATGGAGGGCGCTCTGTTCTTTGTTTCGGGGATAGCACGGAGGTTCGGTGGCTCAAAAGGGCTAGCCACCATGCCGTTCACGGTGTCCGGCGATCCGGCCGGCTACTCCGCTGCTGAGGGCGAGACGGTGAAGGGGGAGTTCTGGGCGCCCATTTGGCAGCGCTCTATGACCGTGCCCGAACTTCGCCGCGTCATAGCGGAGGGGCGGCTCTCCTGGCGTGGCAAGCAGGCGGCCAATGGCTTGGCCGGTGCCAAAGCCTTGAGAACGCTCGGGGTGGTTAGAGGGCTCAGCCACTTCGAGAGGTACGTCATCGCGGTCCGCTTCGGCCAAGCGCCTCTTGCTGCGCCTGTGGGGTCCTTCGTTGTGACACGGAATCCCGCTGACCGTGTATCCCTGCTCAGGACCCCTGATACGTGGTTGGCCCGTGTCCCCCGGGCCGCGGGGTCGGCTATGCGACGTGTGGATTCTGCTCAACTGGAGGTGACACAGAAGCCGGACAGTCCCGCGCCCCTCCAGAATTTCCTGGTTGAGCTTGCTGCTCTGGAATGGATCATCAGCCGCAACCCCAAACTTGCCAAGGCTGCCGGGCGGCCTATACCGCCTCTGAGCCACAAACGATGGGGGCCAGAACTAGACGATGGCAGCCCAGAGTGGCGACTCGCTGCCGCGTTGGCGACACAGCAGGACCATCTAAGTCCCCGGTTCACCTCGTTAGAACGCCAGGCAGGAACCGCCAGCACCCTGCTACGCCCAGTGACGCTTCCCGAAACCCACCGGAACCAGTTTGAATGGCAGAA
>JAGWAN010000075.1:7572-8399 GCA_021296345.1 Acidimicrobiia bacterium | reverse complement strand
CGCGTGCTGCCTTCAACCCGCCCCGACAGGCGGGCCAGCCACACGATCAACCCCAAGAACGCGCCGCCGAGCAGCAGGATCGGAACCAGCAGCGCGAGAACGAATTCCACAATTAACCCTCCGGATTGGGCAGGATCGAGTCAACCGAGCAGTCGAACCAGGGCCATTCCTGGTGGGTGATACGCCAACCGCCGGCTACCGGGCTCAACCGGAACTCGTAGGTATCGGAGCGATGGTCGACGAAGATTCCCTGGTCGGCCTCGGTCACCGACACGGTCACCCATGCCTGCCCCGCCTCGAAGATCGTGTCGATCCATTCCACACTGAAAGCCCGGTCAGCCAGGTAGCGCGGGAAGCGGGTCCCGCAGCCGTCCAGTTCGTCGGCCAGGTAGGACCGGGCCTCCGGCCGGTCGCCGGCGATCACCGCTTTGACGTAGTCCTGGACCACCCTCTCCGGCGTACCCGGATCGAACCCGGCGTCGCCCACGAAAGAGAAAACCACAGCCGCCACCACGAGCGCGGCCAGTACGGCCCCGGACCAGAGAAGGAGACGGCGTTCGGAGTATCTAATATTCCCACCCGGGTCGCTTCCTGTTCGGCCCGGGGTGGAATCGCTCATGGACGACTAGCCTACCCACCACGGCTCGAGCCACTTCGAATGCCCCGAGCGGCGGTATCGTGGGAACCTATGAGCACCACATACGACAGCATCCTGCGCCTCCGAGCAATCCGTAACTATGCCGATCGGCCCGTCGAGCCGGAGGACCTCCGCCGGGTTCTCGAAGCAGCTCGCTGGACCGGGAGCGCCAAGAACCGCCAGAACTGGT
>JAGWAN010000075.1:0-7407 GCA_021296345.1 Acidimicrobiia bacterium | reverse complement strand
GGTGTCCTGCCCGATCACCCTTCATAACAACGAGAAGGCCGTCGAGGTGCTGGCGATACCGGAGGGTCGGCGCTGCCGATATGCCATCGCCCTGGGATATCCCGCTCCGGCCTCCCGCCCGGCGAAGGCCGGTGGCCGCAAACCGCTCGAGGAGATCATCCACCACAACTCCTACGGCTAGGAGGGTATTGACGGATGGGCTACCGGCCGGGTGTAATCTCGCGTCGGTGCGCTCTCTACTCCCGGAGGCCAGGTCCCTCCTTCCTCGAACGGTGGACCTTCGCCGCCGGCTCCATCGAAACCCCGAACGAGGCAACCACCTTCCTCTCACCCGCGCCCTGGTGCTCGGTGAGCTGGAATCGCTGCCGCTCGAGATCACCGCGCACGAGACCACCAGCGGGCTGGCGGCGGTGCTCCGAGGCGCTCGGCCGGGCCCGACCATCCTGCTGCGAGGCGACATGGACGCCCTTCCCGTTCTTGAGGACACCGGCCTGCCGTTCGCCAGCGAGCGCGCCGGTCTCATGCACGCCTGCGGTCACGACCTGCACACCGCCATGCTGGCGGGAGCAGCCCGCCTGCTGGCAGCCCGGCGGGACGAGCTGGCCGGCACGGTGCTCTTCATGTTCCAGCCGGGAGAAGAGGGCTTCTTCGGCGCCAAGCTTATGCTCGAGGAAGGCCTGCTCGACACCGCCGGGGAGCGGCCCTCCGGCGCATTCGCCCTGCACGTGTCCAACCTCTATCCGTCCGGCACCGTCTGGTTCCGGGCCGGGCCACAGATGGCCGCTACCGACGAGGTCGCCATCACTATCCGGGGCAACGGGGGTCATGCCTCGACTCCCCACCTGGCCTCCGACCCCATCCCCGTGGCCGCCGAGATCATCCTGGCGGTCCAGACGGCCGTAACCCGCCGCATCAACGTGTTCGAACCGGGCGTGATCACCTTTGCAAGGATGGACGCCGGAACCACCCACAACGTGATCCCCGAGACAGCCCGGCTGCTCGGCACCGTCCGGGCCTTGTCCAGGACTACCCGTACCGAACTCCACGCCCTCCTCCACAGGGTGGCCGGCAACGTCGCCGCTGCCCATGGCGTTGAGGCGGACGTCGAGTTCGGCGTCGGCTACCCCGTCACGGTCAACGACCCCGGCTACACCGAATTCGTCCGCTCCGTCGCTCGCCATGCCCTGGGAGAGGGCCGCGTCAGCGAACCCCCGTGGCCATCGATGGGGGGCGAGGACTTCTCGTTCGTGCTCGACGAGGTGCCGGGAACGATGGCCTACCTGGGTACCTGCCCGCCCGGGCGCGAGCCGGGTCAGGTTCCGGGTAACCACTCCAACCGGGTTGTCTTCGACGAGGACGCCATGGCCACCGGGATGGCCCTGCATGCTGCGGTGGCCATGTCCCACGGCATGGATGGGCTTGCCGGCGGAACCAGCCGATGACCGCCGACACCGTCATCGAGGAAGCCCGCCAGCCCGAACGCAAGATCCTCGGCCACGGCTACCGGCTGGTCGTCGAACAGGTCCGCCGGGCGCCACGGGAGTTCGCCATCGGGTTCGGATTCACCGCCGTCCATTCGGTGGCCACCATCGCCTTCTCGTACGCGGTGGGTTGGGCTACCGATAGCGTCCTGATCCCCGCCGCCCGCCGCGGCGACGTCACCACCGCCTCCCTGGTGGTGATGGCCCTGACCCTGCTGACGCTGGGAGTGGTGAAGGGCACCGGTCTGGCCCTCCGCAGGTACGGCGCCTACCAGGCCATGTACCGGCTGGAGCAACGCGACCGGGTGGATGTCACCAACCGTTACCTGGACCTTCCCATCGAATGGCACCGGCGCCACCCCACCGGCCAGCTCCTCTCCAACGTGGGCTCCGATACCGAAGCCGCCGCCCAGATCGCGGCGCCCCTTCCCATGGCCTTCGGGGTGATGCTCATGCTGGCGATCACCGGGGTCCTCCTCCTGCTGACCGACCCCTTCCTCGCCGTAGTCGGATTCCTGATCGGGCCGGCCATCATGATCAACAACATCTTCTACCAGCGGAAGATGCGGGTTGCCGCCGCGGCGGCGCAGCGCACCCGGGCGGAGGTCGCCGAGGCCGCCCACGAGTCGTTCGATGCGGCCCTGGTGGTGAAGACGCTGGGCCGGGAGGAGATCGAGACCAGCCGCTTCGGCGGGCTCTCGAACCGGCTCCGCTACGACATGGTGCAGATGGGCCGGATCCGGGCCATCTTCGATCCGATCATGGAGGCGCTCCCGACCATCGGCGTGCTGGCAGTCGCCGGGGTCGGAGCGTGGCGGGTCGATCAGGGACTGATTCGCCTACCTGTTCCGGATGATCGCGATGCCGATGCGGATCTTCGCCTGGCTGCTCGGCATGTTGCCCGCCGCGGTGGTCGGGAAGCAGCGGATCAACACTGTCCTCAACGATCCCCATACCTTCGTCTACGGCCGCCACGACGGTTCGGGCAGCGGCGGCGCCGCCACCACCGCGCAAGGAGTCTCGTACCTGCACCCGGAGACCAGGTTCAGCGACCTGGGCGATGAGCCGATCGAGGCGATCTCCCCGGACCTTCCCGCTCCGGAGAACGGTGACCGACGGGGGGTGGAGGACATCTCCTTCGTGACGCCGGCCGGCCAGACCATCGCCCTGGTCGGTCCCACCGGTTCGGGAAAATCGACCATCGCTCAACTGCTGGCGCGCCTGTTCGACCCGGACTCGGGCACCATCCGGCTGGACGGCGCCGCCCTACCCGAGCTGTCCAGGCGGGCCATGGCCGACGGCGCCGCCCTGGTCTTCCAGGAGGCGTTCCTGTTCGATACGAGCGTTAGGGACAACATCACGCTTGGCGGCGACTTCAGCGAGGAGGAGATCGAATCGGCCGCCCGTCTCGCCCAGGCCCACGAGTTCATCCTCGACCTCCCCGAGGGCTACGACACAAGGGTCGACGAGCGCGGAATGGCTCTGTCGGGCGGCCAGCGGCAACGGGTAGCACTCGCCAGGGCGCTGGTCCGCCATCCTCGCCTCCTGGTGCTCGACGACGCGACCTCCGCGGTCGATCCGGCGGTAGAGGCCGCCATCCTCGCCGGCCTCTGGAGGATCGACACCACGGTCGTGATCGTCGCCTACCGGCGCACCTCGATCCTGCTGGCGGACGAGGTGATCTACATCGAGGCGGGCCAAGTCGTCGCTCGAGGTTCCCACATCGACCTCTACGACCGCCTACCGGGCTATGCGGCCCTCATCGACGCCTACGACGTGGGGGCTCCATGATCATCGGCACGGAACGCAAGGAGGCGCCGGAGCGGGGAGGTGCCGGAGCATGGGCCACCATGAAGCGAGGTCTGAGCCTGTCACCGGAGATCCGCGGGGGAATGCTGTTCACCCTCGCGCTGGCTGTCGTAGCCACGGCGGGCCGCATCATCATCCCGGTGGGTATCCAGCAGATCCTCGACGGCGGTCTCGGCGAGACCGGGGCAGACATGGCCTTCGTGGGCCGCATGGTGGTCGTTTCACTCGTGGCGGTGGTGTTCACCGCTATCGCCACCGGTCTGATGCATCTCCGGCTCGCGGTGGCGTCGGAGGCGGCCCTTTCCAACCTGCGCGTCCGTGCCTTCCGGCATATCCACGATCTCTCGATGCTCCACCAGGCATCCGAGCAACGGGGCGTACTGGTGGCCCGAGTGACCTCCGACATCGACCAGGTCAGCCGATTCATGCAGTGGGCAGGGCTGATGATCCTGGTCAACGGAGGCCAGGCGATCCTCGCCATGGTGGTGATGGCGGCCTATTCGTGGCAGCTATTCCTGACCGTGATGGCCCTGCTGCCCGTGATCCTCTTCTCGATCCGCTGGTTCCAGAAGCGGTTGGCGACCGCCTTCCTGGTGGTGCGGGAGAAGGTGGGACGGATGCTGGGCGCGCTGGCGGAGGCAGTGGCCGGCGCCTCGGTGATCCGCGCCTACGGCATCGAGGATCGAGTACGCACCGACCTGGGTCAGGTAATCGAGGAGCACCGGGCCGCCGCCGTCCGGGCCGGTGGCATGACCTCCGGTTTCTCCGGCGTGAGCGAGATACTCACTTCGGCGGTCACGGCGGCGGTGCTGGTGGTGGGCACCGTGCTGGCGGTGGGCGGAGACACCTCGGTCGGAACAGTGGTGGCGTTCATGTTCCTTGTCCAGCTGACGATCCTGCCCCTCAGCCTGTTCGGCGAGGCCATCAACGAGGCGCAGAGTGCAGTGGCCGGATGGAAGAGGGTGATGGACGTGCTCGACATTCCCCCGGATGTGGCCGATCCGGGCAATGACGGCATCGACATCCCCTCCGGGTCGCTCGGGATCCGCTTCGAGGGGGTGACCTTCCGTTACCCGAGGCCGGGCGAGGCTGCTCGCGACGCCACGGGCACCACCGCCCTGGAGGGTGTGTCGGTGGAGTTGGCCCCGCGCTCGCGCGTGGCGGTCGTGGGCGAGACCGGGTCGGGCAAAACCACCTTCGCCAAGCTGGCCACCCGGCTGATGGACGCCTCCGAGGGAGAGGTGTTGCTGGGCGGCGTGGATGTCACGCGAGTCCGGTTCTCCTCGCTCCGCCACCGGGTGGTCATGGTTCCCCAGGACGGGATGCTCTTCCGGGGAACCATCCTGGAAAACGTCCAGATGGGAAAGCCCGGCGTCTCCAGGGACGCGGTCGAGCAGGCCTTCGTGGACCTGGACCTGACCGGCTGGCTGTCCGAACTCGGTCAGGGTGTAGACACCCAGGTCGGTGAACGAGGGGCCTCCTTGTCGGTGGGCGAGCGGCAGCTGGTCACCCTGGTACGGGCTGCCATCGCCGACCCCGATCTGCTGGTGCTGGACGAAGCCACCTCGGCGGTAGACCCGGCTACCGAGGTCAGGATATCGAGAGCCCTGGACAGCCTCACCGAGAGCCGCACAGTGATCACCATCGCCCACCGGCTCTCTACGGCCGAGGCTGCCGACCGCGTGCTGGTCTTCGATCACGCCCGGGTCGTCCAGGACGGCCCGCACCAGCGGCTGGTCGGCGAGCCCGGACCGTACCGGCATCTTCATGAGGCATGGCAACGAGGAGCCATAAAGCCCCCCACCCGCTCGGCCTAACCCAAAGGTGGTCGAAGCGGGTCGTCACCGAGGCTGTCAGGGTCGGGAGGATCGGGCCGCGGCCAGGCGTTCCTCGGCCAGCCGGTTGGCCGCCCACGTGGTGGGCATGTCCTCGCGTCTCGATGCTTGGATAACCCGCTCCACCACCCGGTAGATACCCTCCGTCTTCGCCCTGGCCACCTCCGGGTCGTAGGTGGCGCCCACCTCGGCTGAGAGGTTGATGATGCCCCCTGCGTTGATGACGAAGTCGGGGGCGTAGAGGATGCCCATCCGGTGCAGCTCCTCGCCGTCGGCGGTGGTGGCCAGCTGATTGTTGGCGGCGCCGGCCACTACCCGGCAGGAAAGGCGGGGAGTGGTGTCGCGGTTGATCACGCCACCAAGGGCGCAAGGGGAGAAGATGTCGCAGTCCACGTCGTATATCTCGTCAGGGGCCACCACCTCGACACCCATGCTCCGGGCCTTCCGCAGGGTGCTGTCGTGAAGGGCGGTTGCCACCACTCGGGCGCCTTCGGCCAGCAGGTGGGGCGCGAGCTGGGTGGCCACCTTTCCGAAACCCTGCACGGCCACCCGCCTGCCCTCGAGGCTGTCGCTCCCCCAGACCGCCCTGGTGCAGGCCTTCATGCCGACGTAGAGTCCCAAGCCGCTCATTATCGAGCTGTCCCCGCTGCCTCCCCGGGACACCGGCAAGCCCACCACATGGTCCGTTTCCCGGCTGACGACCTCCATGTCCCGGCCGGTGCTCCCCACGTCCGCGGTGGTCAGGAACCGGCCCTCCAAGATGTTGAGACAACGCCCGAAGGCCCGTAGGAGCGTCTCGGTCAGACCGGTGCGGGAATCGGCGATGATGACCGCCTTGCCGCCGCCGATGTCGAGACCGGCCACCGCCGCCTTGTATGTCATAGCGCGAGCCAGTAACAGAACGTCCTGGAGCGCCTCCTCCTCGCGGGCGTAGGGCCAGATGCGGGTCCCGCCGCAGGCCGGTCCCAGCGTGGTGTCATGGATCGCCACGATCGCCTTGAGGCCCGTTTCCGCCTCGGCGAACGCGGTCACCTGCTCGTAGCCGGGGCGGTACAAGTGGTCGATAACCAGCATTACCTACTAACCCTCCCCATGGGGCCCCGCTGGAATCTAACGGCACTTGGCCCCCGCCGGCGGATCGTTTGCCCGCAGCAACACTAGGACGGGCCGGGCACGAATAGTCGTAGCCTGATGCAGCTAGCAGACCAAGGGTTCAGGCGAGTAGGGCGGTCCTCCCCGTCCTCATCAACGGGCTAGGACTGGCGCTGCTGGCCGCCCGACAACCACAGCCATGAGCTATCTTCTCCTCGTGTGCCTAGGCCTGGTAGCAGCCTTCTTCGTGAGCCTCCCATACGGTGAGTTCGTCCACGCGACCTACCGAACCAACCTACTCGTCCAAGACTCCCTGGGAAACCGGACAGAGGCTTGATCCGGATCTCCGGACTTGTCAACGGACCGTAGAACCTGCCGGCCTTTCTCCACACCGTGCCGACGGCCTGTCCTATGCGACTCCGTGGCAGGTCAGGGGCTGGCGGCAGCCAATGAATCGCTCTTCCTGATAAAGGCCACGCCCAACAAGACAACCCAGGCTATCTGAACAAACACGGTGATATTGCCCAGGAGGTAAAGGGTAAAGACGGAACCTTCTACGAAGGTCGCTACGAGCAGGAAGAAAGACCCAACAACCGCCGGGGCCACTCCCAACCAGATAGCAAGCGGTTTGTCGACACCGATCAGATCCGCATTCGTCAGAGAAAGAGCAAAGAAGGCCACACCCACCAAAACAAGAACAGTCGCGAAGATACCGAGTGCCCCTCCGATCACCATGAACGTTACAGCAGAAGTGACCGCCTCCCCTGATTCGATGGCCTCGGACGGTGAATAGCTGAGTGTCACTGACGTCAAGAAGCTCAGCGCAAAAGAGGCAGTCCGTACTGCCAAGCCAATTGTAAGTAACAACAGCCCGACTTTTCTCAGGATTCCCTGACCTTCCGCATCGCTCATCACTTCATTGACACCCCAGAGACCCAGCAATAGCCCGAAAGAAGCTACGAAGCCGATGAGTGTTAAGAGAGTTGCTAGCGCACTATCCGGCACTGTAGCTAGAATCGCAGCCTGCATTGCAGCTTGAACACCACCAGAGTGCTCTTCAGGAAAACTGCCTGGCCGAACAGTACTAACGATTACATCAACTAGCGGCCCTATAACTAATAGCCACCCCGTGACCTTGCCTAGTTTAGCCAGTGTCATCTTTACCTCCTTCTGTAGCATTGATCCCGTCT
>JAGWAN010000074.1 GCA_021296345.1 Acidimicrobiia bacterium | reverse complement strand
TTCTCCGAGGATGCCGTGTATCACGCCCGCTCGAAGCGTAAGGTCGACGTCCTCGCAGGCGACCACCGAGCCGAAGTGCTTGGTGAGGCCGTCCACCTCGAGCACCGGGGGCTCGAACGTGAAGTCGTCAATCATCCGGCCCGCCAGGGGATACTGCACAACCCGGAACGGCAGAAGTTGTCACACCTCCTCGGCATACTCCGATCGTCAAACACCTGCCCGGCTCGGAGCTATGACGTCGGCTCAGCCGCAGGTCACTTCGGGGTTGACGCCACCCGTCGACCTGGTGGAACGCGCCCCGGATCCGGTGTGGTGGAGGCGGGGGTGGGCCCAGCGGGAGGAGCCGGTCGTCGCGATTTTCGCGTTCTCGGCCGTGACCGGCCGGCGACGCGTCCCGGGTGGCGCCCGGATTCCGGCACGGAGGGGTCAGGCCACACTCGGCGAACGACAGATGGACCGGAGCGGGCACTCAGAAGCCGTAGGCCTCGGCGAGGATCCTGGAGATCTCTTCCTCGAACTGGCCGGTCCCGATCCGGGCGTTCAGATCGGCGAGCGCCTGGTCCTGCTCCGGCGTTCCGTCACACAAGTCGGCGCCCACCTCGGGATCGACTCCCACGGTGAAGCGTCGGGCTCCCCCTTCCTCGGCGGTGCCTCCGACTATCTCGTCGAAGATCGGCGCCAGGTAGTCGCCGGCATCAAACATCACCTCAATGTCGTAGTCCACGTCTTCCCGTTCGCATCCCCTGGACGAACCGGCGGTCAGGACGATCAGACCATCCTCGTTGGCGAGTCGGGCGATCGGCTCGTGGGCGCCCCCCAGGAACGGGTAGACCGCCGCCACACCCTCGGCAACCGCTGCGTTGTAAGCCTCGGTGGCCCCGGCGGTGTTGTTGAAGTCGAAGGGGAAGTTGCCGGTAGGCACGTAGATGGCGTCGAAAGACTGATCCACCATCTGCAGACCGAGCCGGAAGGCCAGGAAGGACTCCACTTCGAAGTTGAGATCGCAACATCCCAGGAACACCGCCAGGTCAGCGTCACGGGCATCCAGGAGCAGGCCGGTCGCATACCCGGCCGAGATGCCCAGTTCGGCCCCGCTGTCGGTGCTCCGGAGCAAGCCGGGCGTGTCCTGGTAACCCGACCCGCAGTTGCAATACCAGAAGATTTCCTCATACTCCAGGAACAGGTCCTCGTTGCCGTCCGCCAGGTTGCTGGAGCCGATGGCGATGATGTCCGCCCCCTGGGCCACCACGTTGTTCAACTCTGACCGGGCGTCGGCCGGGGCCACCTGATCCACGATCAGAGGATCTTCATATCCCGCGGCCGCCGAGATTTCCTCGACCCGCTCGACCAGGGCCTGGTAGTAGGCCCCGTCGTCCCGGGCGCCCTCGGTAACCACCGCGATGCGGACCGATCCGTCGCCGTTGAAGTCCGCCGCTGCCCGCTCCGTCGAAAGCGTCTCTCCGGAGCCGGCGCTGTCCCCCGTATCACTGCAGGCTGACGCAACCGCTATGACCGCCAGGAAGCCGAGCACGGGCCAGGCCTGAAGACCCTTCATGTGCCCTCCTCGAGACCGTGGACGGCTCGACCGAGCCGACGTACCATCGCCTTGGGATCGGAAGCTCCCCAGACGTTGCGCCCGAAGCAAATCCCCGACGCTCCCGCTGCCACAACGCCGGCCGCGTAGCCGACCACCTCGTCCTCGCTGTCCCTCTTGGGACCACCCAGCACGAACAGCGGCGCTTCGCATCCTTCCACCACGTCACCGATCTCCTCGACCTGAGTCGGAGCCATGGTCTTGACAGCGTCAGCCCCGATCTCCACGCAGATGCGGGCGCTCCGGGCGATGTTCTCCGTGTCCCATGGCACTTCCTGACTCCACCCTCCGGGAATGGACTCGGCAACCACCGGCATGCCGATCCGCTCGCACTCCCCTACCAGAGCGGCCAGCCGGCGGAGCGACCGCGTCTCCCCGCGCATACCCGGGTAGACCATCAGCATGACCCCGTCCGCGCCGATCATCGCCGCCTGCTCGGCTCCATACATCAGCGAGAGGCCATCGCCGGCAGCATTCCGATCGAGGTGGGTAGCGGCGCCGTCCATCCGGAGGATAAGACCGCACTCCGCGAAGGCCCCGGGGTAGCGCCGGGCGATCTGCCAGGTGACCAGCATGCCGTCGGGTTGTCCCTCGGCCACGGCCTCCACCGCGTCCGGGGCCGGACCGAACCCCGTGGCCAGCTGCATATCGATGGCGACCAGCACCGCTCGCCCGTCCCGACCCACGAAGCGGCTGGTACGCCGGGTCTTGCCGGCGCCCACGGCTGAGGCCACGGATTCCATGCCTCAGATCCCCCGGCGGAGCCGGCGCGTGGCCTCATCACCCAGCGCGATGAAGCGGTCCAGCCCCTCTTCGTAGGCTTTGACGGTTTCAGGCTCGAACGTGGTGAACGCAGGGGTCGGCCAATCTCCGGCTTCCCCCTCGCCCGGCCTGGGCCACCATCCGACGGCGGACCCCGCAGCCAGCGCCGCTCCGTAGGCCGCCATCTCGGGACAGCTCGGAACGTCGACCGGCACGCCCAGAACCGATGCCTTGATGGAAACCCATAGATTGCTACGTGACGGGGCACCCGAGCTCACCATCCGGTTCA
Source organism: Acidimicrobiia bacterium (assembly GCA_021296345.1). GTDB lineage: Bacteria > Actinomycetota > Acidimicrobiia > Spongiisociales > Spongiisociaceae > Spongiisocius. Next base: position 2,497 of record JAGWAN010000074.1, on the reverse strand, counting down.
TGGTAACGCCGTGGCGGGCAAGGTCACGGGCGATGTGAGCCAAGCCGTAGGCGGAGGCCTCCAGGAGGGCGCGGGCGACCACGCGCTGGTCAGACGCCGACCCGAGGCCGTGGATCTCGGCCCGTAGTTCCGGCACCCATCGGGGCGCCCTCTCGCCCTCGAGAAACGGTAGGACCGTCACCCCGTCCGATCCGGGTTCGACCCCGGCGGCCGCTTCGATCAGGTCGGGAACCGTCCGGCCGGTCATCGAGGACCACCAGTCCAGCATGGCGCCGTGCGAGGCTGCCGGGCCGCCGACTAGGTAGATGCCGGGAACGTGGCCGGGGATACCGTGCTCCGACACCGACGGGTGATCACTCGGGGCGGCGGCCACGCCGAGACCTCCGGTGCGGCCTCCCGGATCGAAACCCTTTCCGGGCCTGTCGATGGCGGCGGCCCAGGCGGTGAGAAAGGCGTCGTTAGCGCCAGGAGCCAGCACGATCCCCGCGGGCAACCCGGAATCGCCCGCCGTCACCCCTACGGTCGACCCGACCGCAATGGGATCTCCGAACCCTTCCAACGGATCCTGACCCGGCCAGACGGCCTGGGTGTCGGGTGAGCCACCGAGCTCGGCCGCCAGGAAGTCCCACATCTGGCGGGGCCGGTCCCCACCTCCATACAGCCTCGCCATCTCCTCCGCCTGTGCCAGGTGCTGGCCGGCGAAGTCGGAGGATGCGCCGGCCGGGTGCCGGTAGGTCAGTGCCCGCCCCGCGGATGGCATTACGGTGGTGGGCCCTTGGCCCCCGATCCCGAGGGCGGCCGGAGGACCGGCATCCAGCTGCACCACGGCTAGAACCAGCCCCTCAAGCCAACGGAAGGGGTCAGCCTCACCGCGGGAGAGACGCGCTGCAGCGAACCAGGCCTCAGAGTTGGCCAACACCTTTCCGGCTCGATCGAGGGTCACCGCTCGAGCCGCGCCGGTGCCGATGTCCACCCCGACCACAACCTCGTCCGCCATCAGCCCGGCTCGTTCTCGACAAATACCCGGTAGGTGGGCCGGGAGGTGACGAGAGTCAGAGCCTCGTGCGCGCGGGACAGAGGGAACCGGGCCGTTACCAGACGGTCGAGATCGTCGGCGATGACTCCCGAGCGGATGATGGCCGCTGCCCGTTTCCAATCCTCGGGCTCCTGGCTGTACGCGCCCACGATCGACACTTCGTCGCGGTGAGCCCGATCAGCGGGCACATTTACCGTGGCCTCCGGGTCGAAGGCGCTGTACAGGACGACGGAACCGCCCGGCGCCACCATCTCGACCGCGAGGTCCAGACCTCCCATGGCGGTCACGAACACCACATCCTGGAGACCGCCGACCTGGCGAGCTTCCCGGGGCCGCGCCACCCAGTCCGCACCGGCTTCCTCGGCTTCCCGGCGCCTCTCCCCCGATATATCCACCACCCCGATGGCCGAGGCGCCCTCGATGCGGACCAGGGCCATATGGAGCCGCCCCATGAACCCCCCACCGATGATGGCCACCCTCGCCCCTGCCATGAAACCGGCCCTACGCAGGGAGTGGACCGAGCAGGCGATGGGCTCGCCCATGGCTGCATGGAGCATCGGAGCGCTCCCGACCGGGTAAGTCGATCTGGCATTAACCGAGATGGTCTCGACCAGCCCTCCGAAGGTGAAGGTCCCGTCCGACAGATGGCGTCCCTGGCGGTAACGGCAGAGGGCGGTCCTGCCGCGCCGGCAGGGTCCGCAGGTCAGGCATCGGGTAAGCAGATCGACCGTCACCGCTTCCCCGAGCTGCGGGGAGCCCTCCAGGGCATCCACACCCGACCCGACCTCTACCACCACCCCCGAGATCTCGTGACCAGGGGAAACGGGGTACCAAGGTTTGTCGCCGGCGAACAGCCTCCTCTCGAAGGTGCAGACACCGCACGCGGCCAACTCGACCAGCACCTGATCGGGACCAGGGGTGGGGCACGGCTCGGTGCGAAACTCCACCTGGCCGGGTCCTGTGATAACTGCCGCTTTCACCGGGACCTTTCCAGTTGCCGGGCCGAGGCGACGCCTGACTGGCGCCGGGACGGGATACCGACCGGATGGTACCCGGCGGGTCTGGGAATCACGCCCCCGTCCGGCGCGCTTCCCTGATGCGGACCAGGTCGGTTACCACCACCCCCGACAACACCAGCGCCCCGCCCAACAAGATGCCCGGCTGGACTTGCTCGTCCAGAACCAGGACTCCGGCGATGACAGCCACCAGAGGGATCAGATAGGAGATGACCGACGAGAAAACCACCGTGACGTGGCGGATCAGGAAGTAGTAAAGGCTGAGGGGAAGGAACATCCCGAAGGTGCCCAGGTAGAGGATCGCCAGGAGGCCGGTGGTGCTGTGGCCGAGCGGCATACCTTCGATCGTCAATGCCACCACCCACTGAGCGGCGCTTCCCACCGCCAGCTGAATCCCCGTCACGCCGAGTACCGAGTATTGCCCGGCATAGCGCTTGGCATAGAC
>JAGWAN010000041.1 GCA_021296345.1 Acidimicrobiia bacterium | reverse complement strand
AACTACTACGGCCGCACCAACTACTACCGCCGCACCAACCACCACCGCCGCACCAACCACCACCGCCGCACCAACCACCACCGCGGCTCAGGAAGTGGTGGTGGTCGTGGAGCAGCCGGAAGTGGAAATGGGGCCCATGATCCCGGACGCGCCCCTGGTGACGGTCCGGATCAACGGCGGTCCTTTCTATCCGTTCAACCTGTGGGCCGCCTCGAAGGCACTGGGCATCGCCGACGAACTCAACGTCGAACTGGACATCTCTAGCCAGGGGTTCTTCCCGACCGCGGCTCTGAAGCGGGGCGAGTTCGATGTGATCGCATCCTGTCCGGCTTGTGCGTTCGGGGTCTACGAGAGCATCCCCGAGTTCAGGAACTGGATCACGTCATACCAGTGGCGAGGTTTCCAGGTGATCGGTCGCGCCGATCCCGAGACCGGAGGTGCGGTTCACAAGCCGTGGATCGACTTCTTCGTCGATGCCGGGGGCGACCTCGAGCAAGCCAACCGGGAGTTCTCCGCATCCCTGGCAGGACGGAGCTTTGCGATCTGGGACCCGGGCAGCATCCCGACCCTGAACGCGCTGCTCGAACAGGGGGGTCTAACCCTCGACGACATCGAGGTTATCGGGTTCGCCGATATCAACGTGGCTTCCACGTCGTTTATCGCCGGAGAGGGCGACTACCACATGGGTGACAGCATCCAGATGCACCGGATGCTTACCAGCCCTGACCTGCGTGACAAGTTCGTCTCGGCAGCGCCGTTCCAGGCGTTCGGCGCCACCGGGCTGTGGTACAGCACCTTCGCGTCCACCCAGGATTGGCTGGACGCCAACGAGGAGACCGCGCTACGGCTGCTGGCTATCTGGTACCGGACCACCCGGTACCTGCACAACCGGACCGATGACGTGCTCCCGCCCATGCACGAAGCAGTCCGGCGGGCTGGGGGCGTGCTGGTGAGTGACGAGGATCTGATCGCCGAGTTGTTCAACATCGAGGACTACGTACGGTTCCAGGACGCCTGGGATCACTACTTCGCCGATGGTTCACCTACCAACATGGACCTCTCCATCGCCCACTCCCACGCCAACGCCATCGAGACGGGAACCGTTACGGAGGACTCCGATTGGCGGATATTCGAGGTCGAGAAGGAGTGGTTCCAGAAACTGCAGGCCCGAGAGGACTTGGTCGCCTGGATCATGAAGCCCCTTTAGGCCGTCCGACCCTTGGGCAGGCCCCGGTGCGCCTACCGGGGCCTGCACCGCGAGTGGTCGTCGCCTACCGGAGGTAGAAAGCTGTGACCGGCATCAACGGGAGAGTGGCCACCGGTTTCGAGCCGGTGGTGGACGCCTTCGAGGAGAACTTCGCCGTCCGGGGCGAGGTGGGGGCCGAGTTCTGCGCCTACGTGGGGGGCGAGCGGGTGGTCGACATCTGGGCCGGGACGGCCGCGCCGGGGAGGCTGTGGCTCGAGGACACCTTGGTGCCCGTGTTCTCGGTCACCAAGGGCCCGACCGCCCTGGTAGCCCAGATGCTGGTTGACCGCGGCCTTATGGACCTTGACACCCCGGTTTGCGAATACTGGCCGGCGTTTGCGGCCCGGGGCAAGGGTGATGCTCGGGTGCGGGACGTTCTCAGCCACACCCTGGGGCTTCCGTCTTTCCCCGACTACTGGAACCTGGTGAGCTTCGACGCTGCGACCGGATGGCACCGGTCTGGAGAGATTGCGACGAGGCTGGCCGCCGCTCCCCTCGCCTGGGAACCAGGAACCCGGGTGGGTTACCACTCCATCACCTACGGCTGGTTGGTGGCAGAACTGGTACGCCGTATCGACGGCCGGACGCTGGGCGCCTTCTTCGCCGAGGAGGTGGCCGCCCCGCTGGAACTCGACTTCTGGATCGGGCTTCCGGCCGAGCATCACGGTCGGGTCGCCAATCTGTGGCACGATCCCGACCCCGCGTTCGACCTTGTCGAGGCGCTCGGAGGACCCGAGAGAGCGGCCGGGGCGGCGCTGTTCATCGGCCCGGAGCGCGGATCTCCGATTGACCTTGCCAACGACCCGGACTTCTGGACGGCCGAGGCGCCGGCCGTGAACGGCGTCGGCACTGCCCGCAGCGTGGCGCGGATGTACGCCATGCTGGCCGCCGGCGGGGAACTGGACGGGGTGCGCCTGGTGTCCGAGGGGTCGGTGGCCGAACACTCTGCTGAGCAAGCCAGGGGTACCGACGCCATCTTCGGGGGCGAGACCCGCGTAGCGCTCGGGTACGGGCGTTCGACGTCCGGAGGGCTGTCGCTCGGACCTAACGACGAGGCCTTCGGGATGCAAGGGATTGGAGGATCGGTTGCTTACGCGGATCCGGTCGCCGAGGTTGGCTTCGGCTACGCCATGAACCAGACCCACATGGAAGCAGGCACCGACCGCCGCCCCAGAGCCCTCTCGGCCGCCCTCTACCGAGCGATCGCCCGCCAGAGCGGTTGATACCGATCCACAAGGTACTCAGACCGGGTTGTCCTTGCCCTCCGGGCCCATTGCGCTGTAACCGCCGTCCACCGTGAGATCGGTGCCGGTGATGAACGAAGCGTCATCGCTGCAGAGAAACAGGATGGCCCTCGCCACGTCGATGGTCTCGCCACAACGGTCGAGCATCACGCGAGGGATCATGTAGTCCTCGTAGGCATGGCGCTTCATGACGTTGGCGGTGGCCTCGGTCCAGGTCCACCCTGGGCTGACCGTGTTGGCCCGGATGCCGTGGACACCTAGGTCGAGGGCCATGCATATGGTCATCGCCACCAGCGCCCCTTTGGTCCCGTGATATGTCCAAGCGCCCGGCTTGGCGACTCCCGCGACCACGCTGGCCACGTTCACGATGGCGCCGTTGCCCGCCTGCTTCAGCGGCTCGAAGGCGGCCTGGACCATGTTGGTGGCGCCCAGAACGTTGGTGGACCAGCTGGCCTCCCACTGCTCCGTGGTCACATCCAGCCCCGCGACCACGAAGCTGGCGGCATTGTTGACCAGGCAATCGATCCGCCCGAACGTGTCGACCGCAGCCCCTACCGCCCGGCGGCAGTCTTGCACTTGCGCCACGCTGCCGCCCACGGACCGCAGGACGTCGGGCGAGCAGTCGAGGTCTCGAATGAGGATGTCGTGGTCCACAGGCCGGCGGTCGAGCACCACCACCCGGGCGCCCTCCCGGAGGAATTCCCTGGCAGTTGCCCGGCCGATCCCGGACGCCCCCCCGGTAACCAGCGCCACCCGATTCTTGAAACGCATCATGAGGGTCTCCCATCCCCAAAGAGCGATTGCCTGTGCCCCCACCTGTTGAGGAGACCCACGCCGCCCGCCCGTAAGCGTATGGCGGGCCGCGTGTGGGCGTCAACATTGTGGTGTTCCCAGCGGCGTCACGCCGGCTAGAGGGTTGTATCCCTCTCAATGGTCTGCCAGCGGCGGCAGCCTCCGGCGTGGAACCAGCGCTCTTGCTTGGCTCCCTCTGTGTTGCTCATCATGAAGCCTCGGTCGACATCCCGTTCGTCGGCTTCGGTCAGGTAGTCGGGAGGGTCGGGAACCTCGCCGTACATCCATTCTTCGACCGGGCGAGGGCCGCAGTGTGGGCAGGCAAGACGCAGGACCATCAGTGGGTTGTCGCCGTCGAACCGGGGTCGAACATCAACCGGTCCTCCTGGAAGCGGTTGAGGGAGAACGGGGCGATGAGTTCGGGGGTGCGGTCGCCGGCTATGAGTTCCGCCATCTGCTCACCACCGGCGGGTATTCCCTTGAAACCCCATGTTCCCCACCCGGTGGTGACCAGGAAGCCGTCCACTCCTGTGTATCCCATGATCGGGGACATGTCCACTGACATGTCACAGACCCCGGCCCACTGGCGCAGAATCGTCAGATTCCGCAGGAACGGGAGAAGGGTGACCGCGGGAAGCGAACAATGCGAAAGGAATTCGTAGCTGGAACGGTACGAGTAGCTGGGCTGGCTGTCGATGCCGGAACCCAGGAGCATCTCCCCTCGCGGTGTCTGGCTGACGTAGAAACCCATGTCTGCCGAGGCGACGATGGGACGGAAGGAACGGGTGTAGTGGTTGGTGACGAACGCCTGGAGGGGATGGGTACGGATCGGGAGCCTTACCCCTGCCATGGCCGCCAAGGTCGATACGTGGCCTCGACGCCGGCCGCCACCGGTCCCCTATCGGTGAGCACACCCGTGACCCGGTCCCCGGCCTTGAGCAAGCCGGTCACTGCGGTGCGCTGATGGACGTGGACGCCCCGCTTCATAGCGCCTTCCGCTAGGGCCCACACCACCCGATCGTGACGCGCCGTCGCGGCGTGGGGACTGTACGAGCCCCCCGTCACCGGGTACTCGCCTCCCCCGGCGTTCAGGTCCACGTCGGGACAGATCTCGCCCACCTCCTCCGGTGTGACGTACACAGTGTCGGCGCCGAAGGCCTGGTTGACGATGGACCGGGCTTTTTCGTTGCGGGTGCCGGGAATCCCGTGGACCAACCAAAGGAGGCCCTTGCGGTCGTGCATGATCCAACGCCCGGTCTCCTCCTCTAACCTGGAGTAGAGATCAACGCTCCGCTGGTAGAAACGAACCGCCTCGGGGATGCCGTAGTTCGCCCGGATCACAGTGGTGTTGCGACCGGAGTTGCCCGATCCGATGTAACCGCGTTCCAGCACCGCTACATCCGTTATCCCATGGCGGGAAGCCAGGTGATAGGCGGTCGACAGACCGTGCCCACCGCCCCCCACGATCACCACGTCGTAGCACGACCGTAGATCCTCCCAACCGAGAGCTACCTGGGCTTCGATGAACTCGTTCACTCCGGCCGATCCCCGACACCGAGACGCTCCTCCAGGTGGTGCGCCAGCACCGCAGGTACCAGGACCAGCACCCCGCTCTCGTAGAAGAGCGCCTTGACCGGTATGCCCCCAAGATGGCCCTGCGCGAACGCCGGACCGCGCCGGGGGAACTCCCAAGCCGACAAGGCCTGCAACCGGGGCAGCTCGGAGCGATCGAACCACGCCGCCGAGAAGCCGGCCTCGGACTCGACAATGGCGTACCGGTCGGCCACATCCACCCGCGCCTGGGGCTGTAGCACCAGCAGGTCGTCGGGCGCCAGGCGCAAGAGATGCCCGCCGAACGGCGCCTCGATCTCGTCGAGTGCCCCAGGAACGGCGACGATCCTGGTAGCCTCGATCCGCTCGAAGCGATCAGGCGCGGACACGTAAACCCTCCGGATCGTAGAAAGGCACCGCCACCCTCCGAGCCGGACGACCTTCGATCAGGACGTCGTCGGCATACTCCCCGTCCCGGACGTAGAGCCAGGCCAGCATCACCGAGCGACCCAGCACCCGGGACCAGGTGCTGGAAGTCACGAACCCGGCGTAACCGCCCTTCACACGCAGGATGGCGCCCTTGCGCGGCGGATCCGCTTCCATCTCCAAGCCCACGAGCAACTTGTCCAGATCCATCCGGGAGGTCCGAGCCACCGCGAGCCGACCCACGAAGTCCCCCTTGTCCATCCGGACCGCCCAGCCGTGGCCCAACCGGCGGGGCGTTGAGTCCGGCAGGCTGTCCACCCCGACCAGTATGTGGCCCTTCTCGAGCCGTAACTCCTCCAGCACCTCGATCCCGTGCGGCCACACGCCCAGGTCCGCGCCGGACTCCATCAGAGTACACCAGAGGTCTCGCGATTGGCTCGCCTGGTGGTGGAGCTCGTAGGAGATCTCGCCCGTGAAGCTCAGCCTCATCACCCGGCACGCGACACCCGCCACCTCCATCTCCGTATGACCCATGAACGACGGCAACCGGCCGGCGTCGCCCAGCCGGGAGAGGAGCTCACCGGACCGGGGCCCGGTCACACTTATGGCCCCCCAGGACGCGGTACGGTCCAAGATCCTCACGTCCATACCCCAGGCATCCGCCCAATCCCGCAGCCACATCTCGAAGTAGCCGGCGCCGGCCGACGTGGCGGTAAGCAGGAACCGGTTTGCGTCATCACGGCACACCAGCCCGTCGTCGAACACGTAGCCGCGCTCGTCGAGAACCAGAACGTACTTTGCCCGTCCGGGGCGGAGCGGGGCGATAGTGGCCGGGTAGATACGCTCCAGGCAGGATTCCGCGTCCGGGCCTGACACAAGGATCTTCCCCAGGGTGCTCACGTCGCAGATCGACACCCCGGACCGAACCGCCCAGTACTCACGATCCGCATCACCGTAGGTCCAAGGCCTCAACCAACCCCCGGATCGTTCCATCCTGGCTCCCAGAGCGAGATGCTCGTCATGGAGAGCGGTCCGCCGGTCGGCATGGTGGTACCAACCCGCCGCGGCCTCGCCCATCGTGATCTGGGCAACCACCGGACGAGCGGTGAACGACGGAGGCAGCTCCTGCCCGCCGGCCGCCACGAAGCTACGCACATGCGGCATGCAGACCGCACCCTGGCAGGCGCCCGTACCGGCCAGTGTGGACCGCTTGATCAGCTCCAACTCGTGAAACCCGCGGTTCCACACCGAACGCAGATCATCCACCGTGACCTCGGAACACGGACAGACGACGCCCGCTTCCGGCACGGGCGGCCGGTCAAGATGTCCGGCGACGCTCCCCACCGAACGCACTCCCGGCAAGCCTTGGGCCATCCGGGCGAGCGTGTCCCTCGGACCCGATCCGAGACCGACCACGGCGGTATCGCATGGGTATGCGTGTTCGGCGCCGGTCTCGTCGTCGACGGTCGCCACCCGCTGCACGGTTCCCTCCCCGACGAAGCGGACCAACCCGCCCCGGGCGGGCTCGTGCTCGACTCCGTCCGGTGGCACGCCGACCGACACTACCCTTCCCAACTCGACTCCCGCAGCCACCAACCTTTCGGCCGCTCGCTTAGTCAGGATGCCGGCCAGTTGGTTCCCGGGGCATACGGGCTGTACCTCGACCGACCCGGTCGCCACCACGACCTCCTCGCAGAACATCCTCACCATGCCTCCCCGAGTCCGAGCCACCACCTCGGGACCGGGATACACACCGACCGCTTCCCTGCCTGCCCGCGCGTCGAGGGTGACCACCCTGCGGCCTCTCTCCTCAGCCTCGGCAGCCGCCTCCCGCCCCGAACGGCCCAGGCCGATCACCACAATGTCGCAGTGGATCATCTCGAAGCCGACCCCACGCTCGCGGGTAGGCGCTTGGCTGGACGGAGGAAGGGCCGGGTATCCGTCGGATGGATGCGACTCGACCTTCATACCTTCGACCGCCGGTGTCCGACAGGCGCGCACGTACGAGATCCCCTCCAGGGTGATCAGGCAGTAGGGGCAGTCACCGTCGGCGCACAGGCACCCCCGCCAGGGCCGCATCCCGGCGCGCAGGACAGCGGTAAGGACCGTATCCCCCTTTTCGAAGGGGACCTGCGTCCCCTCGAAGTCGATCACCTTGCCCGGTGCGTCATCGCAGGTCGGGAGGGTAGCCCGAAAGAAGCTCGGCGCCTCCGTCTTCCGGATAAATCGCGTGGCTGACCGAGGTGGGAACACCCGTTTCGTTATGGTGATCACACCGGAGTGACCCCTCGCGGCAGATTCGGGAGAGGCCGGAGGAAAGGGGACGACCATGATCATCGACAGCCATGTGTGGCTCTCGAAACCGGAGCACTGGGGCGGGAAGGGCGTGATGGACGACGCCATGTACGCGGCGGGGTGGGCTGCTCGCGGGCTTGGCACGAAGACGGGCCTCGTCAAGGGCATGAGCGCCGAGCAGATGATCGAGCGCATGGACGAGGCGGGCGTGGACATGGCCGTCTGTCACGCCAGCAAGGCGCCCCACCTGAACTCGGAAGTGCCTCCCTCGTTCGTGGCGGCGGCGGTTGACAAGTATCCCGACCGGTACATCGGCTTGGGCAGCGTCGACCTGTTCGGAGGTTTGAGCGCGCTGCGCGAGATGGAGGAGATCGTGGACATGGGCCTGGTAGGGATGAAGATCTCTCCGGCCAGTAGCTTCGACATGCCGCTGAACGACCTCTCGATCATGCCGATCTACGAGAAGGCGGAGGAGCTGGGGATGGTCATCTTCGTGCACACCGGCTGGTCCGGGTACTTCCTCCTCAAGAACCAGCATCCGATCCTCTTGGACGACGTGGCGGTGCGTTTTCCCGACCTGAAGCTGGTGGTGGTCCACGCCGGGGAGAACTACTACGAGGAAGTCGTGATGATGATGCTGAAGAACCCCAACATGTACGCCAACACGGGCTGGTGGGGCTTCCTCCAGCCTCTGGAGACCAACGTCCGGTTCCTCAAGTACGCCAAGCACTTCATGGTGCTCGACAAGGTCCTTTGGGGGACGGACAACTACGACTGCCGGGAGGACGTCCCGTTCGTGAAGACCCTGCCCGTGCAGGCCGCCGAGCACAACATCGCCCCCGGCCTGCCCGATCTCACCGACGACGACATTGCTGACTACATGGGGAACAACGCGGCCCGTCTCTTCGGCGTGGACGCCGGATGATCCCGATCCGAGCCCGATAACCTCCGCGCATGCGGGCCGCCGTAATGCACTCGCCCGGTTCGCCGCTCGTGATCGAGGAACGGCCGCGGCCCCGCCCGAGGTCGGGTCTGGTGGTGGATGTGCTGGCCTGCGGCGTCTGCCATACCGACCTCGACCTGCTTGACAGCGAGTTCACCAGGACCCCGCACGTGCTCGGCCATGAGGTGGTGGTGGCCGGCCCGGGTGGGGAACCGTGCCTCGTGTACGGCAGTTGGGGGTGCCGGAGATGCTCGCACTGCCGGTCGGGAGACGAGGCGATGTGCGAGGGCGTAATCATCGTGGGGGTGCATGCGGACGGCGGTCACGCGGAGGCTCTGGTGGTCCCCGACGAGAGCTATCTGTACCCTATCGGCGACCTTGACCCGGCCATGGCCGCGCCTCTCGCCGACGCCGGCGCCACCTCGTACCGGGCGGTCCGCAGGGCTATGCCGGCATCGCGAGCCGTGGTGATCGGAGTCGGCGGTCTCGGCCAGTTCGCCATCCAATGGCTGAGGCTGGTGGCGGACTGCTCGGTTACAGCGGTGGATACGGCTCCGGCGAAGCTCTGCCGAGCCCTCGAACTCGGCGCCGACGAGGCTTTCCTACCCATGGCCGAGATGGAACCTGCGCCGGCCGTGCTGGACTTCGTTGGTACTCCGGAGTCGCTGCATTTGGCCAGGTCGGTGGTCCAGCGGCAGGGAAGGATCGTGATCGTGGGAGGCGGCGGAGGGACGATGCCGGTGGGCATGGAGGCGATCCCCTACGAGACCTGGGTAACCACCTCCATCATGGGATCCCGGTCAGATGTGACGACCGTGCTGGACCATGCGCAGCGAGGGAACGTGGAGTGCCACGTCGAAGTACTTCCGTTGGATGATGCCAATACCGCCCTGGGTCGGTTGCGGGAGGGCGGGGTCACCGGCCGGCTGGTCCTGACGCTTTAGCGGCAGCATCAGATCGTGGTGAACGGATACGCCCCGACGATGCCGTTCGCGCCCAGGATGCCCAGGCTGGTGTCGATTTTGTGCATGGATCCGCCCTTGCCCCGGCAGTAGCCATCCGCCCTTCCGAACAGCTCCGCCATCATCGGGGCAACATCTGCGCCCTTCGCAATGCAATGGCCATGCCCCCGGTGGGTGCTGGTTATGTGGTCGGTGTCCCGCAGCACGCTGCGGCGCCCACCGCAACCGCCTCCTCGCCCACGTAGACGTGTACGAATCCGGGCAGCTTGCTCAGTGCGTGGAGCTCCTGGACCTTCTCCTCGAAGACCCGGACGCGGACCATCCGCCGGTAGAGGCGCAGGAAGGTGGACAACATATTGCGCCGGTCCTGACGGCGCTCCTCCCAGCGCCCGAGAGGCATTGAGAACGCGAAAATCGGGGCAAGCGGCTTCGCCCGCTGGGCCCGCCCCCTCCGCCACCACCTTGGTGTCAAGCGCGTTCCGTCCTCCCCGACGGGGCCACTCGACGCTTATGTTCCCAGCGCGGTCCGGTCGACGTCGGAGCCGGGGCCGCTGGTGCTTACGGTATCCAACACCGTATAGCGAGGGTATGACAGATACAACCCCCTTGTTCGTGGGGGCTTCTACGGGTGGGATGACGGTCCGCCTTGCCGCCTCGCTGTTACAGCAACCCTTCGGAACGCAGATCGGATTCCACCCGGTCGAGGCTGCGTTCGATCACACCCGCCACCCAGTCGCCCTCCTCGGCGGTCATTATCAGGGGTGGCGACAGGATGACGTGCTGGCGCAGGGGTCTGACGATCAGGCCCTGGTCCCGGCAATGCGTCTCCACCCGGCCGGAAATCCCCACCTCGGCGGGGAACACCGCCTTGGTGGTCCGGTCGGCCACCAACTCGACCGCAGCCATGAATCCCATGCCCCTCACCTCGCCGACCAAGGAGGACCCCTGCAGATCCCGCAGCCGGGCCTGGAACCGGGTTCCTACCCGGGTGACATGGCCGCAAACGTCCTCACGCTCCATGATGTCGATATTGGCGAGACCGGCCGCGCAACATACCGGATGCCCGGAGTGGGTGAAGCCGTGTGCGTAGATGCTCTCCGGATCCCCGGAGGCGCTGATGACCTCGTGGATGCGATCCGAGACGAGGGTTGCGGAGAGGGGTTGGTACCCGGAGCTGATCCCCTTGCCGAGGGTGATGAGATCGGCCTGCATCCCGAAGACCGGCTCCGCCGCCATGAAATGACCCAGGCGGCCGAACCCGGTCACGACCTCGTCAGCGATCACGAAGATGTCGTTGGCGTGGCACACCTCCACCACGCGGGCGTGGTATCCCTCGGGAGGGATGATCACTCCGCCGGCCCCGAGTACCGGCTCCAGGATGAAGCAGGCGATATTATCGGCCCCGAGCCGCGTGATCGTCCTTTCCAGGTCGTCCACCAGGTAGTCGAGGAACCGGTCCCCCTCCAGCCCCTCCGGAGCGCGGTAGGGGTAGGGCGAGGCGATCGAGCGGACCACCTCCACCACATGGAAGGTCTCGTGATAGTTGCCGGAGAAGGTCAGGGACGCGGCCAGATAGGTGGACCCGTGGTATGACTGGTCGACGCTCAGCACGAACCGCTTGCTGTCCCGGCCCTGGAGCCGGAAGTAGTGGTGGGCGGTGCGTATCGCCGTTTCGTTGGCGATCGACCCTCCGGTTCCGAAGAAGACCCGGTTCATACCCCTAGGCGCCTTGGCGGCGATCCGGGCGGCCAGTTCGGCCGACGGGAGGTTGGCGTTCCGGGCGAAGATCTGCCCGTAACTCATGCGGGCCGCCTGCTCCCTGATCGCCTCCACCATCTCGTCCCGCCCGTAACCGACGTTGACGCACCAGAGACCGGCGTTGGCGTCGAACAGGCGATTGCCGCGAGCATCCTCGAGGTAGCACCCGGCGCCACCGACGTACATGTCGTCGGGGGTGATATCAGTGGTGGCCAGGTGGCTGAACGGGTGGATGACGTGGGAACGGTCCTGCCCAATCGCCGTGCGGTACGTCCCCTCGATGGTCATGGGAGTATCCGGATGACCGGTTCATGCCGGATACGGGCGGGACAGGGCTTCGAGGCGGCGCCCATCTCCAGGGTCATGACAGATCGTTCCTGGGGCCGGTCACCCATAGGCCGCACCCTACACCGGACGTTACCCAGGGTACCCCATACCGCAATGGGGGCGGTGTGACGCGCTGCTCAGTCCTTCCTGATGGGCGTGGTTAGCCTTGAAACGGCCGAGATAGTCGAAGGAGGCCGCGTGGTGCTCGGAGCGACCAGGAACCGGCCACTCGTGACCACTACCACCGGGGGACTGCCCCGGCCCGGTTGGTATACCGAGTCGCTGTCCGGGCAGGCCTTCTCGGTAGCCATGGCCGGACGAAGTTTCCGCGAGCAATACCGGGACCTGGTGGCCGGCCTGGTGGCCGACCAGTACCAGGCCGGCATCGACGTCCTGGTGGACGGCGACGCCCGGTTCGACGACGACGTGGCGGGACGCCAGTGGATCGCCTACCCCGAGGAGCGCCTCGCCGGTCTCGGACCTCCGCAATTGCGCAGCTATCCCATCCACCAGGGCAAGCAGCCCGGCGAGTTCATGTACGAGGTCATGGAGACGAGGATGCCGCGGTCCGTCACCGGCAAGGTCGGCCCGGGCCCGCTGGAGTACGACCGGATCTGGCTGACCGCGCAGGCCTCCACCGACAAGCCCGTGAAGTTCGGCGCCATCTCGGCCCAACTCCTCGAAGCCTCCATCAACAACGATTTCTACCGGGACCGGCGTCGCCTGGTCATGGATCTTTCGGAGATCATGAACGAGGAGTACCACCGCCTTGCCGATGCCGGCTGCCCGGTGATCCAGGTAGAGGAGCCCGCCATCCACGGGATCGCCGGAACGGAACCGGGCACCATGCTCGACGCCGGTTTCTACGTGGAGGCCTTCAACCGGGAGGTGGCCGGCCTGCGTGACAAGACCGAGGTGTGGTGCCACACATGCTGGGGAAGTCCCGGTTCCCAGCGGACACGCTCGCAGCAATTCTCCTACGAAGCCGCCCTGCCTTTCCTCAACGAGCTGGACGTGGACGTGCTGACCTTCGAGGCGAAGGAGACCTCGGGCGAGGAGATACCGATGATCGCCGCCGGTATCGGATCGGGCAAGAAGATAGCGCTGGGGGTCGTTAGCCACCGCACGCTCCAGATCGAGCCGCCTGAAGAGGTGGCGAATCTGGTACGGAGCGCGCTGGACTACATCAGCCCCGAGCGGTTGATCCTGTCGACCGATTGCGGGTTCGGTCGCCAAGGGATGAGCCGCATGCACGCGTTCTACAAGATGGTCTCGCTGGTGCGCGGTGTGAACCTGGTACGGGCCGAACTCGGCCTGGAGGAGGCCGATGTCCCGGCCGCCTCGCCGCGCCTCCCGATGCTGGACTGACAGGACCGAAAGGGTCGAGGAGGGGTACCCTTCACCGGGTCGCAACGGGAGGACCCTATGAGCGGATCCGGCATGGACGCACTCGAACTCAGCGGCCGGGTAGCCGTCGTGACCGGGGCTGCTTCGGGCCAGGGTAGGGCCACCGCCCTGCGCCTCCACCGTGCCGGGGCGGCGGTGGCGGCCATCGACCTGAACGCGGAGGGTCTGGCCACCCTAGGTGACGGCATTCTCACCCTGGCCTTGGACACTTCGGATCCCGACCGGGTCGCAGAGGCCTTCGGCCAGATCGAACATTCGCTAGGACCGGCCTACATCCTGGCGTCGGCGGCGGCCGTCTGGGCAGGTTGGAACAGCATCGTCGACATGGATTACGACGACGTGGAGCGGATCTTCCGCATCAACACCTTCGGAACGCTCTACTGCGTCAAGAACGCCGCCAGCCAGATGGTCCGTGAGGGACGGGGCGGGCGGATCATCATGTGGTCGTCCATCGCAGCCGCCCGCGGCCAGGCCGGTGACATCCCCTACACGGGCAGCAAGGCCGCCATCGAGGGCATGGCCCGTCCACTGGCCGCGGAACTGGCCCAGCACGAGATCACCGTCAACGTGATCGCACCCGGCGCCATCGACACCCCGATGCTGGGTGCTGCAGACCTGAGCTTCTACGACACGGTGCTGCCGGGCCGCCGGATCGGAACCCCGGACGAGATCGCCGAGCTGGTCGCCTGGCTATGCTCCCCCCTTTCCCGCTTCGTTACCGGGGCGGTGATTCCCATCGACGGGGGCGTGGCCTCGATCAACGGTCCGTGGGCTCTGGCCAACACCCTCCACCAGTTGGAGCCGGATCTGGTCGCCCGGATGAAGGCGGCCCTATACGACGACCGGTAGCCAACCGGTGGCCGGTGGCAAGTAACCACCAACCTCAGTACGGACGGGAGCCCTTCTGCCGGTCAGCCAGGTAGGGCTGGGTGATCTTGCGAGCCTGCTCGATCGGATGCACCCCTACCTGCTGGGCGAAGGCGTCGATCAGACGGTCCACCACCGGACCGGGCGTCCCGGTCCCGATCCTCCTGCCGTCGATACTGGTAACCGGCATCACGAAGAAGGGGGTGGAGGCGAAGAAGGCCTCATCGGCGGTCATCACGTCGTAGGGCGCGAGGTTGGTCTCCACGAACTCCATACCCAGCTGTGGCGCCAGATCCCTCACGTCCTCCCGGGTGACTCCCCGCAGGATGTTCCGCCCCTCCGGTGAGATGATGGCGCCATCCTTCACGATCAGGAAGTTGGCCCCTCCCCCTTCGGTGATGCAGCCTTCGTCGTCCACGAGCAGCGCCTCGGCCCTGGGGTCGACCTTTCGGGCCTCCCTCATGCCCCGCCCGTAGTGGAGGCGGTTGCGGTTCTTCATCTTCGGATCGAGGTAGCGGGCCGGGAGGTTCCTGGTAGGCGGTATGACCACCGGAACCCCGTTCTCCAGCCCGTCGAGCGACCCGACCAGCGACGGTCCCAGCGGGATCACGGCCATGAACACGGTCCGCTCGTAAGAATCGTACGGTCCCAGCTCGAACGGTTCGGCAATACCCCTCGAGCAGTCGTTGTTCCACATCAGGTCGTCGTAGGGCTCGATGGTGGCCCGGTTCCGTTCGATGAACTCGTGGGTGACCTCCTCCATCTCCTCTATCGACATGCCGCAGTCCATATCGAGAGCCTTCATGGAGGCGTACAGGCGGTCCAGGTGATCCCGGAGCCGGTGGGGACGGAGGCCATAGGTCCGGACCGTCTCGAACACGAACTCCCCGATCCGCACCCCCACGTCGTATGGCGCCAACCTCAACTCCGGCTCGGGGATGAAGTGGCCGTTGAGATAGGCGGTACGCTCACTCATGTTCCTCCTCCCCGCCAACCGGACCCACCCACTTCGGCGTTGTGGGTTCATGGTGGCACACGGCATTCTTGGATGGTCGGGAGACCCGCTCGCCTTGTGCTCAGGAAGAGCTCAGAAATCCGAGCGGCGCCGCCCCATCCTCGCCCGCAGGTCGGCAACCGCGCCGCGGAATTCGGCGGACGCATCGGAGAGCCCTGCGCGTGTCTTGTTTCCGGGGCCGGTGAGGTAGTCCAGGACGATCGCCTCGGCGGCCACGAATTCGGCGGCTGCCTCCGCCACCTCGGTTGCGATATTCCCGGGGATACTGGTCACTCCGTTCAAGTCGCCGTGCAACAGATCGCCCTGGTTGACGACTAGGCCACCCACGCGCACCTGCTGTCCAACTTGGAGGGTACGGCAGTACCCATGGGCGCTGATGGTCGACCCGGTGAAGACCGGGAAGTCCAGAGCCCTTACCTGATCCAAGTCCCGCCCGGCGCCGCTGGTCACCAGCCCTACTGCCCCAAAGGTCCGGTAGGTGGTGCACATGACCTCCCCGAACACCGCCGCGGCCGGTGGATCGTCGAGGTCCTGGTAGACGACCACCGGCGGACCTCCGAGTCCTTCGAACAGTTCGATCTGGTCCTCGAGAGATCCGTAGACGTCGGTTGCCGACGGCTCGCCCGCCGAGCGGAAGGCGGCAGTGGCGGCGAAACCGACCATCGGCGGCATCTCGGGGAAGGCAGAACGGATCCGATGATCCATGTAGCCCTGGTCGCGGGGTCTGACATCGAACAACTCGATCACGTTGCAGATGGTGGGCGTGTCGAACCGCCGGAGCAGGTCAAGGGTTGAAGCGGCGACCGGCGTCGAGTCCAGCATCTCTACTCTCTATCTCTGTCGGGCGCTCGGCCGCGCGGGGCCGGGCGCCATTCTCTGTCCGTCAAGACGCCTCTCCCGATCTGCGCCGAAACATCGGCTCAGCGCTCAGGCGGGTGACTCTGCAGCGAGAGTCAGCACCCGGCGTGGGTTGTCGATCAGTATCTTGTTGATGATGTCACGGGGAACGCCATCCCTGCTCAGCATGGGGATAATCACGTTCATGATGTGGTCGTAGCCGGGTCCTCCGAAGCTGGACAGTCTCGCCTTGAGCCCGATGTCATGGGAGAACAGCAGCTGGTCCTCATGACCCTCGGAAATCATCCACTCGACGGCTCCGACCCGATCAGCGTCGGTGACGTACACCCCTTCGGTCGGGCATGGGTGTCCGAACCCGTCGAGCTCGAAGAAGGTGCCGTACTCGGCAACCCGCTTCATGTAGCTGCGGTCGCCGGTGGTCAGGTCCATGTGGCCGGCAATCACCCTGGTGGGATGCACGCCCATCTCCTTGATCAGCAGGTCCAGGATGTCGGGCATCAGCCTCTGCTCATGCAGCGCGTGGATCTGGATCGCGGCGCCCGTAGCGTGCTGCGTGATGGCGGCCGCTCTCAAGGCCTTCCACTCGGAGGGGGCGACCGGATCCGATGTCCCGATCTCCCCGATCAGGCCGCAACGGATCTCGGTGCCATCCGCACCCTCGGTGATGTCCCGGATCATGCCCTCCGCCATTTCGTGCTCCGTCATCGACGCCACGTACCAGGGCTGGGCGTGGTGGACGTAGTACCCGGTACCCGAGATGATGTTGACCCCGACATCATCGGCGATCTTGCGCAACCCCCACACATCCCTGCCTAGGCCGAGGTCCGAGGAGTCGACGACAGTGCGCCCCAGCGCCATCTTGAAACGCCTCACCTCCATGGCAGTGAGGTACCAGTCGGTGTTGATCAGGTTGTCCCGGTTGTGGTAGGGAAACTCCCGGAGCAGGGCCGCGTTCTGGGCGGTCACCGGCATGTATGCGTCCGATCCCAGGCCGCGATGGTTCTCCTCCAGGAACCACATCAGGCACGTGAACAGCAGATGCTCGTGCATCAAGGTGATGCCGATCTGGTCGGGCTCTATGGGACCGTTGACGGTGATGACCTTGCCTTGATCTTGCACAGCAGCCTCCTTCACTTCGGCCCGAGCCGGCTTGCTACAGAACTTCCGCTAGCACAGCCCTCGCTTCGCTGAGGGTCACCGGATGGTAGGGGTCCTTGGCGATGAACTCCCTCATCTGGGTGATGGTGAAACCGTCGCCGCCGTAAGCCCGGTCGGCGTCGGTGAGCTCCTGGGGCTGCAGGACCGCTCCCGGGGTGTGGGGCGCTACGAACTCCATCGACTTGGTCCCCGGCGGGGCGTACCCGATCCACATCGAGCCGATGTCAGGCCTCGCCAGGTAGTAGGGCTCGACCTCCCCGTAACCGGCATCCCGGATGGCATCCGTGCAGCGTCCGGCCAGGTCATAAGGGTGGATCTCGGTCAGCAGGTAGTCATGGAAGTGCTCGATATCCGGATCGCGCATCTTCCCTAGCATCTCCTGCCAGTGTTCGGAGGCGAAGTAGCGGTCGATGGCGTCGTGGTCGGAGTCGTTGATCCGCCTCGGGGTCACGTCGTCGAGGTACGACTGCTCGCCGGTGTCGCCGAGGAGGACGGTCCTGCCATCGGGATCGGGCCCGATGAGCGAGTCGTCCCCGTACGTCCACATCAGGAAGAACGAGGGGCGGTCCGCGGTGTAGTACTTGACGAGTCCCCGGTTACCCACCACGGCGTGACCCACATTGACCACATCCTTGCCCATGGCGGCCAGATACCGGTCGAACAGGAACTCCAGGGTCACCGGGTGGACACTCGTGGAGAGCATCACCTCGTGGAGGGTCAGGTCGGACCGATGCATCAAGTCGATGTTCTCCGCCCAGTAGTCGGAACGGAAGAACGTGATCAGCTCTTCGACCGTGGATGTCATCTCAACAGCTCCTCGCGTACCCGGTCAATGCCCTGACATCAGCCCGTCCAGGACGTCCTGTCCCGGGTTGACGAGTTCCTCCCCTGGAACCCGGCCCGACAATACTCCGGGCCACTTCGGCCCGGCACCCGTTATGCAGCAAACGACGAAGTCGCCGGGTTCGATCACTCCCTGGCGCGCCAACTCCCAGGCGCCGGCGAGGGCGGCAGCCGAGGCAGGCTCGGGGCTTACCCCTATCCTGGCCGCCCGACGGAGGGCTTCGAAGATCGCCGCGTCGGTGACTTCGACCGCGGTCCCGCCCGAATCGCGGATCGCCTGGAGCGCGATCCGCCCTCCCGTGTCGTCAGCGATGGAGAGCGCCACGGTTTCGGGGCCTGGATGTACCGGAACGTCGGCCAACCCCTTCTCGATGGCCTCCACGATCGGGTTGGCACCCGCCGCCTGCACGCCGTGCATACGGGGAACCGACTCGGTCAGACCGAGGCGGTATAGCTCCTGGAAGCCCTTCCAGGGGCCGTACAGCCCATCGCCGGCGGCCACGGGGAACAGGTAATGATCCGGTGCCCGCCCCAGAGACAGCACCGCGTCATAGGCCATGGTCTTGTACCCCTCCACTCCGTACGGTGTCGATACAGGCATGGGGGTCATGTAGGTCGAGGGGTACCAGCCGTGTTCCTCGACGAAGGCTTGGAGCGGGGGCTTGCGGTTCATCTCCACCACCACGGTCGCCCCGAACAGGCGCATCCAGTCCCTTTGCTCTTTGGGCGCCCGAGGGTCGGCCAGTACCACGCAGCGCATTCCTGCCCGGGCCGCGTAGGCGGCTGCGCTCATGCCGTGGTTGCCGGTGGTGGAACACACCACCCCGTCGAAGCCGAGCCGCCGGGCCATGGAGATCGAAACCGAATGAAAGCGGTCCTTGAATGCGTAGGTCGGGTTGACGGTCTCGTTCTGGAGGTAGAGGAATGGCAGCGGGTTCCCGCCGGTACGGGGAACCCGGATCATGGGCGTGCCGCCCTCCCCGAGGGTGATCCTCTCGGCGCCCGCCGGAAGCGGGAGAAGCTCGGCGTAGCGCCACACCGAGGCCGACCGCCGGGACCACCTCTCCAGGGACACGACCGAGCGGACCGCCGCCTCGTTGTACATGACCTCGAGGGCCTCGCCACATGCCGGACAGCCCCGGAAATAGGGGCCCAGGTCGTAGTCGGCCGCGCACCTGGTGCACCGCAGACCTTTTGCGAACATCCTTAGCCTCCTCTACAAACGGTTACGGAGAGGATCGTGAGGCCGTGGCGCCGGCTGGGAACCCTCAGCCCGCGGCCGCTGCCCACGGCTCGACGTTGATCTGCTCGTCCCCCAGCGTAAGCACCGCGTCGGAGGAAAAGGCGTCGATCGGCGTCTCCTGGCCGGCGTACCCGTCCAGCCACGGAGTCCGGTAGCCGTTCTCCGACCAGAGGACCGGGAAGAAATTGTCGTCGAAGTCCTGCTGTCCGGGCGCGAAGTAGCGGCTGTAGGCGCGGTGGCGGATCCGGGGATGGTGCCGGGAGGTAGCCGGAATCATGTGGATGCTGTAGGACCGCCGGATGTTCCCGGGCCGGGTGTTGGGCCCGCTCCCGTGCCATATCCAGCCGGTATGGAAGCCGGCCGATCCGGCCCCGAAGACCAACGGTACCAGCTCGACTTCCTCGCCCTCGGGAGCGAACTGCTGCACGTAGTCGGTCCAACCTTCCATCGTGTCCCGGGTGATCTGGGTGGTGCCCGGCGCCGGCTGCGGTCCCCACTTGTGGCTTCCCTTCACGTAGACGAGGGTCCCCCCGTCGGCGTAGGTATCGTCGAGCGCGATCCAGCAGGTCCAGTTCCACACCGGATCGACCCAGCACATGAAGGCCGCGTCCTGGTGGATGTCGAAGGGCTTGCCGCCCTCCGGCTTGTACATGGCGACGTCGGCCCACAGGCGGGCGCTCGATGCACCCTCCAGTTGGCAGGCCAACTCGCCGAAAGGACCGCTGAACGTATGCTTGGCCACCATCGGATCTGCCCGCCATAGACCGGCCAGCACCCGGTGGGCGTCCACGGGGTCCCTCCCCTTCTGCCAGTAGTACTCGTCCGGCCATACCACCAGGTCGTGCTGACCGTCGAAGATACGGTCGTATCTCTCCCGCAGTTCCATCACCGCGTCCATGTCGATCAGGTTCTCCACTATCAGGAACCCGTCGTCACGATATTGCTGTATCTGCGCCTCGGTGAACTGCTCGATCACTGCCAACCTCCCGGAACCGTCGCGTCGCGACTATACCCACGAAGGCGGTACGGAGTACCTAGGACGCCCGGTTTAATGAGCGAGGCAACTGTAGGCCTCACACCGGCTCGGCCACTGGCCACCAGGTTCAGCCCGCCACTTGGAAGATGACTAAGGGGTTGGACTCCGGGTCGGTCAGCTCCACATAGCGGCCCCACCGCCTGCTCACGACTCCGCCTACTTCGATCCCGCGGGCGATGAGGCCGTCACGGGTGGTTTCCAGGTCGTCCACCTGGAAGCCGGCCCGGACCGATCCGCCGACGGCCATCGGCAACTCGGGGGGATGGACCGACCGATCGAAGATCTCGACTCCGGGCCCGCCGGCGTCGAAGTAGACGAAGTCCACCCCCTCGTCGTATTCGGGGCCGGGGTTGATCTCGACCACCTTCAACCCGAGAACGTCCCGGTAGAAGGCCATCATCGCCTCGAAATCATCCGCGTAGAGCAGTACCGCTCCCAGGTTCACTTCGCCTCCTTGGTTAGCAAGCCATCCCGGTCAGACCGCGAAGATCCGCCTCGGGTTCTTCACCAGCATGTCGTCGATCTGGTCCTCGGTCACCCCCAGCTCGCGCAGCTGCGGAACGATCTCCTTGAGGATGTAGGCGTAGCCCTTGCCGCCGTACTCCACGAAGTGGATCTTCAGGCAGTTGTCGTGGGCCAACATCAACTGGTTGCTGTACCCGTCGGCGCACATCCGGGCGAGGGTCTCCACCCGCTCCCGGTCCGAGACCCAGTGGTCGCCGCCGAACAACAGGTGAGAGTCGTTCCAAGGAGTTCCCCGGAACAGGTCGTAGTCGATCGACACCCCCCGGTCCATCACCGATTCGTGGTACTTGTAGTCGGGACAACTCCCGTCCATGTGGCTCATGTACACCTTGTCGAGGTTGGCGCCCTCCTCCTCAAGAATGTCGATGTAGCGGTGGGCCTCCTTCATGAAGACCATCGGGTGGACGGTGAGCGGGACCCCGGTGGCCGCCTGGGCTCTCCCCCCGGCACGGAGAACCTTCTCCTCCTGGGGGTGCAGGGGCTCGCACATGCCCAACTCGCCGATTACGCCCGCCCGTATATCGGTCCCCTGGATACCCACCTCGATGTCGCTGATCAGCATCTCGGCCAGTTCTCCCACCGATGCCGTGGCATGGCCGGGAGGATGCGACGGGGCGATGTACCAACCGGTCGACGCGACCACGTTGAGCCCGGTGGCCCGGCTGGCCTCCGCCAGGGCGTCCGGCCACCAGCCCGGTATCTTGCCACTCACGTCGATGATGCTCTGCCCACCGGCGTCGGCGTACATCTGCAGTTCCCGTATGGCCACGTCGAGTTCGGTCATGTTGAGGTTGTCCCGGGAGATGTAGGGCCGCTCGGCCAGTATCTCGTACGCATCCCGGGTCACGGGCACCTCCGCCAGGGCCTGGACTTCGGGAGGGTCGTCGGGTCCTGGAGGCTCCCAGAAAAGGTCGCCGCTGTCGATGATGATGTGCTCGTGGCTGAGGGTAACTCCCAGATCCTCCGGCTCTATCTCTCCCAGAACGGTACGGACCTTCGCCATCCTGCCTCCTCTCGGGCTGTTCGCCGCTCTTCCGGTGCTCTAGAACTGCGCTCCCGCTCGGTGGAGCGCGGCGATGAGCTCGGCGCGGTGATCCTGGAATTCGGTGCTGGTTCGGAGCGACTCCTCCCTCGGGTGGGGGAAGGGAACATCGGTCAGGTGGAACAGTCGACCGGGCTCGGTGGACATCACGAAGACCCGCTCGCTCAGGTAAAGGGCCTCCTCGACGTCGTGGGTGACGAACAGCACGGTGGCCCGCGAGTTCTCCCATATACGCAAGAACTCGGCTTGGAGCCGGGTCTTGGTCATGGCGTCCAGGGAGGCGAAGGGCTCGTCCATCAGCAAGACGTCGGGCTCGGCGGCTAGGGCACGGGCTACATCCACGCGCTTGCGCATACCGCCCGACAGCTGGTACGGGTAGGCGTCTTCCCGGCCCGACAGACCGACCAGGTCGACGAAGCCTTGGGCCTTCTCGCGTCGCTCTCTCTTCTCGACTCCCTTGACCCGCAGGCCGTACTCGACGTTCTGGACCACCGTGTACCAGGGGAACACCGCGTCGTCCTGGAAGACCATGCTGCGGTCCGGGCCGGGAGCGGTCACCTCGATCCCGTCCCGGGTGATGGTGCCGCTGGTCGGGGCCAGCAGCCCGGCCACCAGGTTGAGCAGGGTCGACTTGCCGCACCCGCTCGGACCGAGCAACGATACGAAGTCGCCCTCGGAGAGTCGGAAGGAGATGTTGTCGAGAACGTGCAGGTCGTCGAAGTAGATAGAGAGATCCCGTACCTCCAGCTTGACTGCGCCGTCGCTGCTCGCGTCCATCGTCATCCTTCTTCTCGATAAGCAGGCAACCTACCGCCACGAGGTCGGTTGGCGCAACAGCCTGCCATGGTCAGTGCTCTTTCTCGACCTTCATCCTCCGGCGGTTGGAGGCCGTATCCTCGGTGTCCACCACCAGATCGTCGTCCAGGATCACCCCGTAGTCTCGCAGGGCCGCCTCACGTCCGACTTTGCCGTTCCTCACGTCCTCGGCGACCCGCGCCGGGTCCCTTTCCAACGGGTCACCCCAGCCGCCTCCGCCCGCCTGAACGTGGTGGTACAGCTCGCCCGCAGCCAAGCCGTCACTGAACATGGGCGGGAACTCCGCTTCCTTGCCGGACAGCCTTGAGACAGTGTTGGCGGACAATCCGCCCGGTGCTCCGCCCATCAGCCCGAAGGGCGGGTGCCGCTGGCGGTCGGAGCGAATCAGCAGGGAGGTGGGCACCAGTGGCCGCCATGACTTTTCAAGACCCAGACCACCGCGGTGGCGTCCTGCCCCACCGCTGTCGGGCACCAGGCCATAGCGTTCGACAATGATCGGGAACTCGGCTTCGGCCACCTCGATGGGGACGTTGGCGGCGGTGGCTATGGGGTTGCTGAGCCCGTCGTTCCCGTCGCCCTCGGGAGTGGCGCCCCATGTCCCGACCAGTAACTCGAAGTAGACGAAGGGCTCGCCGTCGTGATGACCTCCGAGAATCACGACGGTGTTACCGCCCTCGCCGGCCGCGGGCACGCGGTCCGGGACCAGCTGGGCAAGAGCGCCGTTGATGGCGTCGAAGGCGCGGAACCCGGTGACGCCCCTCATCGAGTTGGCGCCCGGATAGACGGCGTGGGTGACAGTCCCCGGTTTGGTGACGATACGGACCGGGCGGAAGGCCCCGGCCGTATTGGGGAACTCCGAGACGGCGGCCGACATGACGCAGTGGTATGCGGTAGCCATGATGAACGAACGGGTGGCATTGAGAGACCCCGCCACCATGGGGTCCGAATCCGAGAGATCGACCGTCACCTCATCCTCCTGGATCGTCACCTCCACCCTTATGGCCACGTCGCGGCTCTCGATGCCGTCCGAGTCCATGTAGTCGGTGAAGGTGGCGGTCCCGTCCGGCCAGGAGGAGATCTCCTTGCGCATCAGTACCTCGGTGTAGTCGATGAGCCCGTCCATCAGCTCGGTCAGCCGCCCGATCCCGTACCGCTCGGCCATGGCTTGCAACGCTCTCTCCCCGACGGAGCAGGCCGCCACCTGGGCGCCGAGATCGCCGAAGAGCATGTGGGGAACCCGCACGTTGGCCCTGATGAGGGCGTGGACCTCCTCCACCGGATGGCCCTCCTTGTACAGGTGCATCCACGGTATCCGGAGGCCGTCCTGGAACACCTCTGTGTTGTCGGTGGCCGAGCTCCCGAGCAACCGCCCGCCAATGTCGCCATGGTGGGCGGTGGCCACGCCGTAGCCGATCAGGGTCTCCCCGTAGAAGACTGGCTTGATGACGAAGACGTCGGGTAGGTGCATGCCGCCGTCGAAGGGATCGTTCATTACGAAGACGTCGCCGGGCCGCATCCTGTGGCGGAAGCGAGCCAGGAGCGCGTCGACGGCGGTCGGCACGGCGCCGAGGTGGAAGGGGATAGTCACGGCTTGGGCCACGGTCTGGGCATCGGGACCGAGCAGGGCGGCGGAGAAGTCCATCGCGTCCCGTACCACGGTCGAGTGGGCGGTCCGGAAGATGGTGGTGGCCATCTCGTCAGCAGCGGAAGCCAGGGCGTTGGCGGCTATCTGGCGGGTTACGGCGTCGGCATGCTCCACCTCGATCTTGCCGACCTCCTGGTGGCTCAGGAAGAGGGCGCCCGACGCATGCCGAAGGGCGACCCAGCCCGGCGGCACCACGATCGTGGTGTCGTACTCGTCGATGAGCAGCGGTCCGGTCGTCCCGTCCGGTCCCACATCGGTTCTTCGTGCGAGCACCGGAGCGTCCAGGTAGCCGTCGGCCAGGCTGAACAGGGTGGGACGCCGGCCGTCGGGTGGCTCGGTTTCGTCGGCGCGGTCGGTAAGCGTTGCTTCTTGCGACACCTGCCGGGTTCGGGGCCGGGGTCCGAGGGCGGCGAGTCGGACCGCCCGCACCTCGATCGGGTCGTCGGGATCCTTGCGCACGCCGTACAGTTGCTCGTGGCGGTCCTCGAAGTCCATTACCAGCTTCGCCAACCCGGTAACGGTCATCTCGGTCTCCGGGATGATCACCTCGATGTCGAAGCTCTGGCCCTTGTAGCGCACGTCGGCGGATCGGACCCACTCGGTGACCCCGCCGGAGATGCTCGACTCCAGTCGGGATTCCAGCTCGGCGAACAATCGGGACATAATCGCGATCACCGAAGAGTCCCGGGCGTCCAGCTCGCAGAACCGAACATCGTGGTACTCCGGTCGGGCATAGAGGAGACCCGCCGCAGAGAAGACCCCGGCATTGGGGGGCACGACCACCGTGTCGATGCCCAACTCGGTTGCCAGACTGGCCGCGTGGATGGGACCGGCCCCGCCAAAGGCGATCAGGGCGAACTCTCGCGGATCGCGCCCGCGTTCCGACGAAACCGCCCGCAGGGCGCGCATCATCCGGGCGTTGGCCAGATCGTGGACACCCCGGGCGGCCTCCGCCACCGGAATTCCCAGCGAGGTAGCGGTCGACTCCAGGGCGGCCCTCGCCAGACCCGGCTTGATCGAAACGGCGTCCCCGGCGAGGGGTCCGGACCGGACGTAGCCCAGCACCACGTTGGCGTCGGTCACGGTGGGATCGTCCCCGCCGAGCCCGTAGCAGGCGGGACCGGGAACCGCTCCGGCGCTGCGAGGACCCACCTGGAGGCCTCCGGCCGAGTCCACCCAGGCGATACTCCCGCCACCGGCCCCCACCTCGGCAATGTCGATGCTCGGTACCCTCAGCAACTCTCCGGAACCACGCAGCAGCCGGGTCCCCACCGATAGGTCGGCGCCCACCTCGTATTCCCTGCTGAGGGTCACTCGCCCTTCCTCGATCAGCGACGCTTTGGCCGTGGTGCCGCCCATGTCGAACGAGATGGCGTTCGTTATGCCCAGTTCCCTGGCTAATCCCTGAGCGGCCACCACTCCGGCCGCCGGCCCGGACTCGAGGGCGTAGACCGGTCGGTGGGCCGCGTCGGCGGCGGTCATCGCGCCGCCGGACGACTGCATGATCAGGACCGGAGCATCTACTCCGACTCCTTCCAGACCGTCCACGAGATCGCGCACGTAGGCGCCCATGATCGGGATCACGTAGGCATTGAGCGCAGTAGTGGCGGAGCGCTCATACTCGTTCTGCTCCCTGAGAACCTCGTTCGACAGCACGACATGGACGCCGGGGAGTTCACGTCCCAGGATCCGCGCCACCTGCTCTTCATGGGCCGGATACTTGTGGGCATGCAGCAGGCAGACCGCTACTGCCTCGACCTGCGCGTCCCGCAGGCGGGCGGCCAGCTGCTCTACCTCGGCCTCGTCCACCGGGCGGTGGACCGTCCCGTCCGCCAGGCGCCGTTCTCCGATCTCGAAACGAAGGCGCCGCTCGACGATGGGCGGGGGCTTGCGCCAAAACGGGTTGTAGAGGTGGGGCATCCTGACTCTGCGGAGCTCCAGCACGTCGCGGAACCCCTCAGTGGTCACTAGGGCCAGGTGGGCCCCCCTGCGCTCGAGGATGGCGTTGGTCGCCACCGTGGTCCCGTGGACTACTTCCTGGACCGGGCGGAGACCAGACCCGGGCGACTCCCCCAGCAGAGCGTCGATGGCGACTGTGACCGCCTTGTCGTACGAGGGAGGGGTGGACAGCACCTTGCGCGTGATGGTGCGGCCGTCGGGTCCCTGGACGATGACATCGGTGAACGTGCCGCCTACATCCGCTCCTACTCGGCCACCCACGCCAACCCCACTCTTCGCGACGGGCGGTCGCCGCCGGACACCGGCGTCATCGCGATCCGAGCATCTCACCAACCATGCTTGCAGAGGCCGCCCCCCTCGAACTCCAGCGGGTGAAACGCTTGGCGACCGCCCGCAGCAGGAAGTCGCTCATTACCGCCAGTGCCGCAAGGATCAGCACGATCACGATGATCCCTGCGTTGTCGAGGTAGCGCACTCTGCCGAACATCAGGGCACCCAGGCCAACACCCGCACCCATATATTCGGCCGCCACCACCAAACCCCACGACACCACCACGGCCAAGCGGAAACCGGCCATCATGTGGGGCACGATGGCCGGGATCACCACCGTCCGGTATACATGGAATCGCGAAGCCCCCGCAGTCAGCGCCGCCCTTACGTAGATATGGGGTACGTTGCGGACCGCTTCAGTGCCCGCGATGGTCAGAATCAGAAACACACCAAAGCTGATCAACCGGACTCCCGTCGACATCTTCGTGCCGAACCACAGCATGAGCATCGGGAGAAGCGCGATCAAAGGGGTTGGGCGGACCGCATCCAGAGAGAACTCGAATAGATCTCGAAACAAGCGGCTGTACCCGAACAACAAACCGACCACCAGCCCGGGTGGAGTACCGAACGCCACCGAAATCTGAACCATCTGAAGCGCCACCCAGGTTGCACCGGGTATGCCTTCGATGAATGGA
>JAGWAN010000073.1 GCA_021296345.1 Acidimicrobiia bacterium | reverse complement strand
TGGTCGATCATCACGGGACCCTTGATCTCCAGCACCTCGACGGGATTGTTGCGGCAACCCGGCTCGGACAGATGCATGATGCCGTCCTCCCCATCTCCGCCGGCGTGGGCGCCGAACCCGACCGCATCGTTCATGCCCTCCAGCCACGGACCTCCGGTCCGCGGATCGACTCCGAGAGCCATGACGGAGCACACGTCACCTCCGGAACAGGCAGGCACGCGGTCGGGCATCCCCTGTGCCAGGGCCTTCAGCATCACCTCGCCGCCCAGCAATCCGGTCCATAGGGTGAAGGTGGGCATGGGTGGAACGGCGTGCATCACCGATCCTTCGTTGGTGATCACCCGCAACGGGCGGAAGTTGCCGGCCGTCACCGGCCATTCGGGAGTGGTGAGGCCCTTGAAGATCAGGCAGTTGAACGCCTCGGTCATACCCCGCGGTAGGTTGATCGGACCGCGAACCCCTTCGTCGCTCCCGGTCCAGTCGACGATCATCTC
Organism: Acidimicrobiia bacterium; assembly: GCA_021296345.1. Lineage (GTDB taxonomy): Bacteria > Actinomycetota > Acidimicrobiia > Spongiisociales > Spongiisociaceae > Spongiisocius. The sequence continues at coordinate 4,800 of JAGWAN010000073.1, read as the reverse complement.
GTCGTCGGTGATGGTGATGGTCACCGCCATCTTGATGGGTCGGTCCAGGTCGACCCCGTCGTTGTCCAGGTAGTCCTCGGCGCTCCACGTGCCTTTGGGCATGCGCCGCAGGGCTGCCAGCGCCAGGCGCTCGCCGTGGACGTTGATGGCGTCCATGGCGGCGGTGAGGGTTTCGACCCCGAACTTCTCGGCGATTTCACGGGTTCGTCTAACCCCGGTCACGACGGCCGACACCTGGGCCTGCAAGTCCCCGATCGTGTGGCTGGGCAGCCGGCTGTTGAAACGCACGATGTTGAATATGTCCTCGTTGATCTCCCCTTCCCGGTACAGCTTCACGACCGGGAAGAAGATCCCCTCCTGGTACATGTCGGTGGAGTCGAGTACGTATCCCGGGTCCTTCTGCTTGAGGTCGAGCACGTGGCAGCGGCAGGACGCAAAGCCGACCAAGCGCCCGTCGACATGGATCGGAGCGAACACGAGCGTGTCGAGCGTGTGGGCCGACGACCAGTACGGATAGTTGTTTATGAACACGTCCCCGGGCTTCATCGCATCCGTTCCCAGGAACTCGATCGACCGCTTGATGCCGTAGTCGTTGCCGCGGGTGAACACGGCGATGCCCGGAGCGTCGGCGGCGATGTCTCCGTTCACATCGTGCAGTCCCACCCCGTAGTCGTGGGTCTCGTAGACGACCGTGTTGTAGGACGTCCGGCAGAGGTTGCGGGCCATCTCCTCGCAGGCCGAGAGAAGCCCGTGACGGATGATCTCGGTGGTGATGGCGTCAATCATCGGCAACCCCCAGTGTTATCACGAGTTCGCCATGCTCCCCCACCACCAGATGATCGCCCGGATGGATGACGGTGGTGGCGGTGTGCTCGACTATCACCGCCGGTCCGGCGATCTCGTCATCACGGCGGAGGTCCTCCCTCCTGTACACGCCGGCAGGAACGCGGTAGGCGCCTACGGCGTCAAGAACGGGCCGGGTCGCAAACGGCTCGGGCAGCCCGGCCGCCCGGCGAGGAAGTGCCGGCAACCTGGGTTGATCGACCGTCCCGGTGGCGCTCAGACGCAGCGTCGTGACCTCGACCGGATCGGTCATCGTATGGCCGTACTGGCGATGGTGGAGTTCGGCGAACCGCTGTCCCAGATCTGCGATCGGGTTGGCTGTCCCGGCCCGGAGAGTGATCGACACCGGATGTTGCTGGCCGGAGTACCTGAGATCGATCGACCGCGCCAGCACCTGCCTCTCGACAGGAAAGCCCTCTGAGCGCAGCACATCTCCTGCACGGGCTGACATCTCGGCGTAGGAGCCCTCCATCTGACCGGCCTCGAGAGACTCCAGCGGCATCACGGCGGTCTGCGCGAAATCGTGCTGGACGTCCGCCATCAGCATTCCCAGCGCGGAGAAGGTGCCCTGGCCCGGCGGGATGATGACAGTGCCCATACCCAACTCTCGGGCCACGTCGACCGCCACTATCCCACCGGCGCCGCCGAACGCCAGGAGCGCGAAGTCCTTCGGGTCGCGGCCTAACTCGATGGTGATCGAGCGCACCGCTCCCATCACCTTGACCGCTGAGATCCGTACCACGCCGAGGGCGAGTTCCTCCACTGTTATGCCCATGCGCTCGGCGAGCGGTTCCAATGCGCCGCGGGCCAGGTCCTCGTCGAGGGTCAGGGTCCCTCCCAGTGGGGTCTCCTGGCCGAGATAGCCCACTACGAGGGCGGCGTCGGTGAAGGTGGCTTCGCTTCCACCGAATCCGTACGAGGCGGGCCCCGGGGCCGCGCCGGCGCTGCGCGGCCCGACCTGGAGTCCTCCCGCTTCGTCGGTCCAGGCGATCGAGCCACCGCCGGCCCCTATCGTGTGGATGTAGAGGGACGAGATGTTTAAGGGCAGGCTCTCGAACTCGGCGCCCTGGTACATGACGGGTTGCCCTTCGATGATGAGCGAGGCGTCCAGGCTGGTGCCCCCCATGTCGACCGTGACGAGGTTGGGTTCCCCGATCATCCGGGCGAAACCCGCCGCCCCGATGACGCCTCCCGCCGGTCCCGACAGGATCAGGTTCACGGGGTTCTCGCGGGCGGAGGAGGCGGTCATCGCCCCGCCGCCGGACCGCATCATCAGGAACCGACCCTCGAAACCTCCTGCCTCCAGTTCTGCGCCCAGGTCGTACAGGTAGGTCCGCACGATCGGTTTGATGTATGCGTCGAGGACTGCCGTGCTGGTCCGCTCGTACTCCCGGTACTCGCGTGAGAGATCCGACGAGATCGACACCTCCACGTCGGGTATGACCTCTGCCAGAACCTCCCGCATCGCCGCTTCATGGGCAGGGTTGACGTAGGAGTGCAGGAAGGCTACGGCCACCGCCTCGTAGCCGCCGTCGCGTATCAGTGCAGCGATCCGGAGAGCGTCGGCTTCGTCGAATTCGGTGTGGACGGAGCCGTCGAACATGAGGCGCTCCGTTACCTCGAAGGTGTCGCAGCGTTCCACCAGGCGGGGAGGATTACGGTAAAGGATGTCGTAGTTCCCCTCCCGGGAGGTCCGTCCCAGCAGGTATACGTCCCGAAACCCCGCAGTGGCCACTACGGCCGTTCGGGAGCCGGAGCGGGTCAGGAGCGCGTTGAGGGCCAGGGTGGTGCCGTGGGTGAACAGGGATGTGCCGGCTAGGGCTGCGCCGACCCGGGCGATCGAGTCAACTACACCCAGGGTCGGGTTCTCCGGCGTCGTGGGAACCTTCTCGAACCGGATCTCCCCGCCATCGTCGAGATGGACCACGTCCGTGAACGTTCCTCCCACGTCGACAGCCAATCGGTTGGCTCTCATCGGCCTTCCTCTCGGCGGCCGGGCTCCTGGCAGGTTGCCATCGCCACCTGCGCTATCCGGAAGCGGGATCCCGTCAGTTCTCCGGAGACGGCGGTGTTGAGCAGGTCCGCTGTCGCTGCGCCGAACCTGGCCCGGTCAGGATGGTCCAGCCAGATGCTATAGGCGTCGTGGTCGTCCCGGACGGCCGTGGCGATGGCGCGGGAGCCGTCCTCGGCGATTGTCAACGCCGCCGACCGGCAGCCCGGTTGGGATACGCGCGCCTCCAGGATCCGGAGCCTCCCGAACAGACGCACCAGACGTTCGGCGTCACCTTCGGCGAGCGACAGGTCGATGAACGTGCGGATCATGGGTTCACCAACCTTCCTGATCGGATGACCAGACGTTCCGGTGACCACAACACATCGGCTCGCTCGAAGGGGTTGCCTCCGAGTACCAAGAGATCGGCGGCGGCGCCTTCCCGGATCACTCCCAGGTCCGGTCGTCGCAGGATGGCTGCGTTGACCGAGGTTGCGGAGCGCAGGACATCGGTTACGGTGTCGACCTCGCAACGGATCCTGAACTCGAGCAGCTGTTCGTCTTCCAGGTCGCCCACCAGGTCGGTTCCCAACCCGATGCGTACTCCCGCCCGGCGGGCGATGTCGATGGATGACAGGCCTGCGTCGAGCACCTCGCGGTTCTTGCGGTCCGAGACCGCAGGCAACCCGAGGGCGGTGCCCCGCCGCCCCATGGCGTCGTAGGCGATCAGGGTGGGCACCAGGTACGCGCCGTGTTCCGCCATGAGCACAGCCGTCTGTTCGGTGAGGAGGTTTCCGTGTTCGATGGTCCGGACACCGTTCGTCACCGAGTGGATGATTGCTTCGGGGGAGTAGGCATGGGCGGCTACGTAGGAGTCCCGCCGGGACGCCTCGTCGCAGACCGCGCGCACCTCTTGCGCGGAGTACTGCGGACTACGGAGCGGATCCGTGGGAGAGGCCACACCCCCGGAAGTGAAGATCTTGATGGCGTGGGAACCGGTCCGGAAACGCTCCCGCACCGCCCGTCGGAGATCGTCGACGCCGTCGACGATTTCGCCGGCATGGTGGCCGAGAACCTCGACGGCCAGATGGCCGGGGCGCGGATCGGCATGTCCTCCGGTCTGGGTAAGACCCGGACCGGTGAAGAGGTAGCGGGGACCGTCGATGAGCCCCTCGTCGATGGCCATCCGGAGGCCGATGTCGCCGCCCGCCACGTCTCGTACGGTGGTGAACCCGCGGCGTAGGGCGGCTTCCAGGCGCTTGGCGGCCTTGGCAGCCACGTAGCTCATCGGCAAGGCCTCGTTCTCCATGAGATCCATGCTCACCGTGTAGGCATGCAAATGGGCGTCGATCAGGCCGGGTGTCACGACACGACCGCGGGCGTCGAGCACCCGCGCCGCCTCCGGAGGCGGACCATCCAAGCCAACGATCCGCCCACCCTCGGTGTGTATCGGACACTCCACCGGCTCGGGGCCGACACCGTCGAACACCAGACTGTTGACGATCGACAGCAATTCGGTGGTCAGCTGTGCCTCACGCCCACCGGACATCCGATCTGCTCCCCACGAACGGGGAACCGCGGACATCTCGCCACAATCCCGGATAGAGCCATGGCCAATTCGATTCCTTCCGAGCTGGAGTGTGCATACGGTATCAGTGTGCATCTGAGAATTGGAAGGGCACTCGACCTGTCTCTAGCCCACCTGCTTCCCGCCTCGGTGGACATCACGTGATCGAGGGATCACTGGCCACGTCACCCGGTGAGACCGTGCTGTCTCACCCCAATCTGCGATTGGGGTCAGGAGCGTGAACCACCGGCCTCGGGATGGTCACCGGATGGCGGTGGATTCCCCGGACAGGACGGCCCTGACCGGCACCCTCGTCGAGAAAATCTACAAAAGTCGGGGCATCGAGGTGAGCACCCGCCAGGCCCGCCGGGACCTCGAAGACGCCCGCCGGGACGCCGCC
>JAGWAN010000040.1 GCA_021296345.1 Acidimicrobiia bacterium | reverse complement strand
CACGAACAGCAGGAAGAGTTCTACGAACAGGACGAGAGCGTCACGGATCAGCGGATGGACGGTAGGACTCTCCTGGTTGTTAGTTGTTGGTTGTCAATTTATGTTGGATTCCACTGACCACTGACTGCCCACCACCGATTAGCGGCGCTTGTAGAGGCCCATCAGGCTGGCCTTCTCGAGCGTGTTGAAGTGCAGCATGAACCCGACCACCGCCGGCATTGTGCCGGCATCGACAGGCAGCTCGGCCACGCTCACCGCATGGACGGTGAACAGGTAGCGATGCGGGTGGTCGCCCTCCGGAGGGCACGGGCCACCGTACCCGGGCTTGCCGAAGTCGGTCCGGGTCTGCAGCGCGCCGGCGGGGATTCCCGACCCATCACCCGCGCCTGCCGGCAGCTCCGTCACCTCGGCGGGAATGTTGACCACCACCCAGTGCCAGAACCCCGAACCGGTCGGGGCATCCGGGTCGTAGCAGGTGAGGGCGTAACCGGCGGTACCCTCCGGAGCCCCCGACCAGGAGAGTTGCGGCGAACGGTTGCCTCCGGCGCACCCGAAACCGTACTCCTCCGCGAGGATGTGATCCGGACCCAGGTAGTCGCCGTCGCCGAAGTCGGTGGAGGTAATCCGCAAAGCCATGTCATGTCTCCTTCCGATGAGCCGCTCGGCCGAGACTACCCCACCACATGCCCCTTGGCCTTGGGCAGGCCGGGGGGTAAACCGGTACCCTTTCGCCGTTATGCCATCACCGGACGAGCGTGCCATCGACGAGGCTATCGAGAGGATGGACTTCCGCGCGGCCCTGACTCGGGCCGACCGGGCGCTGGAGGCGGATCGTGAGCGGCTCCGCCGCCTCGTCAAGGCCAGGCGGCAAGAGGCTGTCACCAGGGCGGAGCATCTGGCGGCGCGCATCCAGTCGATGGCCCGTGCCGACCACTACGAGGGCCTGCTCGGGCTGGCCGAAGATCCCGATACCGAGCCGCTGCTGGGCCTGCTATCACAAGAGATACGCCGCGGCGCCCGGCTGCATCTCGACGGAGCTCTACGGCGGCAGAAGCGCTTCCGGGCCGCGGCCCGACGTCATATGAGGGCCGCCTCGGAGGCTCTTCTCCTGTTCGACACCAGGACGGCGCGAAGCGAGATCGCCAGGGTGGAGGTCCGGTGGCTCACCGCTTCGCATCGCGAAGAACTGGATGCCCTGCGCGCCCAGGCCGAGCGTGTGGCCGCCGAGCGGCTTGATCTGGAGAGCAGGACGGCCGAAGTACTGCGCGAGCACATCTCGGAGAACCCCGTCAAACCACCTCGACGCGGACGCGCTACGCGTCGTAGATCAAGCTCCCGCCGGGCCAAGGAGAACCCGATCGAACCACCAGAGGGCCAACAGGCAGGTAGCCCCGCTCCGGATGGGGAGGGTTCTGCGCGGGCCGGTTGCCTGGGTTCGGCACTTGTGATCCTCGGAACGATGGCAGCGCCGATTGTCCTCCTGGTAGGCGGCTTCTAGCCGTACGTATCGGAGAAGACCGCGAAAATCGCGGCGAGCAGGCTCCGCCCGCCGGGCCCTCCCCCACCGCCGCCACCTTGGTCGGGACGCGGCCGCCCAAGCCCTGAGCGGGGCGGTCCCGAACGATTTGATCCCTCGCGCGGTCCGGTCGACGTCGGAGCTGAACCGCTGGTAATTATGGTATCCAGCAACCTATAGCAGGGGTGTGACAGGTTCAACCCCCTTGTTGCAGGGCACCTACCACCGGCTACCGGCCCCTAGCTTTGATTATTCATGTCCCCAGCACACCGATCCGCATCAGGCCACTTCAACCTCGTGATTGCTAAGCGGACACCCCTCACCTTGGCGGTGAAGCCACCTCAGGAAGAAAGTGAGGCCTCCATGGCTATAACCCCAGGTCCGGCGACCCGACGCGCCATTGCCTTCTCCCCTTCAAACCCCGACCATGAATGATCGGGGCTAACCATTTCCTATGAGCTTGGCGGTTCGCCATCCTCTGACGGAGTTGATCACCGCCATTTCGTCGGCCTCCATCAGATCGGCTACTGATACCGATCGCTCGCTCAGGTTCCCGCGATCGATGAGTTCCTCCCGGTAGGTGCCCGGGAGGCAGCCCGAGTCGATCGGCGGGGTGACCCAGGCGCCGTCCCGCCGCACCACCAGGTTGGCGATGGTGGTCTCGACCACCTCCCCCAGCTCGTTCACGAGTACCACATCGTCCGCGGCCGGGTGGCGGGCGGCGGCCTGTTCGTAGGCCTCTCGCCGGGTCGTCTTGTGGTAGCGCAGGTAGTCGGTCCGGTCGATCGGGCGATCATCGATGGCCAACCCCACCACCAGTGAGCCCGGAGCAAGAGGCGACGTATCGATCGAGACGGAGCCTTCCCCGGACACCAGCAGGCGAACCCGGAGCGGCTCGTCGCCCGACAGGCCTTCGAGAAGATCGGAGATCACCACCTCCCGGAGGGTCACACCCAGGTAACGGGCCGAGGAGCGGAGCCGGCTCAGATGGCGATCCCGCAACCAGATTCCGCGGCCAGGCTCCCATCTCATCGTCTCGAGCAGCGTCACCGGCGCCCGGCGACGTGACAGGACCCGGGCCTTGACCATCGCCTCCTCGTACTCCCTGGCCGCAGTTGACTCGTGTACCACGCCGCCGCCCACGCCGTACTCGGCCTCGCCGTCCTGCGTATCCGCCACCAGCGTCCGGATGGCCACCGAGAACTCGGCCCTCGACCGGCCCGATCCGGGGGGCGCCAGCAACCCGATGGCGCCGCAGTAGACGCCCCGGGGAGAGGCTTCCAGGGACTCGATGATCTCCATCGTCCTGACTTTCGGCGCTCCGGTCACCGACCCACACGGGAACATGGCTGTGAAGATGTCGACCAGGCCAACCTCGGGTCGGGTCTCGGCGGCCACCGTCGAGGTCATCTGCCATACGGTCTCGAATCGCTCCACCTCGAACAGGCGCTCCACCTGGACGCTGCCGAACCGAGCCACCCGCCCCAGGTCATTCCGCAGGAGGTCCACGATCATCACGTTCTCGGCCCGGTCCTTGCCCGACGAAAGCAACCGCTCCCGGAATCGGGAATCCTCCTGTTCCCAGCGGCCCCGGGCCATGGTGCCTTTCATGGGCCGGCTCTCGATACGCCGGCCGTCCCAGCGGAAGAACAGCTCGGGCGAGGCGGAGACCACCGTGTGCCGACCGGTCTCCAGGAAGGCGTGATAGCCGCCCCCCTGGGCGGCTATCAGGTCGGTGTAGAGCGACCTGAGGTCCCCGCTGACCCGTCCCCGCAGGCGGAAGGTGTAGTTGGTCTGGTAGGTGTCGCCGGTCCGGATGAACTCCCGTATGGTGTCCACGTGGCGGCCGTAGCAGGCGTCCGAGACCTCGGGTCGCCATGGTCCGATCCGGTACTCGCCCCCCGGACCTGCAGGCTCGGAAATCGCGTCACGGAACCCGGCGAACCATGCCAGCGGCAGGCCGGGGGACGGCGACCGGACTGCCAGCCGGCGATCGAAGGCGGGGGCGGCCTCGTAGGAGACGAATCCGGCCACCCACCTGCCTGCCCGGGCCTCGGACTCGGCCCTTCGAATGACGTCCGGGACATCTTCGAGGTGATGGGCGACCCAGACTCCGTACGGGTCGACCAACCGGAGCGGGACCAGCCTCCCGCGGAAATCATCGAAGCGGGCGCCCACACCCGCCAACGCCGGGTCGGGCAACGGGCCGGGAACTTTCGGAGAGGTCACGTGTCGAAGCCTCTGACTTGCGGTGGGAGCTACCTAGTGGTCTGTCTGCGGAATGGCGCTGTTTCGCAGACAGACCACAAACACTCTACAGAGCGGCCAGGTACTCCTGCCGCCAGCGTTCGGTGGTCTCGCACTGGTTGAAGGTGTAGATGTGCACCCCCACGATGGCAGCTGCGGGATCATCGGCCAACGGCGCGAGCCCTTCGAGAAGGTCCTCCGGTGAGTACCCGCCGGGTTTGATGAACCGGCTTACCAAGCCCCGATGCTTGGAGAGGAACCGCACGGACTGTCCCACCCCGATCCGGGTCGAGATCTGGATGAGCTTCAACCGGTCGGCGACTCCCGGAATCCCGATCTGGACAGGGAGGACGATGCCATCCGCCCTGCAACCTGAAACGAAGTCACCGATGGCCACGGGATCGAAGCACATCTGGGTGGTCAGGTAGGACGCGTAGGGCTGCTTGTCGTGAAGAGCCTGCCGCAGCTTGGCGTCGGTAATCACGCCATGTCCCTCGGGGTAGGAGGTCACCCCGATCTCGCTGAGGTGGTGGCCGATGTCGTCCATGGCCAGAAGCAGGGAGTAGGCGTCGGGGAAGATCCCTCGCTGCGATGCGTCCCCGCCGACCAGGAAGATCCTGGAGATCTCCAGTTCCTCCATCCGTCCCAGCAGAGCGGCGAGATGCCTCTTGTCGTGGGTCATGCGGGCCGAAAGGTGCGGTACTGCCTGGAAGCCCCTCTGGCAGAGCTCGGCAGCTACGTCCATCGTGTCCTCGAGCGTCTTGGTGGGCGAGGCGGTGATGGATACCGTGGCGCCTCCCGGCAACCACCCCACCTGGTCGAGCACGTTCTTGAGAGGGAGAACCTCGAACTTGGGGTGTTCGAGGATACGCCGCACCGCCGCCCTCCCGGCACGATCGAGACCGGACGGAACGGTCATCTCAAACGTCCGAGTCCGGGAAGGAGGCTTTGCGCGCCGCGATCCACTCGCTCAACTCCTCGTGAACGGCCTCGTCCAAGGGCGGCTGCTCGTACTCCGCCAGCAGACGTTTCCACTCGGCGTTGGCCCTGCCCACCGAGTCCAGCGACCCGTTGATCTCCCACTGCTCGAAGCTGTCGACATCGGATTGGTTCGACACCCAGAAGGCATCCTCGAAATTGGCCATCGTGTGGGCGGTGCCGAGATGATGCTGGCCGGGACCGTTGGTCAGGAGCGGCTCCATAGCTTGGCCGTTCTCGCTCAGGTCCACCCCGCCCACCAAGCGCGCCATCATCGAGGCCTGGTCGGCGTCGAGCACGAACTTCTCGTACCCCATGGTCAGCCCGCCCTCGAGCCACCCGGCCGTATGGAGCACGAAGTTGACGCCCGCCGCGAGGGCAGGCAGGAAAGTTGTGGCGCTCTCGTAGGCAGCCTGGGCGTCCGGGATCTTCGAGGCGGTCAGGTTGCCACCCGATCGGAACGGAACCCCGAGCCTCGAGGCGAGTTGGCCGACCGCGTAGAGAACCAGGGCCGGCTCCGGGGTTCCGAAGGTGGGGGCCCCGCTCTGCATTGACATCGAGGCGGCGAAGGAGCCGAAGATGACGGGCGCCCCTGGACGGACAATCTGGGTGAAGGCTATGGCGGCCAGAGCCTCCGCCAGGGTCTGGGTCACGGCCGCGGCCACTGTCACCGGTGCCATCGCGCCGACGATGATGAACGGCGTGATGAGAGCGCACTGGTTGTTCTCTGCGAGGATCTTGGCCGATCCGAGCATGGCGTAGTCCCACGTCATGGGAGAGTTGGCATTGCACAGGCCCATCAGCACGGTGTTATCGCGCACGAAGTCCTCGCCGAAGACGATCTTGGAGATGTCGACCGAGTCCTGGGCCCTCTCAGGCTTGGTCACCGAGGACATGAAGGGCTTGTCGTGGTGCACGACGTGGGTATAGAGCATGTCGAAGTGGCGCTTGTTGACCGGCAGGTCAACCGGCTCGCACAGGGTTCCGCCACCATGATGCAGTGCCGGACTCATGTGGACGAGCTTCGCGAAGTTCCTGAAGTCCGCGATGGTGGCGTAGCGACGCCCGGCGTCGGCATCCCGCACGAACGGGGAACCGTACGCAGGAGCGAACACGATATGGGGATCTCCGATAGTGACCGACCGAGCCGGGTTACGCGCGTGCTGGACGAACGAGGCCGGCGCGGAGCGGGTGATGATCTCCCGGCACATACCCCGCGGGAAGCGGACCCTCGTACCCTCCACGTCAGCGCCCGCTCCGGCGTAGATGGACAAAGCCTCGGGGAAGTTCATGATCTCGATACCGACCTCCTCGAGGAGCGTGTCGGCGTTGTGCTCGATCAACTCCAGCCCCTCCTCGGAAAGCACCTCGGTACGGCCCAAGGTACGGGTGAGGAACGGTTGCTGGTCGATGACCCTGGCAGTCCGTAAGGCTTGGCGCGCCTCCCTTCCGCCCCCTCTCCTTCTCCTGCGGGCGCTCATCGATCCTCCTCTCCACGCGACCCGACCAGAGCTCCGGACCGCAGGGCGGCCCCTTTCGCTCTCCTGCGAGTCCTGCGACGGCGGCCGCCGGTAGCCGGCCCGGACGAGACGATGCCCGATAGGTCCACCTTACGGGCGAGGTGCTCGTATGCGACGGTTGCATGGGGTATTCCCATGGCCTCCACGAAGTGGCGCTGGAAACCCGGCGCCACCGCCGTCTCGATCTTTTCGACCTCGCTCACCAGAGCCTCGATCTCGACCCTGGCGGAACTGCTCAGCAACGCAATCATCGCCCCGGTTCCGGCTGCGTTGCCCGCTGCCGAAACCCGATCCGGATCGCAGTCGGGAATCATCCCCAGCACCATGGCGTAGATGGGATCGATATGGCTCCCGAAGGCGCCGGCCAGCCTGATCTCGTCCACCCGGTCCACTCCCAGGCGGTCCATCAGGAGCCTGACCCCGGCCTGCAGCGCTGCTTTGGCCAGCTGGATGGCCCTTATGTCGTTCTGGGTGATCATTATCCGGCTGCCCCGCCCCGGCGACCCCTCGTACAGTAGGTAGGCCGCTGTCCGTCCGTCGGCGACGATCCGCTCGGTGCGACCGCCGTCCTGGATGAGGCCTTCGGTCGATACCACCCCGGTGAGCACCAACTCGGCTACCGCCTCGATGATGCCCGATCCGCAGATGCCGATCACGCCGGTCCCCGCTACGGCATCCTCGAAGCCCTCCTGGTCCGACCACATATCCACCCCGATCACGGTGAAGCGGGGCTCGAGCGTGAGACGATCGATCCGCACCCGATCGATGGCGCCCGGCGCGGCGCGCTGGCCGGAGCTGATCTCGGCGCCTTCGAATGCGGGTCCGGTCGGGCTGGAAGCCGCCAACAGGCGCCCGGCGCTCCCCAGAACGATCTCCGCATTGGTACCCACATCCACGAGCAGTTGGATCGCCCGGCCCCGATGGGGACCCTCGGACAGGATGGCGCCTGCCGCATCGGCTCCGACATGACCCGCCACACACGGCAGCACGTAGAGCCTGGCGCCCGGATGGGCCCCTATGCCGATCCTCGAAGCAGGAATGCGGACTGCCTCGTCGGTGGCCAGGGCGAACGGCGCCACGCCCAGGTGATAGGGGCTGAGGCCGAGGACCAGGTGATGCATGATCGGGTTGCCGACCAGGGCCACCTCCAGCACCGAGTCCCGGGGCTTGCCCACCTGCTCGACCAGGTCTCCGACCATTTCATCTAGGGCCGAACGGATCGCCGAGGTGAGAACTTCCTGACCCTGCTCGTTCATCATCACGTAAGAGACGCGGCTCATCAGATCCTCGCCGTAGCGGATCTGGGGGTTCATCACCCCCGAGGAGGCCAGCACCGCGCCAGTGGAGAGATCACACAGATGGCCGGCCACCGTTGTGGATCCGACATCGATGGCCACTCCGAGCGGCCCGTCATGGAAACCCGGCCATACCCCTGTGACAGTATCCCTGTCGTGAACGGCCACCGTCACGGTCCATTGGCCGGCCCGGAGGGCTTCCTGCAGCCCTTGGAGCACATGATGGTCGACCTTCACCCCGGCAATACCCCATTGCCGTTCCAGGGCCTCGAGCACCCTGGATAGGTCGGATGCCTGGCGGTGCATGTCCGGAGGCTCCACCTCCAGGTAGTGGAGGCGTACCACCGGATCCACCGGGATGTCGACCACCTCCGCCCGCTTACGGACCACCTGGCGGCGCACCTGGCTATCGGGAGGGACGTCGATGACCGCGTCGTCCCGGAGACGGGCGGCGCAGGCCAGGCGGTGACCGGCGCGGAGCGCGCGGCGACCCCGGTAGCCCAACTCCTGGGCTTCTGGAAGGGAAAGCCGGTGACCGCTCGAATCTATGCCCTCGGAGGCGGAGCTGCCCAGGCTCACCTGGCAGCGCCCGCACAGCCCGCGCCCGCCGCACACCGAATCCACATCGACCCCGAGACCGCGGGCTGCGTCCAGCACCGTGGTGCCCGGCTCGACCCTGCCCCGCCTTCCGGAGGGGGTGAACACCACCTGGACGGTCCGGGCATCCATGGGTCTAAGGCACGGGGGCGGGACGGCGCCGGCTGCGCCGGCGGGCGCGCCCTCCCGTAGATGGTTGCCGGAAGGCCCGGATCCATCTCGCGCAGTCCCGGTCGTTTCCCATGAGCACGTCCGCCGCCTTGACGGCTTGCGCTATATCCGGCTCGAGGGGGTTGGTGATCGCTGAGGTGAGGCCGTTGGCAATGGCCATGGTGAGAAAAGCGCTGTTGATGCCGTGCCGGTTGGGTAGTCCGAAGCTGATGTTGGAGGCTCCGCAGGTGGAGTTGACCCCCAGCTCGTCCCGGAGCCTATGCAGGATGTCGAAAACCTGGCGGCCCGCGTACCGGAGCGCGCCCACCGGCATCACGAGCGGATCCACCACCACGTCCTCGGGCGGGATCCCGAAACGCGCGGCCCGTTCCACGATCTTGGCCGCCACCCGGAAACGCACCTCCGGATCCTCGGAGATGCCGGTCTCGTCGTTCGAGATGGCCACCACCGCCGCCCCGTGCTCGGCCACCAGGGGAAGGACCCGCTCGAGGCGTTCCTCCTCTCCGGTCACCGAATTGACCAGTGCCTTACCCTCGTAGACGGACAGACCGGCTTCGAGAGCCTCCACGATGGATGAATCGATGGAGATAGGAACATCGACCAGTGACTGGACCAGCTGGATCGCTTCGGCGAGGATGGCGGGCTCGTCGGCGAGCGGAATGCCTGCGTTGACGTCCAGCATGTGTGCCCCGGACGCCACCTGTGCCAGGGCGTCCGCTTCCACCCGGCTGTAATCCCCTTCCTTCATCTCGGCGGCCAGCAGCTTGCGGCCGGTCGGGTTGATCCGCTCCCCGATGACCACGAAGGGCTTGTCCGGGCCGATGACCACCTCGCGGGTGGCGGAACTGACCACGGTAAGGGTCATGCCGGTTCTCCTGGGGAGAGAGCCCCTTCCAGGCCGCCGTTGGACGCGATGCGCCGGACGCGATCCTTCGGGTATTCCCTCTCGATCCAGGCTGCGGCGGCCTTCGCCTCGGCCTCGACGTCCTCCCCGCAGGGCTCCGAGGTGCGGCGCCACTCCTCGATGTACTGGTCGTAGGTCTTCTTTCCGGCCACCATCGCCGCCCGGTCGATAGCAGCCTGGAACCGGGGCGGTAGCTCCACCGCCATCTTGTTCCGGCCTGACCGGGCTGTGACCTGGGCGGGGATGTCACGCCAGTAGATAACGGTCAGCTCGGACCGGGAACGCTGGTTTCGGGAAACACCGCGGCGGCTGGTCATGAACGGTGAGTCCTCCGCCAGGCGCGATTCGCCACGATGATCAAGCAGCCGGCCAGGAGACGAACGTCTCCAAGCCGGTTGCCAACTCCCCCAATCCCACCGGCCGATGATGGTATTCGAGCCCCAACCTGCGGGCGGCCTCCTCGGCCTTCGTGCGCAGGTCCGGACGGTCGAATTGGGATAGGTACACGAGCTTGCGGTAGTTCCCGAAGTACATGTCGCGGAGCTGAGGGTGGCGGTCGAGCCCGAGGGACTGCCATACGAGGCGATCGAAGTGCCGGGTGAGGAAGTCGGTCAGGTAGAAGGTGCCGAGTTCCGATTCATGCAGATCATGGAACACCGGCCGGGTGGCGTAGAACTCGTAGCAGTGGGCGCCGGGGAGTCGCTCCACGTTCTCCCACTTCTCCACGAGCGCATCCAGATGGCCTCCGGTCCCGCAGTCGGCATAGCCGATGAGTATGCGATCGTATCGAGCCGCATCGGCCCGCAGGCGGGCCTCCAACTCCGGGACGATCCGGTCGGGCGTATTGTGGAGTCGGGCCGGTAGGCAGGCGAGTGACACATGTTCCCAGCCGTTGAGCCTGATGGAGTAGAGGATCTCCGAGGCGAGCGCCCCGCACGCCAGGACCAGCAACCGGGGTGGCCGGTTGCCTCCGCGCGTTCCCGGCCCGGTCCCATCCGACATCTGGCGGTGGGATACCAACTCAAACCTGCTCGCTCATGAGGATCCGCTTCCTGGCCACCAGATCCTTGGCGGTTTCGGCGGCCACCGCCGCGTCCCGGCAGTAGGCGTCGGCGCCCACGGCCAGCCCGAACTCCTCGTTGAGGGGAGCGCCACCCACCATGACAATGTAATCATCCCGCATGCCCCGATCTGCCAGCGTATCGACCACCACCTTCATGTAGGGCATGGTGGTGGTAAGCAACGCCGACATGCCGAGGATGTCGGGCTGGTGCTCCAATATGGCGTCGATGAACTCCTCGACGTCGGTATTGATGCCCAGGTCGATGACCTCGAACCCGGCGCCCTCCATCATCATGGCCACCAGGTTCTTGCCGATGTCGTGGATGTCTCCCTTGACCGTCCCGATAACCACCGTTCCGACCGTCTCGGCACCGGTCTCCGCCAGGAGGGGCCTCAGCACGGCCATCCCGGCCTTCATGGCATTGGCCGCCATCAACACCTCGGGGACGAACAAGATGCCGTCCCGGAAGTCGATGCCGACGATGCGCATCCCTTCGACCAGGGCATCGTTCAGGACTTCCGATGGGGACCAGCTGCGCTCCAGGAGAATCCGGGTGCCCTCGTCGATCTCTTCGGCGAGACCGTCATAGAGATCGTCATGCATCTGCTCGACGAGCTCGTCGTCGGGGAGGGTTCGTAGGTCGAGTTCTTCTTCAGTCATGACGCCAACTCGGGGAGGGGAACCGAATCGTTAGGCCATCCGGGACCACCGGGTCGGATGTCCCGGACGTCCCACGATGCGGAACCGTGCTACATCGCGGAACATTCTACCTCAATCGAGGTCCGCCAGCTACAGGATCATTGGTTTCTCTCGTCGGTGCCGGGTAGGCAGTGGCCAGTGGTAGTAAGCAGGGGCAGGGACCGTGAATCGCCTAAACGCATGTAGGCCCACCACTAGCAGGCCGACCTCCGACAGTTGAATGTCGCATAAGAGTTGCAACTGACAACCGACAACGAACTACGGTATCCTGCCGCGCGCGGCCGGGCGCATCGCCTCCACGTACCAGGCCTTGATCGCGGCCACGGTGTGCTCGCTGTTGAGCCCCATCCCAGGATCGATGACCAGGGGGTCGGGTCGATAGCCTCGGCTCGACAGACCACCCTGCACCGACCGCATAAGGGCCAAGTCCTCCGCCACCGTCGTTCGAGCATCCTCGTCGGCCACCCGGCGGACGGTCGGTGAATCCTCGGCCCTGGTGGCGACTGCGGGCTCACTGTGGCAGGTCCTCCACATCGACCAACCCCCGGAACGCTATGCCGATCTGTTGGCCGCCGACCAGGCCGCCCACCTGGAACTCGACCGCGCGCTGCTAGCCAACGGGATCAACGTCATTCCTGGGCTGAGACGCTTCGTCAGCATGGCCCACTCGGATGATCATTTCGAGACAACCGCCCTGGCCCTAGACCGCGCCTGCAAGGAACCTGCTGGAAGCCATAGCCGGGCGGCCGGGCCGGGAACGCGGAGCAACGGATGACCCACCCCCGGCGCCGTGGAGACATGAGGGCGGTGCGTGCTCCTACCCGCTTGACCCGCTCCGTTCGACCCGGGCCGCATTCCTTTGCAAAGAGACATGCGGGCAAAATCGTGATCGAGGTCGAATTCGCGGCTTGCCTCGGTCCCTCGACGGAGGGATCTACGGATTCGGCGACAACTGGTCCGGCCGCAGGCTCGGCAATCCGCCAACACCCATGAAGATCATCCGGATCTCGGTCTTCGGGTTGCTGCTGCCCCTGCAGCGGCCCTACGAGCTGCAGGGAGGGCGCCTCCGCTTCGAGGAACTCGATTCGAGCTTCGTCCGGCTCGACACCGACGAGGGGGTAAGCGGCTGGGGCGAAGCATGTCCTTGGGGATCTACGTACCTTCCCGCGTTCCCGAGAGGCATTCGCGCCGGTATCGAAGAGCTCGCGCCGGCCCTGCTCGGCCAGGACCCTCGCCGGACCGATGTGGTCAACACCGTGATGGACACCGCTCTACCAGGGCACCCGTACGTCAAGTCGGCCATCGACATCGCCTGCTGGGACATAATGGGAAAGACCACGGGCCTGCCCGTCTGCGACCTGCTGGGGGGCCGAAGACCCGGGGACGTGACCATCCAATCCTCCATCCCCAGCGACACTCCCCCGGAGATGTTGCGGACCATTGAGCGCTACCACGCCAAGGGCTACACGATCCACTCGGCAAAGGTGGGTTCGGACGTGGGGGCAGACATCGAACGCATCGAGTATCTGGCGGACCGGATGCCCGGAGGAAGTTCCCTGACCATCGACGCGAACCGCGCCTGGATCCCCGACCATGCCATCCGGGTAATGCGAGCAACAGAGGCGGTAGACGCCTACTTCGAGCAACCGTGCGAAACCTACGAGAAGTGCCTCCAGGTCCGCCGCTCCACCCGCCAACCGATACCCCTTGACGAGATCATCCACACGTATGGCGACCTGGTGCGAGCCCACCATGACCAGGCCTGCGACGGAATCGGGCTCAAGCCGAACCGGGTGGGCGGCCTCACCAAGGCCAGGCGCATGAGGGATTCCTGCGTGCAGATGGGTCTGAGATTGAACATCGAGGACACCGGCGGCACCGCCTTGGCCGACACCGCAGCGGTCCATCTCGCGCAATCCACATCTGCCCGCTACCGGCACGGCACCTGGTTCTGCCACGAGATGATTGCCGTGGATCCGATCATCGGCGGAGCGCGCAAACCTCGGCGGTGTCACCCGCGCGCCCGACGCTCCAGGTCTGGGCGCCGGACCCGACCCGGAAGCTCTCGGAGACCCGTTGCTGGTGGTTGGTCACGAATGACCGGCCGCCGGACGGACCCCTCCGGCCGGTTCCACGATGCGGGCCCCAACGTGCCCGAGGCCACCTTCGGCTGCCCTCCGACCACCGCCCGCCGCTCCTGATCGGCTACGCAAAGCACGCACCGGATCGATAGAATCGTTCCGTATCGTAAGAAGGTTCCGCATCGTGGAACCGGGAGGGCCCAGGGAAGGCAGAGGAGGCAGGCATGAGCGACTTCCCGTCCAGCGCCCAAGTGGTGGTGATCGGCGCCGGAATCGTTGGGAACTCGGTGGTCAAGCACCTCGCCGCGCTCGGCTGGCGCGACATCGTCCAGCTCGACAAGGGCCCCCTCCCCAACCCGGGAGGCTCCACCGGCCACGCCTCCAACTTCATCTACCCGGTGGACCACAACAAGGAGATGGCCCACCTCACCCTCGACAGCCAGGAGCAGTACGAGGAGATGGGCGTGAGCGTCACCTCGGGGGGGTTGGAGGTGGCCCGGACCGAGGCTCGCATGCACGAGTTGAACCGCCGGATGACCTCGGCCAAGTCCTGGGGCATCGACAGCCGGCTGGTGACCAGGGAAGAGATCGAGGACCTCGTACCGTTCATCGACACGAGCGTGATCCTGGGTGGCTGGTTCTCGCCCAGCGTGTCGGTAGTGGACTCGTTGCGAGCCGGGACGATCATGCGGGAGTACGCCCAGCAGCTGGGCGCCCTGTCGGTCCATCCCGTGACCGAAGTGCTCGATATCGAGACCGATCAGGGCCGGATCAGCGCCGTGGTGACCAACAAGGGACGGATCGCCTGCGAGTACGTGGTCATCGCCTGCGGCGTGTGGTCGCCCCGCCTGGCTGCCATGGCCGGCGCGTCCATCCCGCTCACGCCGGCGGTGCACCAGATGATCGATGTGGGCCCGCTCGAGGTCCTCTCAGCCACCAACAACGAGATCGGATACCCGATCGTGCGCGACATGGACACCTTCTGCTACGAGCGCCAGACCGGCGGCTCCATGGAGGTGGGTTCGTACGCTCACCGGCCGATCTTCCACCACCCCGACACCATCCCGCCCATCGAAGCCGCCCGCCTGTCGCCCACCGAACTGCCCTTGACCATGGACGACTTCGACCCCCAGCTCGAGCAGGCGGTCGAGCTGATGCCCTTCCTGGGCGATGCCGAGATCAAGTACGGCATCAACGGGCTGCTCTCGCTGACCCCCGACGCCATGCCGTTGGTGGGCGAGACGCCCGAGGTCAAGAACCTCTGGTCGTGCGCTGCCATCTGGATCAAGGAAGGTCCGGGCACCGGTCGGGCGCTGGCCGAGTGGATGACCCAGGGCTACCCCGAGATCGACCCGCACGCCTCCGACATCGCCCGCTTCTACCCCTACATGAAGACCGAGAGCCACATCCTGTCCCGGTGCTCGGAGCACTTCAACAAGACCTACGGGATCGTCCATCCCCGTGAGCAGTGGGATTCGAGGCGAAACAGCCGGGTCAGCACCCTTCACGCCACCACCTCGGCGCTGGGAGCGGTGTACTTCGAGGCGGGCGGCTGGGAGCGGCCCCACTGGTACGAGTCGAATGCCGCCCTGCTGGAGGAATACGACGACCGGATCCCCGAACGCCCCCACGAGTGGGACCGCCGATGGTGGTCGCCCATCCAGAACGCCGAGCACCTCGCCCTACGAGACCGGGTGGGCATGATCGACCTGACCGCCTTCGCGATCTTCGACATCACCGGCTCCGGTGCTCTCCAGTTCGTGCAGTACATGACCGTGAACCAAGTGGACCGCCCGGTTGGAAGCGGCATTTACACGCCCTTGCTGACCGAGGAGGGTGGGTTCCGCTCCGACCTGACGGTCCTGCGCATGGCCGAGGATCATTTCCGGGTGGTGACCGGCGGTTTCGACGGCGCCCGCGACGCCTACTGGTTCCGCAAATGGCTGCCGGACAGCGACTGCGTCACGTTCACCGACGTGACCTCATCCATATCCACCATCGGCGTGTGGGGCCCGAACGCCCGGCGCGTGATCGAGAAGGTCACCCAGGACGACGTCTCCCACGAGGGGTTCCCGTACGGAACCTGGAAGCACGCCACCATCGGCTCGATTCCCGTCACCATGTTCCGCATCTCCTACGTAGGCGATCTCGGCTGGGAGGTGTACACCGGCATGGAGCACGCCCCGATGCTGTGGGAGACGCTCTGGGAGGCCGGCCAGGATCTGGGGGTGGTGCCCGTGGGAGCCGGCGTGTACGGAACCACCGGCCGCCTGGAGAAGGGCTACCGCCTGATGGGCGCCGAACTCGAGTCCGAGTACAACCCGGTGGAAGCCGGCCTGGCCCGGCGCCTGGTGAAGAAGGCCGATTTCGTGGGCAAGGACGCCTACCTGAAGGCTCGGGAGGAGGGGCCGGCCGCGGTGTGCTGCACCCTGACTTTGGAGAGCTACGTGTCCACGTCAGGAGTGGCCCGGTTCCCGATGGGCGGGAACGAGCCCATCCTCACCCTGGACGGTGACCGGATCCTGGACCGCAAGGGTCGGGTCTCGAGGGTGACCTCGGCCGGGGCGTCGCCCACCCTGGACACATACCTGCTGCTGGGTTACCTGCCGCCCGAGTTTGCTCAGGAGGGCCGTGATCTCCAGATCATGTACCAGAACGAACTGTTCCCCGTGAAGGTAGCCCGGGTCGGCTCCCGACCCCTGTTCGATCCGGACGACCGCCGGATGAAGAGCTGAATGCGGTAGCTCGGGTCAAGCGAGGTTCTGAAATGCGGATTCTGGTTTGTGTGAAGCGGGTCCCGGCGCCGGGAGCGAAGATAGTCCTGACCCCCGACGCCCAGGACATCGACTCGACTCTGCTGGGCTTCACGATTAGCCCCCACGAGGAATGCGCCGTAGAGGAGGCAGTCCGCATAGTGGAGCGTGAGGGCGGGTCGGCAACCGTTATGACGCTGGGTCCGCCCGAAGCGGAGGAGCAGCTGAGATCGGCAGTTTCGGTGGGGGCCACCTCGGTGGTCCTGTTGCCGAGTGACATCCCCGACTGGGACCCGGTTTCCACCTCTCGAGCACTGGTCGCGGCCATTGCCCGGCTGGAGGAGGAGCAGGGCGAGCAATTCGATCTCGTCCTGTTCGGCAACGAGTCGGCCGATTCCGGCGGGTACCAGGTGGGTATCCGCGTGGCTCGGACCCTCGGGCGCCCGATGGTGACCGGTATCAAGGGCATCGACACCGAAGGGGATTCGATCGCCGCCCGTCGCGAGACCCCGTCCGGCTGGGAGGTGTACCGCCTGCCGTTGCCGGCGGTGGTCGGGGTCAAGGAGGGGATCAACCTGCCCCGCTACCCGACCCTGAAGGGCCGGATGGCGGCCCGCCGGGCGCCGGTGGAGACCATGGAGCCCGCCGCGAGTTCGAGCGGCCAGTCGAAGGTGATGCTGATGACCCCGCCCGATGCGGGATCGGCGGTGGAGATTCTCGGCGAAGGCCCGGAATCGGCGGCGGCGATCGTCGACATCATGGAAAGTCTGGGCCTCGTATGAGCATCTTCCTCTACCTGGTCGAGCATGATCGGGGCCGGATCGACGAGACCGCACTAGGCGGGATGACCGGCGCCCGGCTACTCGCGGACAGCCTGGACGCCGAGCTCCACGCGGTGGTGATCGGTGCCGGCGCGGCTTCGGTCGCCGGCGGCCTGGACGCCTACGGCGCCGAACGCATCCACCTGGTGCGCCACGATCTGCTCATCGACTACGGCCCGGACGCGTGGGCGGAGAGCCTTGTCCAGCTGGCCGGGACGTCGGGGGCCGGGGCGGTGATTGCCACGGGATCCGACCGCGGCAACGAGGTGATGGCCCAGGTCGGCGCCCGGACGGACCTGGCTATGGTGGCAAACTGCCTGGAGATAGAGCCGGACGGCAACGACTGGCTGATGACCCGGGTCCGGTGGGGAGGCAGCCTCCGCGAGCGGGCCCGGCTCTCCGCACCCGTCAAGCTGGTGACCCTCGCTCCCCACAGCACGGAAGCCGCTGCCGCCGGAGAGCCGGCGGCCGGAACAGTCGCGGAGTTCACTCCCGAGCTGGACGGGTCCGACACCGTGACCATGGTGGTGGACCGGGTAACCGTCTCGGAGGGCATCACGCTCGCCACCGCCCCGGTGGTGGTCAGCGGTGGGCGCGGGGTCGGGAGCGCCGAGGCCTTCGACATCATCGAGGAGCTGGCCGACTTGCTGGGAGGAGCGGTGGGTTGTTCCAGGGTGGTCACCAACAACGGCTGGAAGAACCACAAGTTCCAAGTGGGCCAGACCGGAACCGTCGTCGCCCCCGACCTCTACATCGCCTGCGGCATCTCCGGCGCCATCCAGCATTGGGTGGGAATGATGAACGCCAAAAACGTCCTGGCCATCAACATCGACCGCGACGCTCCCATGGTCACCAAGGCCGACTGGGCCGTGATAGCCGACCTCCACCAGGTTGTCCCGGCCATATCAGCCGAGATCACGCGCCGCCGCACCCTGGCCGCCGAGTCCGGCTAGTTGGATCGGTCCCTGGCGTAGCACGACCGGGGGGACGCGGGTGAGGTCGACCACGGTCGACGCCTCGCCTCCCTGCCGCTCCCCCTCCAGGTACACCGGCACCCGATCGCCAAGGAGCGCACGAGCCTGGACGCTGTCCAGGGCGGGTGCCGACCCGCTCGGGTTGGCGCTCGTAACCGCCAGAGGACCGGCACCCGCCAGCAACCCCCTCAGGAGATCGTGATCCGGGATCCGCACCGCCAGCGTGCCGCGTTCGTGGTCCCCTACGCCCGCCGCCAACGGCGCCCGGGCGCTCAGCACGGCGGTAAGCGGCCCCGGCCAGTGGGGTTGGACGAGTCGCCTCTCCGCCTCTGTCCAATCGACGAGCCCTACGACCTGATCGAATGAGGCCGCCAGCACGGCCAAAGGCAGGTGCCACCCACGGCCCTTGATCCGGAAGAGGGACCGTACCGCCTCCTCGTTGGCAGGATCGACCGCCAAGCCGTAGACGGTGTCCGTGGGCACCCCTACCACCTGGCCGGTCCGCAGCGCGACCAGCGCCGCGTCGAGGCTCAAGCGGTGGTCCTGGCGATCAGGAACCGATCCCGTCCGGTCAAGTCCGGGAGGACGCTTGCCTCCCACTTCGGGTCCCTGAAGGCCCGGTGAATCTTGGCCCCCTGCCGGTCGCCTATCTCGGCGACGAGGATGCCCTCGGGCGCCAACCACGACGGCGCCTCCGATGCGAGGTACCGGAAGATGTGGAGCCCGTCGCCGGCCGCCAGGGCCAGACGGGGCTCGTAGTCGCGAACCTCGGGTGGCAGCTTGAGCCAATCCGAGTCCGAGACGTAGGGAGGGTTGGTGACAATCAAATCGACCTCACCGCGTAGCGAAGGATCGAGTGCGTCGAGACGATCCCCCAGGCAGAACTCGGCTTCCACCTGCAGGAGGGCGGCATTGAGTCGGGCCAGATCGAGGGCGTCACGGCTGATGTCGGTTGCGATGACACGCGCCAACGGCCGCTGGTGGGCGATACCGATCGCTAGGCAGCCGGAGCCGGTGCCCATATCGACGACGGTGCACGCTCCGTCGGGAACCAGTTCGAGGGCCTTCTCCCATAGCTGCTCCGTCTCGGGCCGTGGAATCAGGACCCGGTCGTCCACCAGCAGCTCCAGGGGACCGAACTGCACCGTTCCCTCCAGGTACTGGAGTGGCATCCCAGCCGAGCGTTGCTCCATCAGGCGGTAGAACATGTTCACCGTGGGCCGATCGACCACGATCCCGTTCAGCAGTTCGGCACGGGGCTGGCCGGTGATGGCTGCGAGCAACCGCACCACCTCATGGGGTGGCAGGCTGCAACTGCCAATCAGAAGTCTGGAGTTGACGCCGCCGACCGGTAGCCGCCCGTGGCCTCTAGATGTTCTCACCCCCGATAGGCCTACCGATCCCCGTGCTTTCGGCACGCCCTAGACCTCGTGAATCCCCAGACGCAAACCCCGGGATGGGATATCGATCATCGTTGAAGGAGGTAATCCGGCCGCCCGAAGCTCAGCCGCCAATACCGCCAGAGCCGCGGCCGGATCCGCACCTGACAGCTCCACGTCGATAGCTCCTTCCGACGCCCCGATCACGGAGCCGGACCGGCCGAGACAGCTCTGCACGATCTCTTCGATGGCCTCTGCCGGGAGGTCGGTCTGGGGCGGGAAGCGAACGAAGAAGATCACGCGCCAACCAAGCTCCGAGTGGCCTGCTCCGATGTAAGGGCTTCTACGAACTCGGACAGATGCCCGTCGAGAACATGCGTGAGGCGCCTGATGGTGAGACCGATCCGGTGATCGGTCACCCGGTTCTCCTTGAAGTTGTATGTTCGGATCTTCTCGGACCGATCCCCTGAGCCGATCTGCGACCGTCTGCCCTCGGCGCGCTCCGCGGCTCGGGCCAGGTGCTCTTCCTGGTACAGCCGGGCCCGGAGCACCCGGAAGGCCTTTTCCTTGTTCTGAAGCTGGGACTTCTCGTCCTGGCAGGTAACGACCAGACCGCTGGGAAGATGGGTGATCCGGACCGCCGAGTCGGTGGTGTTGACGGATTGCCCTCCCGGTCCAGACGACCGGAAAGTGTCCACCTTGACGTCGCTCGCATCGATCTGCACATCGATCTCCTCGGCTTCGGGCATCACGGCCACCGTGGCCGTCGAGGTATGGACCCGCCCCTGCGACTCTGTCTTCGGTACCCGCTGGACCCGATGGACTCCGGCCTCGAACTTGAGCCTTGCGTACGCCCCACGACCGGTTACTCCGAAGGTGACCGAGCTCAGTCCGCCACCTTCCGCAGCCGCGCTGTCGATCGGCTCCCACGCCAAGCCCTCCGTTTCGGCGAACCGCTGGTACATGCGGAGCAGCTCCCCGGCCCATAGGGCCGCTTCCGCGCCTCCCGCAGCAGCCCGGATCTCGACTATGGCGTCCTTGACGTCATCCGGGTCGGTGGGTGTGAGCGCGGCCCTGAGCTCGGCGGCCATGTGATCGGCTTCCTGTCGCCTGGCTGCGGCGAGCTCGCGCAGCTCCCTGGCGAGTTCGGGGTCCGTCTCGATGTCGGCCAGCTCGATCGCTTCCCCGGAGTCGTCAACCGCCGCCTTCAACGACCGGAAGGACAGGACCAGTGGCCGGAGCTCGGCATACTTGCGGGACAGTTCGCCATACCGGGTCGGATCGCCCAGCAGCGCCGGGTCGGCCAGCAGGCTCTCGACCTCACCGTACGTCTGCTCGATCTCGGTAAGCCGATCGGTAAGCCCCTGGTCCACCACCCCACACCTACCTGCCGGTGGCGCTCAGCGCCTCGGGAATGATCGGACCCCTCCCGGCTACCTTGTCGACCTCCTCATCCGTCAGAGCGGACAGCAGCGAGGCCACGGCCACATCGATCATGTTCGTCTCGGGAACCCGTGTCGTGAGTCGCTGCAACCACAGGCCGGGAGCGGTGAGGATCCTCCCCACGGTCCGGTCCGCTTGCGCTCCGCCCAGCTTGAGAAGCTCGTAGGAAATACCGGCCACGACCGGAATCAGCACCACCCGGCTCGCGATCAGGCCGTACCACGGAAGGCTGCCCACCACGCTGAACACCACGATGGCGGTGAGCATGACCAGCAGTAGGAAGCTGGTCCCGCACCGAGGGTGCGCCGGACGGTAGGCGGAGATGTGGTCCCGATCGAGTGGATCGCCCGCCTCGTAGGCATGGATGGTCATGTGCTCGGCGCCGTGGTAGGCATAGACACGTCCTATCTCGTCCCAGCGCCCGATCAACCACACGTAGCCGACCAGCAGGGCGATCCGGATCGTCGCCTCGACCAGATGGAACACCCACGACGAGGCGTCCAAGCCACCCCAGCGCACCGCTAGGAGCGGAATGACTATGAAAAACCCCACGAAGAAGAGGGCGGCGAGTGTCATGGAACCCGCCATCTGGCCCTTGGTGACGGGCTCCTCATCCTCTCCCACCGAGCGCTGCCCCGACCACGCCAGGGCGCGGAAGCCAAGGGTAAGGCTCTCCCCCAATACCAGCACGCCCCGGACCAGCGGAACCCTGGCCCATCGGGAGCGCGAACTGAGCCTCGGTAGCCGGTGGCGGATGGCCTCAATCTCGCCGGAAGGGGTGCGAACCGCCACCGCCCAAGCGGATGGCGCCCGCATCATCACCCCTTCAATGACCGCCTGCCCTCCGACGGTCGCTACAGGGGACTTGGACATGTGCCGGCTGCCGGGCAGACTACGAACGTCCGCCCGCGCCTCCCCGACCGCGGGCCGTCCTGCCGTAGCGCCGCTCGAAACGTTCCACCCGTCCCGCCGTGTCCACCAACTTCTGCTTGCCGGTGAAGAACGGGTGGCTCGCGCTCGATATCTCGACCCGGGCCAGGGGATAGGTCTCGCCATCCTCCCAGACGATGGTCTCGTTGGTGCGGATGGTCGATCGGGTCAGGAACGCGAAGTCGACCGAGGGGTCCTGGAACACCACCGGCCTGTACTTGGGATGTATATCACGCTTCACGTGTCCTCCTGTTCGCGCTCTGGTATCTGGAACAGCGGCGGCGGTAGCCGCCTCTGGCCGGGTCGCCCGCAAGCCACGGGATTATGCCACGTCCTCCCAGGTTAGATTCCGCAACGCCCCGCCCACGCCGGGTTGTCCTCTAGGAGGGTACTGAAATTTGTCCAGTTTGGCCGATCGCTGGTAACGAAACCCCAGGTCTAGGTATCACGCGCCTACCGATCCCCGTAATTCTCGGTGCCTTTCTAGTTGCGCGACCTGGCCACCTCTGCCAGGAAGTCGGCGTTGGACTTCGAGGTTCTCAGCTTGTCGATCAACAACTCGAGCGCCGCCCCCGGCTCCAGGCCCAGCAGCACCCTGCGCAACTTCCAGACCTGCTGGAGTTCGTCCGGGTCGAATAGGAGCTCCTCCCGCCGGGTGCCCGAAGAAGCGATGTCGATAGCCGGGTAGACCCGCCGGTCGGCCAGTCGACGGTCGAGGCGTAGCTCCATGTTGCCGGTCCCCTTGAATTCCTCGAAGATCACGTCGTCCATCTTGGAACCGGTCTCCACCAGAGCCGTTCCGACGATGGTGAGGCTCCCGCCCTCCTCGATATTCCGGGCCGCCCCGAAGAATCGCTTCGGGGGATAGAGGGCGGTGGAATCGACCCCACCCGAGAGAATGCGTCCGGAGGCCGGCGTAGCAAGGTTATGCGCCCGAGCGAGGCGCGTGATGGAGTCCAGCAGGATCACCACATCGGTACCCATCTCCACCATCCGCTTGGCCCGCTCTATAGCCAGCTCCGAAACCTGGGTGTGCTCCTCGGCCGGACGGTCGAACGTCGAGTAGATCACCTCACCCTTCACGGAGCGCTGCATGTCCGTAACCTCTTCGGGGCGCTCGTCGACCAGCACCACCATGAGGTAACACTCGGGGTTGTTGACCGTGATCGCCTGCGCGATTTCCTTCAGAACGGTGGTCTTCCCCGCTTTCGGCGGTGAGACGATCAGGCCCCGCTGACCCTTCCCGATAGGAGCGATCAGATCGATGATGCGGGTGAGCGTGCTCCGGGACCTCCCGGGCACCTCCAGCCGCAGCCGGACATCGGGGAAGAGCGGCGTGAGCCTGGAGAACTTCGGGCGCCCGCGTGCCTCCTGTGGCGACATCCCGTTGCTCTTCTCGATCCGGGCGAGGGCAGGGAACTTCTCCTGGCTGCGCGGCGCTCGCACCGGGCCGCTCAGAACATCGCCCTTCCGGAGGGCGAACTTGCGGATCTGTCCGGCCGAAACGTATACGTCCTTATCGCTGGGAAGGTATCCCGAACACCTGAGGAACCCGTACCCCTCGGGAAGAATGTCCAAAGCACCCTCACGAACCTCAGCCGGACCGTCCGGGACATGCCGGTCGGCGGGCCCTCGCCTCCGACGGCCCCTTCCGCCGGGGCCGGCCTTCTGCGGCCCAGGTTGACCGCGCGGTGCGCCACCATCCGGGCCGCGCTGCCTGGAACGAGCCCGACCCGACGGCGAGTCGGCCTTACGATTCGAAGGCTGGGACCCGGACTCGGTGCTTCCGTTTTCCTTCGCCCGGCTGTCCCGAACAGTTGCGTCAGGCAGTTCGACCTGTGGCGCCTCGTCCGCTACCTCAAAGCCGTCCGCTCCCATGATCGCGTCGATGAGCTTCGCCTTCTGGAGGCCATCGACCTCTATGCCGACCGACGATGCGATGGTGCGCAGGTCCTTGATGTTCTTAGTCTGTAGCTCTGATCGGGTGGCCATTCTGGTTCCTCCGTAAAGTGCTCGCCCGACCAAGGTCGGGGGGCGCCTCATGCCGACAATTCCAATTCCGGGTGGACCGCTCGGGATCTCCGCACCGGCGCTCGCCGGTCCTTGACGGACTGGACGAGTTCCTGGTCCGGATCGATTGGCGAGGCCACCACGGCCCCGGCAAATATCTTTCGGGAGACCGCCAGCACCCCTTATCGGGATGCCGAAACAAGGGTTGAAACTTCCTAAGGCGGGATCTGGACGCCCGGCAATGAGTGGTATGTCTGCGAAATAACTCGGCGTGCCCAGCCTGTTAACCGACTGTCACACCGCCCTTCCACTGACATGCCGCAAGGCGGGCGGTTGCTTGATGGTACCACACCGCACTTGGAGTAGGTAGCCGGTGGTCGCCGGACGCTCAGGAGAAGCGGCTCCTCTCCCTG
>JAGWAN010000039.1:34755-49491 GCA_021296345.1 Acidimicrobiia bacterium | reverse complement strand
CCGGATCCATCATGCCCCCAGCAGTAATCGTCGAGGACCTCACCAAGAGCTACGGCTCCGTCACCGCGCTGGCAGGGGTCAGCTTCACGGTCGATGAGGGCGAAGTGCTGGCGATCCTCGGTCCGAACGGCGCCGGTAAGACGACCGCGGTGGAGATATTGGAGGGCTACCGGCGAGCGGACGGTGGCACGATCAGCGTGCTGGGCCACGATCCATCATCCGGCGGTCGGGAGTTTCGCGACCGGATCGGCATCGTTCTCCAGGAGACCGGCATCGAGGTGGTGCTGACGGTCCGGGAGGCTATCGATATCTACGCCCGGTCCTATTCCCGCCGGCTGCCCACAGACGACCTGATCAACCTGGTAGGGCTGGATGGCAAGGCCGATGCCCGCATCAAGACCCTCTCCGGTGGGCAGAAGCGCCGGCTCGATCTCGCATTGGGACTGGCCGGGGATCCCGAGCTGGTGTTCCTGGACGAGCCCACCACGGGGTTCGATCCGTCTGCCCGCCGCAAGTCATGGGCAATGATCGAAGGCCTGACCGAGCTGGGCAAGACCATCCTGCTCACCACCCATTACCTGGACGAGGCCCAGAATCTGGCGGATCGGATCATCGTCCTGGCGGGCGGTTCCATCGTTGCCGAGGGTACGGCCGATACGCTGGGCGCGGGCCGGGCCACCAGCACTATCTCGTTCCCCGCCGAAGGCGCCGACGGGCTTCCTCGACTGGAGGGCGGCCCTGACATGACCGGCCACACCGTCACCTACCGATCCACCTCGGTGACCGCCGATCTGCTGGCGCTGACCAGCTGGGCCACGGAGCGGGGAGTCGAGTTGGGCGGTCTCGAGGTGACCAGGCGCAGCCTTGAGGACGTCTACCTCGACATCGTGGGCGAGGCCGGGAACGGGGGTTCGGCATCATGAGCGGCGCCCGCTACGCGTCGCTCCTCTGGGGTCAGATTCGCCACAACAACCGCCTGTTCTGGCGGACTCCGGCCGCCGCGTTCTTCACTCTGGCTCTCCCGGTCATCTTCCTAGTGCTGTTCAGCGTCATCTTCGGGGATGCAGAGTGGAGCGGCTACAGCTTCTCCCAGTTCTTCGCCCCTGCCATGGCCGTGTTCGCCGCGGTGTCGTCATCGTTCAGCAACCTGGCGATCGGGGTGTCCTACGCTCGGGATCAGGGAATCCTCAAACGGGTCAGGGGCACGCCGCTCCCGGCCTGGGTCTACATGGCGGGCCGGATCTGCTCAGGCGTCTGGTTCGCCGTCCTGTCGGTGAGCATGATGTTCCTCCTGGGGTGGGCCTTCTTCGGCTTCCGGATGGTCTGGGCCAACCTCGGAACCGCGTTGGTGGTCTTCGTGGTGGGGATCGCCACGTTCTCGGCGCTCGGCTTGGCCGTGTGCGCCGTTCTCAGGAACGCCGACTCGTCCCCGGCGGCGGCGAACGGGGTGTTCCTGCCCATGGCATTCGTATCGGGGATCTTCATCCCGCTGGACGACGCACCGCGGTGGCTGGTGATCCTAGGGGATATCTTCCCGCTGAAGCACTTCGCCGGACCGTTCCGCGAGGCATTCGACCCGTTCCACGAAGGGGCGATATTGGGGTGGGAACACCTGGGTGTCATGGCCCTCTGGCTGGCGTTCGGGATGGTGATCATCACCCGCTACTTCACCTGGGACCCCCGCGGCGAGTAGCCCGGCAGGGGTTCTCGGGACCCCGGTTCAGTCGATCCGCCGGATGTCGGCGCCCATGACGCCGAGCCGGCTGTCGATCCCCTCGTAGCCTCGCTCGATCTGCTCGGCGTTGTGGATGACGCTCTCGCCTTCCGCCACCAGCGCTGCGATGAGAAGCGCCATTCCGGCCCGGATGTCGGGGCTGGACATGGTGCTGGCGGTCAGCTTGTTGGGTCCCATCACCACCGCCCGGTGAGGATCGCACAGCACTATCTGGGCGCCCATGACGATCAGGCGGTCCACGAAGAACATCCTCGATTCGAACATCTTCTCATGGATAAGGATCGAACCGTAGGCCTGGGTGGCGGCCACCAGGGCGATGCTGGTCAGATCGGCCGGGAAGGATGGCCACGGTCCGTCCTCGATCTTGGGGATGGCGCCACCGAGGTCGGGCAGCACGTTGAGTGGTCCGTTGAAGCGCATCTGGGCAATGCCGTCCGGCAGGGGGTCGTATTTGATGCCCAGGCGAGCCCAGCCCAGATCGATGGGCTTGTTCATCTCCGGCAGGTACCCACCGATGGTGATGGGGGATCGGGTCACGGCAGCCAGCGCCATGATGCTCCCCACCTCGATGTGATCGGGGCAGATGGTGTACTCGCCACCGGTCAAGCGCTCCACGCCCGAGATCTGGAGGATGTTGCTGCCGATGCCGGAGATACGAGCGCCGAGGGTGTTGAGGAAGTGGCACAGATCCTGGACATGCGGTTCGCAGGCGGCGTTCTCGATGGTGGTATGACCCTCGGCGAGCACGGAGGCCATGATCAGGTTCTCGGTGCCGGTCACGGACGGCTCGTCCATGAACACCACCGATCCCTTGAGCGTTCCGGCCCGGAAGCGGTGACCGTTCAAGAAGCTGTAGGAGGCGCCGAGCCCTTCGAGAGCGTGTACGTGGGAATCGATCCGGCGACGTCCGATGACGTCACCACCCGGCGGAGGGAGGGTGATCTCCCCGAAGCGGGCCAGGCAAGGGCCGGCCAAGAGGATGGAAGCCCGGATGAGGCTGGCCTGCTCCTCCGAGATCTCCGAACTGGTCATCCCGTTGCAGTGGATTCGGAAGGTCCCCGGCTCCGGGCTGGTGATCGACGCCCCCATGCCCTCAAGGATGAGGAGCAGGGACTTGACGTCGCCGATCTGGGGGACGTTGTGCAATATGACCGGCTCTTCGGTCAGCAGGCAGGCGGCGACTATGGGTAGAGCGGCGTTCTTGTTGCCCGAGGGCTCGAAGTGCCCGTGCAGGCGGGTCGGACCCTTGACCAGAAAGCTCGTCATCCCAATTCTCAGGGTAGTAGCAGGACGGCAAAATCAACGGTAATTGAACAGCCCCGGGTTTGCCGGAGAGCGTTTTACTTGACTCCTGCTAGTGGTGCTGGGGTGTGTTCTAGACGGCAGTTGGCCTCCCTTTCTGCTGGTGGGATGTGTCCGATGGGTTCGAGGAGCCGCCGGTGGTTGAACCAGTCAACATATTGGAGGGTGGCGTACACCTGTGCTGGTGTTGAGGTGGGGTGACGGGGAGTTTCGATCAATCCACCGGGTTGTGCCCAGTGGCCCGATCACGCGTCGTTTCGCGGACTCCTGCGGGCCTCTGCTCAGCCGTTGACTACTGGAGAGACCTAAGGTTCCGGGCCCCCTTCACAGCCAAGCCCACCGGTGGCCCGGTAAAGTATGGAAACTATAGAGTCTCGGAGGTCAGGTTTGGAGCGACCTTTGTTCTTGCGGTCTACCGATGCTGACTCCCTTAACCAGGCTGCCCGGCCTTGCGAACGGCGGTCGGTGCTTCGATCGGAAGTCGCCTGCTCGCAGGTCCGCACGGGTATCGGATGCAGATAACCATCGACAGCCTCCGTGCCGTGGCCATCGGATGCACGATTCTCGGAGGGGGTGGGGGTGGCGATCCGAGAATCGGCCAGATGATGGCCGAAGAAGCAATCAAAGTGCTGGGCCCGGTCGATGTCCATCCACTCGAAGAGTTGGATCCCGATGACCTGATCCTGCCGTGCGGGATGATCGGAGCACCGACCGTAATGGTCGAGAAGATCCCGAACGGCGGCGAGGGGCGGGCCATTCGAGATGTCTACGAGGACATCTACGGGCGCGAATTCAAAGCGGTCATGCCGTTCGAGATGGGAGGGATCAACGGAGTACTGCCCATCGCCTGGGCAGCCCATGCCGGACTCCCGCTCGTTGATGGCGACTTCATGGGGCGGGCCTTCCCCGAACTGCAGATGCTCACCCCGCATCTGCTCGGGATGCCGGGTAGCCCTGCGGTCATCGCAGACGAGCGCCTGCAGACCATCGTGTTCCGGACTCGTGACAACCTTTGGCTCGAGAAACTGGTGCGAAACGCGGTTGCCACCTACGGGGGGTCGGCTTGCGGCGGGATGTATCCGATGACGGCAGCGGAGGCCCGCCGTGCCCTTATCCCGGGGACTGTGTCGCTGGCTGAGCAACTGGGGCGGGCTATCCGCTCCGGTGCAGATGATCCGCTCGAGGCCCTGTCAGCTCAGATCCCGGCCTTCCCGCTGGCAGCGGGCAAGGTGGTCGATGTCGATAGGCGCACCGCTGGCGGGTTCGTGCGGGGATCGGCGGTCATAGAGGGCATAGACCAGCACCGGAACCAGGTCTTCCGTCTCGAATTCCAGAACGAAAACCTGGTCGTGTTGAGGGACGGGGAAGCGCTGGCCACAGTTCCCGACATAATCACACTGCTCGACTACCACACTGCCCACGGCATCGTCACGGAGGGAATCAAGTACGGCCAGCGGGTGAGGATCGTCGCCTTCCCCAGTCCCAGGCAGTGGACCTCGCCCGCAGGAATAGCCACTGTCGGGCCGCGGGCATTCGGGTACGACGTCGACTACTTGGGAGTGGAAGATCGGTATGGATGACGCCGCCTGGAGGGTCGGGATCGATGTCGGTGGGACCAACACGGACGCGGTCGTCTTGGACGCGGAAGACCGCCTTCTAGCCCGGGTAAAGACCACGACCAGCGAGGATGTCACCGTTGGGATCCTCACTGCTCTTGAACTCGCGCTCGCGGACCTCGGCGGGCCGGTTTCCAACATCACCCACGTGATGCTCGGAACCACCCATGCCACCAACGCGATTCTCGAACGGCGGGATCTCTACAAGGTGGCAATGGTCCGGATCGGGGGTCCGGCGACCCGTTCGATTCCGCCTCTTGCCGGTTGGCCGGAGAGGCTGCGCGCGGCGGTATCTTGTGGTGAGGAGATCATCGACGGCGGAGTCGAGATGACCGGGGAGCCCTTGGTGCCTCTTGACGAGGAAGCGGCCCGGTCGTTTCTCGGTTCGCTGGCAGGCCGCGCCGAGGCCGTGTCGATCGCCGGTGTCTTTTCCCCTGTCCTGGCGGATCAGGAGCTTCGCATCGAGGAAATCGCCCGCGAGGAGATGGGTGACGTACCTGTCTCGCTAAGCCACCAGATAGGATCGCTCGGGCTTCTCGAACGCGAGAACGCCTGTATTCTCAACGCCGCCCTGGTCCGCGTGGCACGTAGGGTGATCGATGGCTTGACCTCGGCGATATCCGCCTATGGAGTCTCTGCGGACATCTACGTCGCCCAGAACGACGGCACCCTGATGGGTCTCGACTATGTGCGCCGCTACCCGGTTCTGACAATCGGCAGCGGTCCCACCAACAGCATGCGAGGCGCCATATACCTAGCCGGCATGAGCGACGCCTTGGTGGTGGATGTCGGCGGAACCTCTACCGACATCGGCATCATCAGCAATGGGTTCCCTCGCGAGTCCTCGACGGCGGTGGAGGTCGGCGGGGTACGTACGAACTTCCGCATGCCCGACCTGGTGTCCGTGGCCATAGGAGGCGGGACAATCATCACCGAAGATGGGTCGGGGGTGCGGATCGGACCCGAGAGCGTCGGGTTCCACATCCGCGACGAGGCTTTGATCTTCGGCGGCCCGACTCCCACGCTCACTGATGCTGCGGTTGCGACGGATCGAGCCGGTTTCCTGGGTAGCCCGAGCCAGGTGGGTTCCCACACCGACCTTCTCGTACGAGCGATGGGGGGGTGTGATATCTTCGTTGTGGAGGCGGTTGATCGAGCGAAAGTCTCGAGAAAGGAGCTTCCGCTGATTGCTGTGGGGGGTGGCAGCATCCTGATACCCGCGTCCATCCCCGGTGTGTCCGAGGTCATCCGTCCGGATCAGTATGACGTGGCTAACGCTATCGGGGCAGCCATTGCGTCGGTCTCCGGGGAGATCGACCGGGTCTACAAGCTAGGTTCAGGAGGACGGGAGGAAGCCGTGTCGGACGCCGTGGCCACGGCCAAGAGAGAGGCGGTCACAGCTGGGGCAGACCCGGGTTCGGTGGACGTCGTCGAGATCGAAGAGGTTCCACTTGCCTACCTCACCGAGCCCGTGATCCGGATCCGGGTCAAGGCGGCCGGACCGCTCCGCCCACCCAAGTCTCATCACGAGGCGGTGGCGCGGTGAGCCGAGGCGAGACGCACGGCCCTGCCGGGTGACCCGAGAGGAGGAACCAGATGCCTATCAAGCTAGGGGATGGCCATGGACGGTAATTCACGAGTCGGCGCGATAATCCCGACATCGATAGCGGGCCCGGAGGACATAGCTCCCGCGGCCCGTTTCATAGAGGACGCCGGGTTTGCTGAGATCTGGGTCGCCGAGGACTACTTCTTCTACGGCGGCATGTCTACGGCGGGTCTGGTGCTCGAAGCCACAGAGTCCATCCAGGTGGGCCTCGGTATCGTGGCGAGCGTGGCCCGCCATCCGGCGGTTACTGCGATGGAGTTCGCGACCCTCGACAGGGCATATCCTGGCCGTTTCCTCCCCGGAATCGGCCACGGGGTCCCGGCTTGGACCAAGCAGATGGGGCTCTACCCGAAGAGCCCGCTCGGCGTATTGCGGGAGGTCGCTACCAGCGTTCGCCGGCTGGTCGAAGGCGAGACCCTGGACGAGTCCGGAAACTACACCTTCAACTCGGTCACCCTCACCCACCCTTCGCCCGGGATGAAGATACTCGGCGGGGTGGTAGGCCCGAAGTCGTTGCAGATGTCCGGCGAGTTGATGGATGGGACTGTCCTGTCGGTGCTGGCCGGTCCGAGGTACGTCGAGTACTCCATCGAGCACACGTCAAGAGGGATGGCCAAAGCAGGGCGGTCCGGTGATCATCTGCTACCGACCTTTGCCCTCTTCGCGGTGGACGAGGACGGTGACGCGGCGCGGGCTGCTGCGAAGGGAGTCTTGGCCTTCTACCTTTTTGCGGTAGGACCTACTCCGCTGACGGGGGTGTACGACGCCAACCCGGCGCTGATCGACATGATCCAGCGGGGCGGACCGGAGGCAGTCGCCGAGGAGATGCCAGACGAGTGGTTCGATCAGTTCGCGGTCGTCGGGACGCCCGCCGAGTGCACCACCAAGATCGAGGGTCTGCGGGCTGCGGGGGCCTCGTCGGTGGTCCTGTTCCCGGTATCACCCGACCAGAGCCGTGCCCAGCTCGAGATAGCTTCCCGCGAGATCCTTCCCAACATCGGCAATTGAACATGTGCCACGCTAGAGGAGCCATGAATGAAGGTCAGACGAGTAACAACCACTGAGCAGGCACTGGAAGCGCTGGCGGAACACGGAAGCGCTGCCCAACCCCTAGCCGGCGGAACAGACGTGATGGTGCAACTCTCCCGCAACGAGATCTCACCGGACGTGCTGGTACCCATAAACGACCTGGCGGAACTCTCCACCGTCGAGACCAACGGCGGGGTACGGGTCGGCGCGCTGGTGACCCATGAGACGCTCGCCAAAGGTGCACTGGGGTCCGGGTACCGGAGCATTGCGGAGGCTGCGCACACGGTCGGAGGCTGGCAGACCCAGGCTGTCGGAACACTCGGCGGCAACATATGCAATGCATCCCCCGCCGCAGATACCCTTCCGCCGCTCCTGGTTCACGATGCCGAATTGGAACTACGGTCCAGCGGAGGAAGCCGGACACTGGGTCTGGAGGAGTTCCTGGTCGGCCGCAGGCAGACCCGCCGTGCTCCCGACGAGTTGCTGGTGTCGGTCGGACTTACTCCGGGCGCACCTCGGTCCGGCGACGTGTACCTCAAGGTGGGCCGGAGAAGTGCGGTGGAGGTAGCCATAGTCGGTCTGGCCATGCGCCTGGTCTTCGACCGGAACGAGATTGTCTCGAAGGCGCGGATCGCCCTAGCCTCGGTGGCGGCCGTACCGCTACGCGTTCGGGCAGCGGAGACATTGCTGGAGGGTGAGGCCCTGGACGGGCATTTGCTCGACGAGGTTTCCGCCGCAGTGCTCGGAGCGACCTCACCGATCGACGATCTCAGGGCTTCGGCTACATACCGCCGGCTCCTCGTACCGGGGCTGGTGCGACGTGCAGCAGGTGTCTGTGCTCGCCGGGCCGGGGTTTCCAGCCCAGTGGAGGAGGCGTATCAATGAGTTCCGGAATCTCGTTCGCTGTCAACGGTCGTGGGGTGACCGCGCAGATCGATGGAGCCGCCACCCTGCTCGACGTTATCCGAAACGACCTCGGGCTTACCGGTACGAAGGAGGGCTGCACGGAGGGCGAGTGCGGGGCATGCACCGTACTCATCGACGGCAAGCCGGTGCATTCATGTATATACCCGGCCGTTTCCGTCGATGGCCACTCGGTTGTGACGATCGAGGGCATCTCCGATGGCGAGACCGGTCGGGCGGTACAGGAAGCGTTCTGGGACGCGGGAGGCATCCAATGCGGCTTCTGTACCCCCGGGTTCATCGTGACGGTTGCCGCTCTGCTGGAGAACAACCCGGCGCCCTCCGAGGACGAGGTGCGTATCGCCTTGGCGGGGAACATCTGCCGTTGCACCGGCTATAGCCAGATACTCGACGCCGTAGAGGTGGTCGTGAGTGGGAAGGAGCGAGCGTGACGATTGTAGGTGAGCGATTCCGCCGGACCGACGGCGAGCCCAAGGCACGCGGCGAAGCAATCTTCGGAGTGGATTACCTGCCTCAGGGGACGATCCACGCCGTGCTACTACGGTCCCCGGTGCCGTCAGGTCGAATAGTCGGACTGGACGTATCGGCGGCCAAGGCGATGCCCGGGGTGAGGGCAGTCATTAGCGCAGCCGATGTGCCTGACACCCGTGCGGGCTGGGTGCTGCGGGAGCAGCCACTGTTCGCCAGAGACCGTGTGAGGTACGAGGGAGAGCCGGTGGCGGGAATCGCCGCCGACACCCTAGAACAGGCGAGGGAGGCACGGGACACCATCCGCCTCGAGATAGAGGAGACTCCGGCCGTGGTCGACCTCGACTACGCGCTGAGCGAGGACTCGCCAGTCCTGCATCCCGAGTGGGAGAGCTACGTCCCGACCCTGGGCGAGTATCCGCGGGGGCGGAATGTCGCCGCCGAGTGCATCTCCGATCCCGAGGGCGTCGAAGAGGCCTTCGAGGCGGCCGAGCGGATCATCGAGGACGAGTACCGGGTGCAGAGGCAGTACCAGGCCTATATCGAGCCGAAGGGAGCCGTTGCCATCTACCAGGGCGGCCGGTACGAGGTACACACAGCCCACCAGTTTCCGTTCAACGTACGCGACCGGATAGCGCAGTACCTGGACATCCGTCCTTCGCAGGTCCGAGTGATCGGGCACACAATTGGTGGAGGTTTCGGTGCCAAGCTCGATGCGAGCATCGAGCCTCACGCCTGTGCCCTGTCGAGGGCGGCCGGCGGCCTGCCCGTGAAGATTGTCAACACCCGCACCGAGGACATGATCACATGCCCCTCCCGCGAGGACGCCATTACGCGCATCAGGACCGGGCTCGACAAGGACGGCAACATGATTGCCCGCGAGCTAGTGGTAATTGCCGGCAACGGCGCCTACAGCGGCGAGATGCCCTGGCTGGCTTCGATCGCCCTCCACTGCGCGAGAGGCGTGTATAGGGCTGGTCCGACCCGGGTCAAGTCCTTTCTCGTATACACCAACACCGCGCCGACCGGAGCCTTCCGGGGCGTCAACGGGGTCTATCTCTACCACGCCGTCGAGCGGCACATGGACCATATCGCAAGCGTGTTGGGACGCGACCGGCGCGAATATCGCCTCCAGCACCTGTTCGAGCCTGGTGAAGTGCTCCTCAACGACCAGGTACTCGACGATGCCGGCATCCTCGGGGAAGCCTTCGATGCAGTGGAGGAAGCCGCTCCCTGGGAGGAGCGGTTGGCCGCCACGGCCGGACCCATGAAAGGAGTCGCCATTGGCGCCGCTTGGTGGGTCACCAACCCGATGCCCGGCACGGCAACTGTAAAGCTGAACGAGGACGGCACGATAGGCGTCATCACCGCGGCCACCGACAACGGATCCGGCGCGGTGAACCTCGGCATCACCCAGATAGTGGCCGAGAAGCTCGGCGTTCAGCCCGAGGATGTTTACGTGACGATGCCAGACACGGACGCTGCCGGGTTCGATGCCGGTTCGCAGGGGAGCCGCACGACCCGGATCGTGGGCAAGGCGGCCTCCATAGCTTCCGACGAGGTGATCGGCAAGATCAAGCAGACTGCTTCGGAGCTCCTGGAGGCGGCACCCAGCGACATCGTGATAGCTGACGGTAAGGTCTTCGTGGCGGGTTCACCGGACTCGGGTCTCACTCTTGGGGATGTCGCGATGGCGGCCACCTGGTCGGTCGGACCCATCCAGGGCACCGGTTCATTCCTTACGCCCTTCCCGGACTTCAACCCCGGATGCGCTACCGGACTGATGTTCCCGTCCTTCCCGACGCCCACCTACCATGTTCATCTTGCGGAGGTGGAGGTCGATCCGGTGACCGGAGCCGTGAAGGTCACGCGATACGTCGTGGCACAAGAGGTCGGGAAGGTCATCAGCCCCAACGGTGTGTACGGTCAGGTCTCGGGCGGTGTGACCCAGGGGATCGGTTACGCTCTCTACGAGAGCCTCCGGATCGGCGAGGACGGTCGTTACCAGGAACGCAACCTCGAGAACTACCGGCTTCCTTTGGCGGTCGATATACCCCGGGTTGAATTCTCTCCCCTCGAGCACCCGGATCCCGACGGGCCTTTCGGTGCCAAGGGGGTGGGGGAGAACTCCGTTCTGCTGGGGGCAGCGGTGATCGCGAACGCGGTGGTGGACGCCATCGGAGTGCCGATCGATCGATTGCCCATAACGCCAGAGGTCGTGTTGAAGGCGATTGCCGCCAAGCACAGCGCTGCCGTGGCATGATCCAGAGCACCTCGTTCTCAAACAGGGAGGGATGACCGATTAAGTTCGGATGGTTGTGCAGCCACGAGTCGTACCAGCCCGAGCGTCTGCTACGCCAGGCCGTCTTGGCGGAGGAGGCGGGTTTGATGCCGTTTACGGCTCGGATCATTTCCATCCGTGGGTCGAAGACGAATCTGCTTCCGGGTTCGTCTGGACTTGGCTGGGTGCGGTCGCCGAGGCAACCGAGTCGGTCGAACTCGCCACGAGCGTCACGTGCCCGCTCTTCCATTACCACCCTGCCCTGGTCGCTCAGATGGCCGCTACCACGGACCGAATGAGCGAAGGCCGCTTCGCGCTCGGCGTCGGTACCGGTGAGAACATCAATGAAGGACCCATGGGGTACGA
This sequence comes from Acidimicrobiia bacterium, assembly GCA_021296345.1. Taxonomy (GTDB): domain Bacteria; phylum Actinomycetota; class Acidimicrobiia; order Spongiisociales; family Spongiisociaceae; genus Spongiisocius. Next base: position 38,164 of record JAGWAN010000039.1, on the reverse strand, counting down.
GTTCCCGGGCTACAAGGAGCGTATCGGTCGGAGACCGAGGCCTTGGAGATCATGCACCGTCTACTCGAGGGTGAGAAGGTCGACTATCAAGGGACGTACTACACCGCCGACAAGGCGAGGCTGTACAGCCCACCGGTGTCGACGGTTCCGATCTGGATGGCGGCCGGCGGACGCAAGTCGGCGGCCTTCGCCGGAGCTCACGCCGACGGGCTCATCACCAGCGTCAAGAACCCGGCTGACACCCTGGAACGGATCATCGGCCCCTTCAGAGAAGCGTCTCGTGGAAGGGACGAGGCCCCACTGACCATCATGGCAACGCGCTGGTGCGTTCTGGCCGGAGACGAAGACGAAGCATGGGAGGCGCTCGCCTCAATGAGGGGCCTGAGAGCCCCGGGCCGCCTCCAAGCCGTCGACCCGATGACGCTTCGCGTCCGAGCCGACGATCTGGATCAGCAGGAAGTGCTGGGGAAGTACACCCTCGTCGATGGAGTAGAAGCTCTGATAGAAACCTACCAACCGTTAGTCGAGGGGATCGGCGCGGACTACGTATCGATCCAGGTTGCGAGTACCCAGCCGGAGAAGACCATCGAAATGCTCGGCAAGGAAGTGTTACCCGAGTTGAGGCGCCTTTCCGTCTGAACCGGCTCGCGTTTCGTCGACCGGAATGCCAGTCGGTGGGCACATAGTTTGAGGTCCTGTTGTGCTGGCTTAATGGGTGCGCGGATTAGGTGAACACCTGGGGAAACACCGGTAGTCCCGGCTGCAGAACACCCTTGATGACCAGGGGTGGGTCCGACCCGGAGTTCTAATTCAGCCATCGACAGGTGCAGTCGAGGTACGCCTATCCGTGCACCCTCTTAACCCCTCAGGCGGCCGGCACCGTCGATCACCGAATCGATAATGAACTGGTAGCCGGTGCACCGGCAGAGATTGCCGGACAGACGTTCGCGGACCTCGGCTTCCGACGGGTCGGGGTTCTCTCCGAGTAGTTCGGTTGCGGCGATCAGGATTCCGGACGTGCAGAATCCGCACTGCAGCCCGTGGTTGTCCCGGAAGGCCTCCTGCAGCGGGCTCAACTGTCCGCTGGCCGTAGCCAAGCCCTCGACTGTCGTGATGTTGCTCCCATCGGCCTGAACGGCGAACATCAGACAGGAGCGAGCCGACGTTCCGTCGATCAGGATCGTGCATGCACCGCAGACACCGTGCTCGCAGCCGAGATGGGTACCGGTCAACCCGCACTCATGGCGGATGAAGTCCGCCAAGGTCACGCGCGACTCGCATACACCATCGTACAGGTGACCGTTGATGGTCATGCTCACCGTGTGCTTGTCGCTCATGCCACACCCCCCTTCGCCCTTTCGACTGCCTGAGCCAGGGCACGCTTTACGAATACTCGAGTCATGTCCCTGCGGTACGACTCGGAAGCGTGGATATCGCCTATGGGGTCCACTCCTGCCGCAACAGCATCGGCCGCAGCTTCGATAGCTGCACCCGACGGCTCGGCACCGAGCAGGCCGGACTCAGCGGCCTCCATTCTCGCCGGCGCCCCTTCGACCCCGCCGAGCGCTATCCGGACCATGTCGCAGCGCCCGTTTCCGTCGAGGTGCACCAGCGCCATCGCTATCACGATGGCGAAGTCACCATGACGCCGGGCAAGCTCCACGATCGAGGCACCGGTTCCGGCATCCGGCCGGGGAATCCTGACCGAAGTGAGGATCTCGGTCGGTTCCAGCGCAGTGGTCATCGGACCGACGAAAAGGTCGCCGGCTCCAATCGCTCTCGTTCCAGCGGATCCCTGAACCACCACCTTCCCGTCTAGTGCGAGCAAGGCGACCGGAAGCTCGGCCGCCGGATCAGCATGGGCAAGGCTGCCGCCGATCGTGCCCCGATTCCGGATCGTTACGTGGCCGACATGGCGGAGTGCTTCGGCCAGTACGGGCAATCTGTCGCGGACGAGCGCCGGTCCGCTGCCTGGTCATCGAACCGATCACCAAATGCCCGTTGTCCTCACCCACATGGTCGAGGTCAGTGGCCGGGTTCAGGTCTATCAGAACTCCAGGCTGGACCAAGCGGTAGCTCATCAACGGAACCAGGCTCTGGCCGCCCGCGAGTAGTTTGGCTTCGTAGCCGTGCTCGCTTAGAAGGTCGACTGCCTCCTCGCTATCGCTGGCTCGTTGATACTTTACCGGTGGTGGTTTCATTGCGACACCTCCCCGTTTTCGGCTTCCCGTATGAGGTCTAGGAGACGCATGGGGGTCATCGGGAACCGCTTGACTGTCACACCGATGTCGGAGAGCGCATCGTCGATGGCCGAACCGACCAAGGAGACACCGGCAATGGTTCCCGACTCGCCTACTCCCTTGATTCCACCAGGAACGTGCGGTGAGGGGGTCTCTTGGTGGATAACCTCGAACCGCGGGATCTCCATGGCGGTGGGGATCAGGTAGTCCATGAAGCTCGTAGTCTGCAACTGCCCCTCATCGTCATAGACAAGTTCCTCGAACAGTGCCCCGCCGAAGGCCTGCGTGAATCCGCCGGCCAACTGTCCATCGACGAGCATCGGGTTGATCACCGTGCCACAGTCGTCAGTTTGTACGAAATCAAGGAGCTTCACCACACCTGTCTCGCGATCGACCTCGACCAGCAGAGCTGCGCAACCGAATGAGGTTGCCATGTTCTCCGGGTCGTACACGTCAGTCTCTTCGAGGGTCGGTGTCTCGTTGACGGGGAGGCGCTCGTTGAGCCGCCGGTAAGCGGCATCGCCTATATCCTGCATCGAGACGTTCTGATCGGGCGAGCCCTTCACCGAAATGATCCCGCTGTCGATGACCAGATCTTCGGGGGAGGCCTCCATCAGTTCGGCAGCGATGCGGAGGATCTTCTCCTTGAGTCTGACCGTCGCCCGGATGATCGCACCGCCTCCCAGGGGGGCAGCCCGGCTGCCTCCGGTTCCGTAGCCTGTGTAGGGACATGAATCGGTGTCCCCGGTAACGACCTTGACATCGTCGATGGGTACCCCGAGACCGTCGGCCGCGATCTGGCAGTAGATGGTGTGGGTTCCCTGGCCCATGTTGATCTGGCCGCTGTAGACCGTGACCTTGCCCATGGGGTCGATCCGGACCACCGCTTCATCGAACCCGGAGTGCTGCAGCCCGACCAGATTGAGAATCCTGCTCGGTCCGTAGGCACTCGGTTCGACATGGAACGAGTACCCGATCCCCACAGAGCGACCCTCAGCCCGGGCATCTGCTTGCATCTGACGCCACCCGAGTTCCTCGACCCGGGCCAGGGTCGAGTCCAGAGCATCCTCATACCGCCCGCTGTCGTACCAGAACGCAACACCGCTGAAGAATGGGAATTCATCCGGGGCGGGGAAGTTCTTCCTCCGGACCTCGTGCGGGTCCATGCC
>JAGWAN010000039.1:0-34517 GCA_021296345.1 Acidimicrobiia bacterium | reverse complement strand
GGCCATCTCGTACTCGAGCCGCATCTCGCGGGAATGTGCATTCGCGAAGAAGCTGTCACGACGGTCCTCGATGATTTTCACGGGGCGTCCCGTGCGCCTGGACAGCACCGCGGCCATTACTTCCTCGCCGTAGAAGTCGAACTTGTTGCCGAATCCTCCACCGAGATCAGGGGTTCGGACCCTGATCTGGTTGACGGGCATCTCGAAGACCTCGGACAGCAGATCGCGCGCCAGGTTTGGCGACTGGGTGGAGATCCACATGCTGAGCGTGCCGGCGAACGCGTCCCAAGACGCGATGCAGCCCCTTGTCTCCAGTGGACAACCCATCGCCCGAGCATGCTCGAATCTCTCCGAGACCACCACATCGGCTTCGGCGAAGGCAGCTTCGGCGTCGCCGGTTCCCAGGGTCAAGCTTCCGCTGATGTTGTCGGGCCAGTCGTCATAGAGCTTTGGCCCGCCTTCAGCCAGGGCAGTATCAAGGTCCGCGACGACGGGCAGGGGTTCGTACTCCACGTCGATGAGGGCGAGGGCGTCCTCGGCTACATACCGGTTGACCGCCGCAACAGCAACGACCGCTTGTCCGACCCATCGAACGCGGTCGACCGCCAAGGCGTGCGTCCGACCCATCCGTTGCTGTGGAATCGGATGCCAGATCACCGGTTGCTTGTTCGCGACGGTCGCAATGTCCTCGCCGGTTATCACATCGAACACACCAGGCAATGCAAGCGCTTGCGTCGCATCGATGCTGGTGATTTGAGCATGCGCGTAAGGACTGCGAAGAACAGCTGCTTCCAGCATCCGCGGTACGGATATGTCGTCGATGTATTGTCCGTGCCCGGCGAGCAGACGAGGATCTTCCCGACGTAGGATTGACGACCCGACGAACTTGCTCGGAGCACTTTCGGTGACGGTCATACTTCGTCTCCCATCGTGGTCTCCCGTTCGTAATCCGAGCCTAGTGGGAGTCGAAGAACCGCATCCGGCTGATTGGGAAATATTTCTTGGTAGCGGACGCGTACGCCGAGCGCCACGGAGTTCGCGCCGGATAGGGTCTAGGAGACTGCTGATTAAGAGCATGAGCGGATAGGGACTGAGTTGGGGCTCTAGCGGTTCCTCCAGTCGATGAGTTTGCTGGTGATGATGATCGGGCGGCCATCTCCCAGTATCTGCCTCACGCGGTCCATGTCTTGGACCGGTTCCACGTCGCGCGTTGCCACACCCGAAGGGTTCACCGGTACGCCGCGAGATCCAACGCCGCGAACCCGACCAGACACCTCCCACATACGAGCCCGAACTGTTCCGAGCCCGCTTCACCCTCCTGCGCCGGGCGTATCATCTCAGCGAAGCCCACCAAGCCCACCTGGATCGGCTCTTTTCTGCCCATCCCCGACTGCGAGTCGCCTGAGGCTGCGCTCCAAGAGCTCTACCAGATCTACGAGGCCGACGACCTCGAAGTCGCCAACCAAGCGCTGGAACGGTTCGCCGATCTCTACGACAGCGGCCAGACACCGCGAATACCACGACGTTGTGGACAAGATCATCGCCTCAGGAGAAGAGATCCTGGCCTACCACCCCGGCCGACGAGCATCCAACGGGCCACTCGAGGGGATCAACAACCTGCACCCTGGTCCTACGACGCGTGCTCACGGGTTCACCAACTATGACAACTACGCAGCCCGCGGACTTCTCGTATCATGACCCTCACACCGGTGCCAGAACACCCAAAACCCCACGAACACGCGCAGCCTCGTATCGATTCAGGTCCTTACCCGGCGCCTTCATCTCGATATGCGCCACGGAATGCCTGTCGCCACGGAGCGCTATGTCGACCCGGCATCCGCCCGGGGCCCCGGACGCCTTAGCAGTATCGGGGCCGGGGCGGGGTAGCATCCGGGCTATGTTCCGTTTCCTTACCGCCGGTGAGTCTCACGGGCCCGGGCTGGTCACCATCGTGGAGGGGCTTCCCGCCGGGTTGGAGGTGTCGCGCCAGGGTCTCGGGTACGAGCTGGCCCGGCGCCGTCTTGGCTACGGCCGGGGCGCCCGCATGAAGATCGAGAAGGACGAGCTGGAGATCATGGGCGGGGTCCGCCATGGTCGAACCCTCGGTTCTCCGGTGGCTGTGATCATCCGCAATACCGAATGGCCCCGCTGGCAGGAGGAGATGTCGCCCGACCCCGGCGTTCCCAAGCGACCCATGACGACGCCTCGTCCGGGGCATGCCGACCTGGTGGGAATGCTCAAGTACGACACCAAGGACGCCCGCAACATCTTGGAGCGGGCATCGGCCCGGGAGACCGCGGCCCGGACCGTGGCCGGCTACCTTGCCAAGCAGCTGCTGGCCAGCATCGGCGCCACGGTCGTCAGCCATGTGGTCGCCATCGGTGCGGCCGTTTCCGAGTCCGAGGATATGCCCAGCATCGAGGACCTGCCCGCCATCGACGCGTCATCGGTGCGGGCGTTCGGAACCGACGCGGAGGCGATGATGGTCGCCGAGATCGAGCGGGCCAAGTCGGACCGCGACACGCTCGGGGGAGTGGTGGAGGTGCTGGTCCATGGCCTGCCACCCGGCCTCGGCTCCTATGACCATTGGGACCGGCGAATCGAAGCCCGCCTGGCCGAGGCGCTGATGTCCATCCAGGCCATGAAGGCGGTGGAGGTCGGCGACGGCCTGGAGTCGTCCCGGCGCCGGGGCTCGGTCGCCCATGACGAGATCTACTACGAGGACGGGCAGTTCTCCCGCAACACCGACCGGGCAGGGGGCATCGAGGGAGGCATGACCACCGGCCAGCCCCTGAGGGTACGGGTGGCGATGAAGCCGCTGTCTACGGTGATGCGCCCGCTCCCCACCGTGAACGTGGTGACCAAGGAGCCCGAGGTGGCCTTCCGGGAGCGTTCCGATGTCTGTGCGGTGCCCGCCGCCGGGGTGGTGGCCGAACAGATGGTGGCCATCGTGGCGGCCCAGGAGCTCCAACGAAAGTTCGGTGGCGACACGGTCGAGGACTTCGTTGTAAACGTGACCTCATACCGGCACCGCATCCGCCAGTTCTGATGGCCCCCTGAGGTAGGGGCGATGGGAAACCTCTGGCTCATCGGCATGATGGGCAGCGGGAAGAGCACGGTCGGTCGCCGCATCGCCGCCACCACGTGTCGCGGGTTCATGGATGTCGACTCGATGGTGGAGGAGCGAACCGGCAAGTCCCTCGCGAGCGTCTTCGACGAGCAGGGCGAGGCGGCTTTTCGTGAGATGGAGGGCGCCGAGATACGGCGCCTGTCCGATGAGTCGGCGCCTGGCGGCCCCGGCCGGGTGATAGCCACCGGCGGGGGGGTGGTCCTCGACCCGGCCGCCGTGGATGCCATGCGCCGCTCCGGAGTGGTGGCGTGGCTGGACGCACCCGCCGCAGTGCTCGCCGGGCGGACGAAGGGCGCGGGTCGTCCGTTACTGGACGGTACGGATGTCGCATCCCGATTGGCGGAGATCCTGGCCGGTCGTCACAGCCTCTACCAGCAGGCCGCTCACTACAGGATCGATGCGGACCGCCCGGTTGACGCGGTGGTCTCCGAGGTGGCCGGTTGCGCCCGGGTCGCTGTTGGTGACGGGTCGGAAGTACTGATCGGACCTAGCCTGCCCCATCGTCTCCTACCTGCGTCCTCCGGCCGTGAGCAGGTGGTGATCATCTGCCAGCCGGGTTCTCGCCCTGTTGCCGGATCGGTGCTCGAAATTCTCGGTTCCGAGGTGGAGGCCACCTTGATCGAGGTGCCCGACCGCGACGAAGCCAAATCCATCGAGACTCTGGCGCTCCTCTACAGGCGGCTCGCGGAGCTCAATCTGGGAAGGCACGACACCATCGTCGGTGTCGGGGGCGGGGCGGTGACCGACCTGGCCGGCTTCGGGGCGGCCACCTGGCTGAGGGGTATCGAATCGATCCTGGTGCCTACCACCCTGCTGGGCGCCGTCGATGCTTCCATCGGCGGCAAGACCGGCATCAACGTGATGGGCAAGAACCTGGTCGGGTGCTTCTGGCATCCGTCGCGGGTGGTCATCAGCATCGACGTGCTGAGCCGGCTCCCCGAGCCGCTTCTGCTGGAAGGTTCGGCCGAGGCGGTCAAGGCCGGCCTCATCGCCGATCCGGCGCTGGTGGACCTGTTCATGGAGCATGGTTCCGCCTTCCCCATGGCGGAGGTGGTGAGCCGGGCGGTGGCGGTCAAGGCGGAGGTGGTTTCGGAGGACTTCCGGGAGACCGGCCGCCGGGTGATCCTCAACTTCGGGCACACCCTGGGCCACGGCATAGAGGTGGTGTGCGGGCTATCCCATGGTCACGCCGTCGCGGTGGGGATGGTGGCGGCGGCGGCCATATCCGCTGATCGCCTCGGGTTCGACGAAGCCAGGGTGCGGGTACCGCTGGAGCGTCTGGGCCTGCCGACCTGCATCGACACCGCTATCCCCGAGGCCATCCTTCGGCTAGTGCAGCGGGACAAGAAGCGTACCGCGTCCGGTCTCCGCATGGTGCTCCTGCGCGAGATCGGTGATCCGGTGGTCGAGTACGTGGACGAGCCGGCGCTGCGGCTCGGCCTGGCGGCAGTCGGCATAGCGGGTTGATCCTCGGCGCGGGCCGGCTTTCCGAGCCTGCGCGACTTCGTGGGGTTCGGGCGCTGTTGCCGGTGTTCGGGATCTGCGGGTTCGCCGCCCCATCCCACCGGCATTAGCCAGCAATAGACCTTCCCGCCGACGCCGGCATCTGCTGTACATTTTCTGCTCACTAGCCGGACCGAGAACATCTGGTGGTATTAGCCTGATCCGTCGTTGTCAGGGCTACTTCCGCCCTCACTGTCGTTCATGGGTCTACGGTCATCAGCCGGCGTAACCGTTCGAGCGCCTTCCTCATGGAACACCTTTCCGTCCCGAGGGTGCCGGACCGAACGAAGTGAGGAAGTGAGCATTTGCTAACTAGCCCTAGCTTCTTTCATGCATGGGGTTCGTGTGGTGGATGGAGTGGGAGCTCTTGGCTACTGACTTGGGAATATGGGCTACTCGATAGCCCGTCTTGGCCTGGGCGTGGCGTTGACTGGCCGGGTGAAGGGTGGCCGCTTTGCGACGAGGCATGTTGAAAATATGAAGGCCTTTGTCTGATTGCGACTGTATATGAGATTAGATCCATAGAACGTCAGTAACCGTGTCCTCTTGGTAGAATGAGTAGTGACGGGTTGGCGCGATCCCACGCCGCGGACTCAAGAGACCGGTCTCCTTGAGTCGCGTCGTCCCAACGGTAAATGGGAGCACCCGGGTGGGATTTACGGCCCCTATCAAACCCAGGAACTCGGAATTGATGGACCGCATCAAATGCGCGGTGTATGGAGTTGGATACGCAAAAAAGCAGGTGGGTGTGAAAGCATGGTGAAGGCAATGCCCCCGGCGAGGCGGCAGTCGGCAGTGGAGCAGGGTACGGGATGCAGGCATGCCCGCGCGCTAGCCGGCTTGGTGGCGACGTGACGAACTCGGTCGAGGGCGACCGGCTGCGGACCGAAAACGAGACCCTGTGCGCTCGTCTCTCCCGGTTGACCGCGGCAATCCTGCGGATCAGCGAGGACCTCGAGCTCGACACCGTCCTTCAGGAAGTCATGGACGGCGCCCGGTCGCTGACCGGCGCCCGTTACGCCGTGCTCATTGTCAACGAAGAGGAGAACAAGCCTCGGGACCTGATGATCTCCGGTCTGACCGACCAAGAGATCGAGCGGGCGTTCGCCTACCCGTTGGGGACGGAAGCCTTCAGACATTCGGCGGGCTACAGGAACCGCTGAGAACCGAGACTTCATGGCCTACGCCGAGGCAGCCGGATTCCCAGACTTCCCAGTCCAGACCCCTCTTGAGCGCGCAGATCCGGATTCGGGATGAGCACGTGGGCAACCTCCACATCGGAGATGACGAATCCGGAGCGGATTTCACCGTCGAGGACGAGGAGACCCTGAAGATGTTTGCCGCACAGGCAGCGATGGCTATAGCCAACGCACGCCGTTACGGTGAAGAGCAGCGGGCCAAGGCGGATCTCGAAGCCTTTCTCAACACCTCCCCGGTGGGCGTCCTGGTCCTTGATGCGCACACCCGGGGACTGGTCAGTATCAACCACGGGGCCCGCCGCATCATCGGTCTCCAATCCGGGGTGGAGAACGACTCCGCTGGTGACCTCGGAATGGTCGAGTTCCGGCGTATGGACGGGACTGTCATGCAGCCCGACGAGGTCCCGATCGAACGGGTCCTACGCACCGGCGAAACCGTGTACGCGGAGGAGTTGGTAATCGTCCGTCCATCCGGCGACCAGGTGACCACCCTCATCAAAACCACACCCATCCGCTCGGAAGACGACCAACTCGTCGCTGTTGTGGCAACCATCCAAGACATCACCCCCCTTGAGGAGCTGGAGCGGCTGCGTTACGACTTCTTGGGGATGGTCAGCCACGAGTTGAGAACCCCGCTGACGTCGATCAAGGGTTCCGCCGCTACGGTACTTGGAGCCCCATCACCGCTCGACCCGGCCGAAATCCGGCAGTTCTCCCGCATCATCGAGGAACAGGCAGATCACATGCGGGACCTGATCAACAACCTGTTGGACCTGAGCCGGATTGAGGCAGGAACCCTTTCGGTCGTTGCCGAACCGACTGATGCGGCGGATGTAGTCGACCGGGCGAGGAAGGCATTCCTCAGCGGCGGCTATCGCAACAGCATCGAGGTCGAGGTGATGCCGGGCTTGCCGCGGGTCGCCGCGGACGGCAGGCGGATCGTTCAGGTCCTGCACAACCTGTTCTCCAACGCATCGACTTACTCCAGGGAATGGTCTCCCATCCGGGTGACAGCCTTGCTTCACGACGCCCTCGTCGGGTTCGAGTTGCTGGAACGAATCCGAACCGATTTTCCGCATCCCGGTCATCGTCCTGTCCGGCCGGCAAGGCCAGGACATCGCCAAGGCGTTCGAGCTAGGAGCCGCAGACTATGTTGTAAAGCCGTTCGCCCCGGCCGAACTCGTGGCCAGGATCGGAGCAGCGCTCCGTCAGGTTGCCGCCTTTCCGCATGCTGGGATCGAGCCGTACAGGCACGGCGACCTGGTCATCAACTACCTGGAACGCTCTGTGACCGTGGCAGGCGAACCCGTCCGTCTCACTCCGACCGAGCACAAGCTTTTGTTCGAGCTCTCCCGATATCCCGGACGGGTGCTGACCCACGACCAGTTGCTGAAGAGCGTATGGAGCCAGGACCACCCGGCGGATCAGCGCCTCCTGCGCTCGTTCATCAAGAACGTGCACCAGAAGCTCGGGGACGACGCTAGGAATCCCTCGTACATCTTCACGCAGTCCGGTGTCGGTTACCGCCTCGCAAACTCCTAGGAGGCGGAAACACGCTTCTTGGGTGGTTCGTTGATGGCAACCCACCGTCCGAGGCTGTTGCGTCGACCTCGACATCCCGAGGCCGGCTGCGGCAAGCAACTGGCGCAGAGATTCGAGGTCGGACCAGCCTCCGAACCCCAAGCGCCAACCGAACCGACGCCGCGACTCGATCCTGGAGCGGCCCTCGAAATCGCAGAACAGCGTTCGTCTCGAGCGACCCTCCTAGAATTGTCCCATGGTCTCCACCAACGATGTGAAATCGGGCATGGCGCTCGACCTGCCGGACGGGTTGTTCCTGATAGTCGAGCAGCAGCACGTAAAACCCGGCAAGGGACGGGCATTCGTCCGCATGAAGCTGAAGAACCTGGGCACCGGCGCTGTGGTCGATCGCACGTTTCGCGCCGATGAGAACGTGCCACAGGCGATCATCGACCGCCGGGACCATCAGTTCCTCTACCGGGACGACATGGGTTACCACTTCATGAATCTCGAGACCTATGCCCAGTTCGCGATTGCCGAAGAGGACGTGGGCGAGGCCACCAACTACATCGTCGAGGGTGCGACCGTGTTGCTTTCTCTGTACGAAGGCAACCCGATCGGGGTCGAATTGTCCGCCTCGGTCGAGCTGGAGGTCACGATGGCGGAACCCGCGGTCAGGGGTGATCGGGTGTCGGGCGCCACCAAGCCGGTCACGCTCGAAACCGGTCTGATGGTGCAGGCCCCGTTGTTCATCGAAGCCGGTGACACTATCAAGGTGGACACCCGCTCAGGCACCTACATCTCGCGGGCTTGACGGTGACGGGAGATGGTCGATCGTGCTTCCAAGGCCGCCCGCGACCCGCGGGCCGAGGCACTGGCCGCTCTCTACCAGGCTGACCTCCGAAGGGATGTAGACCCGACTACCCGACTCGCCGGCAAGGCCAAGCGCTACGCGGTGGGTGTCAGAACGCATCAACGTGATCTCGACCGGCGGATCGCCGCGGCGTCGGAGCGCTGGCCACTCCACCGGATGCCGGTGGTGGATAGAGCCATCCTGCGCCTCGCTCTGTACGAGCTTCTTCACGAGTCAACCCCGACGGGGGTGGTGCTGAACGAAGCAATCGAATTGGCCAAGAGATACTCGACGAAGAAGAGCGGCGCCTTCGTAAACGGCGTACTTTCTACCCTCGCCGGGCAGGTGCGGACCGAGAGTTGAGCCGGCGAGCCGCATGTCCCGGCCCTTCCGATGGGTTCTTGCCAACGGGTCCGATTGATGAGAATCAGATGGCTGATGGGCCGGCAAACCGCGGGTAGTCGCTCCGTACGTCTTCACCCCTGGATCGGCGAACGCGAAATCGCGGCGACCGGGCTCTCGCCCCCCGGGCCCTCCCCCTGCCGCCACCACCTGGTGTCGAGCGCGTCCCGGCCTGCCCCGGACCGGGGCTGCTCGACGATCCTCCCTTGCATGACCCGGCCGACGTCCGAACCGGGCCGCTGGTATTTACGGTTATATAACATCCTAAAACGACGTTGTGACACAACCGGGGGTGCGATATGCCGATCCCGCTCTCTCGGTGGAGAACCGTCTGGTGGGATGGGGGAATTCGGGTGATTCCCGCCGGACCGGTGCGTGCGTCCTGGCTGGGCCTTCTGAACACGGGGAACGCGGGCTCCGGGAGGCACGGGTCCTGCTAGCGTTGCGCCGAACCTTTAATCCGGTCCGGTGAGGCCGGGAAGGAGATCCGAGTTCGCGCCGAGCGGCGTCCGAGCCGCGGCGAGTTCGCTCCGGTATGCCTTCCCGCACCGCTTCCCCTCACCCCTTCCGGTTGACGCGCGGCCTTGAGGAGGACGTAGGTAGCTCATGCCCATGGTGATGGCCGCCGCCGACGTCAGGCGGTCGCTGACCCGCATCTCTCACGAGATCATCGAGAAGTCGAGGGACATCCTTCCGGTGCTGGTCGGGATCCACACCCGAGGCGTGCCTCTGGCCCGCCGTATCGCCACAGTGATCGAAGAGGTCGGAGGCGCCCGGGTGCCGGTGGGTGCCCTGGACATCGGCCTGCACCGCGACGACCTGTCGACCAGGCCCACCACGCCACTGTCGGGTACCCAGCTTCCGGCCGACATCACCGACCGGACCGTGGTGCTGGTGGACGATGTCCTCTATACGGGCCGCACCGTGCGGGCTGCGCTGGATGCCCTCAACGACTTCGGACGGCCGGAGGTGGTGCGCCTGGCGGTACTCGTAGACCGGGGTCACCGCCAGCTTCCGATACGTCCCGACCACGTTGGGTGCAATCTGCCCACCTCTGTCGCCGAACGGGTCTCGGTAAGGCTGGGCGAGATCGACGGGGGCGAGGATGGCGTCTGGGTGCAGGGGGTACGGAGTTGAGCTTCCTCACCACCGAAGGCCTTCCACGGCAGGATCTCGAGGAGATACTTGACCTGGCCGACGAGTTCACCCACGTACTGGCCCGCCCCATTCCCAGAGTCCCCGCTCTCCAGGGCAAGCTGGTGGCCAACCTTTTCTTCGAGAGCTCCACCCGCACCCGGCTGTCGTTCGAGCGGGCCGCCCGAGCACTGTCTGCGGACGTGATGAGCTTCTCCGCATCCGGCTCGTCCCTCACAAAGGGGGAGAGCCTCAAGGACACGGTGTTGACCATCGAAGCGATGGGTGTGGACCTGATGGTGGTGCGCCACCGGGCCACCGGCGCCCCGTGGCGGGTAGCCGGATGGACCGGGTGCCAGGTCATCAACGCCGGTGACGGCGCCCATCAGCATCCCACGCAAGCCATGCTGGACGCCCTCACCCTGCGCCGGCGATTCGGGGATCTGGACGGCTTGCGGGTGGCCATCGTGGGTGACATCCGGCACTCACGGGTGGCTCGATCCAACGTGTTCGCCCTCACCACGCTGGGCGCGAGGGTGATACTGGTGGCGCCCCGGACCCTCCAACCGGTGGACTGCGTGGGATGGCCTGTGGAGACGACCGACGACCTCGACGCGGTGGTGGGGGCGGTTGACGCCGCCTACCTGTTGCGGATCCAGACCGAGCGGGGAGGAGCCTCGGTGTTTCCCTCGCTGCGCGAGTACGTATCCCGCTACGGCATGACCCGTGACCGCTTCGCCCGCCTTCCCGCCGATGCGGTTGTGCTTCACCCCGGGCCCATGAACCGGGGGGTGGAGATCGACGACATGGTGGCCGGGCATCCCCGGACCCTGATCCTGGACCAGGTGGCCAACGGGTTGGCGGTGCGGATGGCCATACTGTTCCGCCTGCTGGGGGGCAAGTGATGAGCGGGATCCTCCTGGCGGGCGGTAGCGCTCTCACCCAGCGCGGCGAGATCCGTACCGACGTGCTCATCGAGGGCGGCCGGGTCGCCGCAGTCGGACCGCAACCGGAGGGCACCCGGGAAGGTCGGCAGGTCATCGACATCTCGGGCCTGGTGGTGGGGCCTGGTTTCGTGGACCTCCACGCCCATCTCCGCGAGCCGGGCCATGAATGGAAGGAGGACATCGCCTCGGGATCCCGGGCGGCGGCCTCCGGCGGTTTCACCGCGGTGGTTGCCATGCCCAACACGGATCCGCCCACCGACTCGGGTCACCTGGCCCGCTACATCAGCGACCGGGGCCGGCAAGTGGGGCTGGTCGACGTGATCCCGGCTGGCTGCATCACGATGGGGATGGACGGCCTCCGGCTATCCCATCTGGACGACCTGTTCGCCGCCGGCGTGCGGGTCTTCACCGACGACGGGGTCACGGTGGCCGACTCGGGCCTTCTCCGGCGGGCCATGGAGTACTTGCAGTCGAGGGGTGGGGTGATCGCCCAGCATGCCGAGGATCCTGGCCTCGGACGGGGCGGGCACATGCACGAGGGCCGGGTGTCTTCGCTGCTCGGCATGGGAGGGATTCCGGCCCAGGCCGAGACGGTGATCGTGGCCCGTGATCTGGCCGTAGCCGAGTTGACCGGCGCCGCGTACCACGTCCAGCACGCCAGCTGTGCGGGGACCTTGGACCTGCTCGAGGCCGCCCGCGGTCGAGGGGTGAACGTGACCGCCGAGGTGACCCCGCATCACCTCTGGTTCTCCGAAGAGGAGGTGCTGTCGATGGATCCGGTGGCCAAGATGTATCCGCCGCTCCGCACCCCTTTCGATGTCGAGGCGCTCCGCGACGGGCTGCGCGCGGGTGTGATCGATGCGGTCGCCACCGACCACGCCCCCCACGCCGCCCACGAGAAGGACGTTCCTTTCGAGGAGGCGCCTAAGGGTGTCACCGGACTGGAAACCGCCTTCTCCGCCGTCCGCACCGTCCTCGATCCGGATCCCCGGCTGCTGTTCGAGCGAATGTCGGTCACCCCGGCGAGGATCGCCTCGCTCGAGGGGCACGGCAACTGGATCGAACCCGGGATCCCGGCCAATCTGGTGGTGGTGGACTGGCACGAGCATTGGACTCCCGAATTATTCCTGTCCAAGTCGTCCAACTCCCTGTTCGCGGGAGTACCGCTAACCGGCAGGGTCCGCTTCACGTTCCGCGATGGCCGGCTCACGCACGACTCCGCACAACTCCACATGCCGGCGCCCGCTCAGGTGTCCGGAGCACTCCGATGAGCAGCGGATTCCTGGTTACCGCTGACGGAGAGGTCTTCGAGGGCAGGTCGGTGGGCGTGGAAGGGGTCCGGGTGGGCGAAGCCGTTTTCAACACCTCCATGACCGGCTACCAGGAGGTGCTGTCGGATCCCTCATATGCCGGCCAGGTGGTGGTCATGACCTCGCCGCACATCGGCAACTACGGGGTCAGCGCTTACGACGATCAGGCCTCCCGCCCCGCCGCCCGGGGCCTGATCGTCCGTTCACTGTCCCGGCGGCACTCCAACTGGCGGGCCGAGGGAACGCTCGCAAGCTATCTAAGGGCCCACGAGATGGTGGCCATCGCCGACCTCGACACCCGACGGCTCACCCGCCACTTGCGGGATCGAGGGGCGATGCCGGTCGCTATCGGCGCCGGGGTCGCGACGGGGGAACTGGCGGCGCTGGCGGCGGAGGCGCCTCGCATGGAAGGGCAGGACTTGGCTACCGGCGTATCCACCCCCGAGCCATACCGGTTCGATCCTGACGGTGATCCGGTGGGCCGGGTGGTCGCCATCGACCTCGGCATGAAACGCGACATCGGTAGGCGGCTTGCCGACCGCGGGCTGGAGGTCCATGTCCTGCCGGCGACCTGCACCGCCCAGGACATTCTCGGTCTCGACGCGACCGGGGTCTTCCTGACCAACGGACCGGGTGATCCCGAGCCGCTGAAACACAACATCGACACCGTGCGAGCGCTGCTTGGCGCCGTTCCGGTGTTCGGCATATGCCTCGGCCACCAGGTGATCGGCCTCGCCCTCGGCGCCACGACCTTCAAACTCCCCTTCGGGCACCACGGCGGCAACCACCCGGTCCGCCGCTTGGAGGACGGCCGGGTGGAGATCACCGCCCAGAATCACGGGTTCGCGGTCGACCTCTGGTCGTTGGCGGGCCGGGAGGCGCCCGAGCGGGAGGGTCTTGCCGGTCCCGACCTCCTTCCCCGGCAGGTCACAGGTGACTTCGGCGAGGTGCGGCCTACCCATCAGAACCTCAACGACGGGACCCTGGAAGGGCTGCGATGCCTCGACATTCCGGCAATGTCGGTCCAGTACCACCCGGAAGCGGCGCCCGGCCCCCACGATGCGCTGGGACTGTTCGACGACTTCTTGGGCCTGATGGGGCTCGGAACGGCGGACCGCTGATGCCCAAGCGCACCGACATCGAGAGCATCCTGGTCATCGGTTCGGGCCCGATCGTGATAGGCCAGGCCTGCGAGTTCGACTATTCGGGTACCCAGGCGGCCAAGGTTCTAAGGTCGGAGGGCTACCGGGTGATCCTGGTCAACTCCAACCCGGCCACCATCATGACCGACCCCGAGTTTGCCGACGCCACATACCTCGAACCGATCACGCCGGAGATCGTGGCCCGGATTCTGGAACGGGAGTCACCCGATGCCCTGCTGCCCACCCTCGGCGGGCAGACCGCGCTCAACGTGACCGCCGATCTCGCCCGGACCGGTGTGATAGACCGCCTCGGGGTGGAACTAATCGGTGCCGGTTTCGCTGCCATCGAACGGGCGGAGGACCGGGGATTGTTCAAGGAGACGATGGCGGCGGTAGGCATCGAGTCGCCCCGTTCCAGCTACGCCCGATCGATGGAAGAGGCGGTCGCGGCGACCGCGGACATCGGCTACCCGGTGATGGTCCGCCCATCATTCATCCTGGGCGGGGGCGGCACCGGCGTGGCCGACGACGAGGAGGCGTTCCTGGAGATCGCCCGGCGCGGCCTCGCCGCCTCCCCGGTGAGCGAGATCCTGGTGGAGGAGTCGGTGGTGGGCTGGAAGGAGTACGAACTCGAGGTGATGGCCGACCGGCGCGGCAACGCGGTCATCGTCTGCTCGATCGAGAACCTGGACCCGATGGGCGTCCACACCGGCGACTCGATCACCGTAGCCCCGATCCAGACCCTGTCGGACCGGGAATACCAGGAGATGCGGAACGATGCCATCACCTGCCTCCGGGCCATCGGTGTGCAGACCGGGGGCTCCAACGTCCAGTTCGCGGTGGATCCGCTCACCGGGCGCCGGTTGATCATCGAGATGAACCCCCGCGTTTCGCGGTCCTCTGCCCTAGCGTCCAAGGCCACCGGTTTCCCGATCGCCAAGATCGCCGCCCTCCTGGCGGTGGGATACACCCTTGACGAGATCGCCAACGACATCACCGGCGCCACGCCGGCCAGCTTCGAGCCGGTGCTGGACTACACGGTGGTCAAGATCCCTCGCTTCGACTTCGCCAAGTTCCCGATGGCGCCCGACCGGCTGAGCACGTCGATGCGGTCGGTAGGTGAAGCCATGGCCATCGGGCGCACCTTCCCCGAGGCCTTGCAGAAGGCGCTGCGGAGTCTGGAGACAGGCCGGCACGGACTCAACGCCGATCCGGGGGAGAGGGGGTTGCAGGCCATGACCGACCGGGCCCTGGATGAGGCGGTGGCGGTTCCCAGCTCCGGCCGGATCTTCCAGATGGGGGAGGCGATCCACCGTGGTCGGAGCGTGGAGCACCTGGCCCGATCCACCGGCATCGATCCCTGGTTCCTGGACCAGATGGCGGAGATCTACGAGCTCCGGGCCGAGCTGGAGACGGCGGGCACACCCGGGGCCGACCTGGTCCGGGCCGCCAAGCGCATGGGGTTCTCGGACGCGCAGCTCGCTTACGTCTGGGGTACGCCTGAGGCCGATATCCGGGAGTTCAGGCGAGCCACCGGCATCCGGCCGACCTACAAGCGGGTCGATACCTGTGCAGCCGAGTTCGAAGCGCGCACCCCCTACTTCTACTCCACCTACGAGGACGAGAGCGAGGTGGAGGCGTCCGGCCGGCCCCGGGTGGTGATCCTCGGCTCCGGCCCCAACCGGATCGGCCAGGGCATCGAGTTCGACTACTGCTGCGTGCACGCCTCCTTCGCTCTCAAGGAGGCCGGGTACGAGACCGTGATGGTCAACTGCAACCCCGAGACGGTCTCCACCGACTACGACACCTCCGACCGCCTCTACTTCGAGCCCCTGACGGTGGAGGACGTACTGGAGATTTGCGATGCCGAGGATCCCGTGGCGGTTGTGGTCCAGCTGGGCGGCCAGACCCCGCTCAACCTGGCCGGAAGTCTGGAGGCCAACGGAGCGCCCATCGCCGGGACCCCTCCGGATCGCATCGACGAGGCGGAGGATCGGGAGCGCTTCTCGGCCCTGTGCCGGCAGCTGGGCATCGTCCAGCCTCCTCACGGCACCGCCACCAGCCCCGGACAGGCGGCCCGGGTGGCGGATTCCATCGGCTTCCCGGTGCTGGCGCGCCCCTCCTATGTGCTCGGGGGCCGCGCCATGCGGGTGGTCTACTCGGGGGATGAGCTCGACAAATACCTAGCCGACTTGTACGGCAGGGATCAGCAGGCCGGGTTCGATCTGGCCTCGGCGCCCGTCCTGATCGACCGCTTCCTCGAGGCGGCCACAGAAGTCGATGTGGACGCCGTATACGACGGAAAGGAACTGCTGGTCGGAGGCATCATGGAACATGTCGAGCAGGCCGGCGTCCACTCCGGCGACTCGGCCTGCATCACCCCGCCCCCCACCCTCAGCGCGGCTGCCCGCAAGACGATCGTAGGGGCGACGGGAGATCTGGCGAGGGCGCTCGAGGTGAGGGGACTTATCAACCTCCAGTTCGCGGTCAAGGGGGAAGATGTCTTCTTGTTGGAGGCCAACCCGCGCGGATCCCGGACGGTGCCGTTCATATCCAAGGCCAAGGGCATTCCACTCGCCAAGATCGCCTCACGGGTGATGATGGGGGCCATGCTGGAGGATTTGGTGGCGGAAGGGATGTATGCCGCGCCGGGAGAACCGCGGTTCGTGGCGTGCAAGGAGGCCGTGCTGCCATGGGACAGGTTCCCCGAGGAGGACACCCTGCTCGGACCCGAGATGCGGGCAACCGGAGAGGTGATGGGGATCGGTCCGGGGCCGGGAGTGGCCTACTCGAAGGCCATGATGGCGGCGGGAAGCGGCATCCCGGAGGCAGGAACGGTGTTCCTCTCGTTCGCGGATCCGGACAAGCCGGCCGGCGCCCGGATCGGGGAGGCCCTTCACAGCCTTGGTTTGCGCCTGGTGGCCTCGCCCGGAACAGCCGGTGTCCTGCAAGCCCGAGGGATACCGGCCGAAGCCGTGCCCAAGGTCGGCGAGGGTCCCGATGACACGGTGTGGCAGATCGAGTCGGGCCGGGTCGACATGGTCATCAACACACCCCAGGGGCGGCGGGCCAGGGGAGATGGTCGGCTGATGCGCCGGGCCGCCTCCGCGCGCGGGGTCCCTATCGTCACCACGGTGGCCGGCGGCGAGGCGGTGATCCGGAGCCTACGTGGTTCGCCCGAGGCTGTATACGAGGTTCGGAGCCTGCAGGATTGGCACCGCTGAACCGCTCGATGGCGCTGGGGCCGGTGACGCTCCGCTCTCCCCTGGTGGGAGCATCCGGAACGGTGGGCTCGGCCGTCGATTTCGTATCGGTGGCGTCTCCCGACTACTACGGGGCGCTGGTGGCGAAGTCCGTGGCGCCCGAGCCCTGGGCGGGTAACCCGCCTCCCCGCTTGGCGCCCGCCGGAGCGGGCATGCTGAACGCCATCGGCATCCAGAACCCCGGCATCGAAGCCTGGCTGGCGGAGTTCGGTCCCCGGCTGGCCGGCGTCGGCGTCCCTGTCTGGGGCTCGGCGGTCGGTCATCAACCGGATGACTTCGCCGAGGTGGCCAGGGGCCTCGAGGAGGGCGGCGTGGAAGCGGTGGAGGTCAACCTGTCCTGCCCCAACCTCGACGGGCACGGTCTGATCGCCCTCGATCCGGATGCGTCTGCCCGCGTGGTCGAGGCCGTACGGAACGCCACCTCGGGTCCGGTCTCGGCCAAGCTGTCACTCAACGCCTCGGACATCGTGGCGGTGGCCGGATCGGTCTGGAATGCCGGCGCTGATTGGGTCGTGATCGGCAACACCGTGTGGGGGGCCGCCATCGACATCGAGTCGAGGACGCCTCGGGTCGCCATGGGGAGCGGCGGCTATTCCGGGCCCCCGCTGAAGCCGATGACGCTACGGGCCGTGATGGAGGTGGCTACGTCGCTGCCCGGGCTTCCGATCCTGGGGTGCGGTGGCGTTGCCAGAGGTGCGGATGTGGTCGAGTACCTCATGGCGGGGGCCGGCGCGGTTGCGCTCGGCACGGTCCATTTCGCGGAGCCCCGGGCGGCGCGCCGCATCGACCGCGAGTTGGCTAGGTGGTGCCGGTCCCACGGCGTGGAACGGGTGTCCGACCTGGTAGGCGTTGCCCTCCGGGGGGTATCTCTACTATGAGCGGCGGCATGGCCGACCGATCGAACCCCACCGAGACCGGAATGCGCAACCCTATCCTCGTGGCTCTCGACGTTCCGACCGGTGAGGATGCTGTTCGCCTCGCCAGGGAGCTTTCGTCCCATGTGGGCGGTTTCAAGGTCGGGCTCGAGCTACTGACCGGTCCCGGTCCCGCCATCGTGGGGGTGATCGGCCGGCTGGGGAAGCCGGTGTTCGCTGACGCGAAGCTGCATGACATTCCTAACACCGTCAGGGCGGCGGCGCGCCATCTGGGGGAGGCGGGCGCGCGATGGGTCACTGCCCACGCGGCCGGAGGCAGGGCCATGCTGGAAGCGGCCGTCGAGGGCCTGCGAGAGGGAGCGGGATCCCGCTCCGCGGGGATACTCGCCATCACCGTTCTTACCAGCCTCGACCAGGATGCACTGGCGGCGACCGGGGTGCCGGTAACACCGGGGAAGCTGGCCGCGGTGCGAGCCCGGCTAGCCGGCGAGGCCGGCTGCGAAGGGGTGATCACCTCGGTCCGGGAGTTGGGGGTGATATCGGATGTGGCTCCCCAACTGTTGCGGGTGGTACCCGGTATCCGGCCGGTTGGTGTCGACCCGCATGACCAGGTCAGGGCAGCGACACCGGCCGAAGGGATGGAGCGAGGCGCCCACTACCTAGTGATAGGCCGGGCCATCACCGGAGCGCCGGAACCGGGCCGGGCTGCTCTCGACATTCTCTCCGGTCTTGGCCTCGCCTAAACCTCGTCCGGGTTGTGAAGGCGAACGGGTTGCGGGCTAGAGTCAGTCCGGCGCCGAGGTCCGTACGAGGATTGTCGGCGCACGATGTCGGGTCGGAACATTAGAGCTAGAGAAGGAACGGCAAGGGAACTTTATGGCACCTCCGCAGTTGAACGCCGAGCAACGGGCACGGGCCTTGGAGAAGGCGGCAATGGCGCGCCGCAAGCGGGCCGAGATCAAGAGCTTGCTCAAGAACGGATCGTTGTCGCTGGGTGAACTGCTCGAGCAGGCCGCCGACGACCCCATGGTGAGCGGCATCAAGGTAAGTGCCGTTCTCACCTCCATGCCCAGAACCGGAAAGGTCAAGGCCGGTCAGATCATGGAGGAGCTCGGTATTGCCGGTAACCGGCGCGTCCGGGGTCTCGGAGCGCGGCAGCGCAGCGCCCTCCTCGCCAAGTTCAGCTGAGCCACGAACCGTCAGCCCGCCACCGGCCCGGTCGGCTGGTAATCATCTCAGGGCCGTCAGGTGTCGGAAAGAACACCGTCATCCGGGCCTTGGCTCCTCATTACAGCTTCCACTTCGCCGTCTCGGCCACTACCCGCGCCAGGCGGCCGGATGAGACCGATGGGGTTGAGTACTACTTCATGGACAACGAGGCCTTCTCGGAACTGATTGAAGCAGGCCGGTTGCTGGAGTGGACGGAGTTCGCCGGCAATCGCTACGGAACCCTCCACGATGAGGTCTTCGCCAACCTCGACACCGGCCAGGATGTGTTGCTCGATGTCGAGTTGAACGGCGCATTCCGGGTGATGACGGCCCATCCGGATGCCCTGTCCATATTTCTCATGCCTCCGAGTATCGGCGAGCTGGAGTCCAGGATGCGGGGTCGCCGGGGGATGACCGAGGCGCAGATCGCTACCCGCCTCGAGTTAGCCGAGTCCCAGATCGAGCGGGGTTGGCATCGCTTCGCCCACATGGTGGTCAACGCAGATCTCGATACGACGGTGGCTTCGATAATCGGTATACTCGGGAGCCCACCATCCAACAAAGCCTAGGGTGTCCGGATGTCCGGACGGCGGTCAACAGAACAGACCGTTACCCCGGCGCCAGACCCGTCCCCGGTCCGAAAGACGATCCTGAAGATGATTGAGCCACCAATTGAAGAAGTAATCGGCAAGTCCGGCGGGCGTTTCAACCTGGTGTTGCTGGCCTCACGCCGTGCTCGTCAGATCAACAGCTACTACACGCAGCTAGGGGGAGGGATCGGGCGCTACGTTCCGCCCCAGGTTCATTCGCTCAGCCACAAGCCCCTCACCATCGCTCTCGAGGAGATCGCTGCCGACAAGTTGCAGGTGGCCACCGGGGAGACCTCCGAGAGCCAGGAACCAGACACTCTCGACGTCCTGCTCTCCTACCAGACCGAACCGTTCGACGAAGCTGATCCGGTATCCGGCACCGAAACCCTGGGTGCGCCGGAGGCCGGAGAAGCCGCTGCCGATGAGTCGACCGGGGCGGAGGGTTCCGACGAGCCTGGGGCTTCCGATAACTCCGTGGAGGGGACCACCGTTGAGAACCCCGAGGGCCGGTAGAGCGGCGCTACACGGCCGGCATCTGGTACTAGGCATCTCCGGGGGTATCGCCGCGTACAAGGCGGCCTACCTGGCCCGGCGACTCGACGAGGCGGGCTCGCAGGTCCGGACGGTCATGACCGATGGGGCCCTACGCTTCTTGGGGGAGCAGACTATGGCGGCTATCACCGGCCACGCCGTGGTGACCACGCTCTTCGGATCCAGGCAGGCCGGACCGAGCCCGCACACCGAGTTGGCCCGGTGGGCCGATGCCCTGGTGGTGGCGCCCGCCACTGCCAATGTGGTGGCCAAGGTCGCCAACGGACTGGCGGATGATGTCCTGACCGCCACGGTGGCTGCCTTCGACGGACCGGTGGTGCTGGCTCCCGCCATGCATACCGAGATGTGGCAGCAACCCGCCACTGCCCGCAACATCCGGCTCCTCGAGGGAGATGGCCGGCGCCTGGTAGGTCCGGTGGTCGGTGCGCTGGCGGCGGGCGACTCCGGAATGGGCCGCATGGCGGAGCCGGATGAGATACTGGCGTCCCTAGCCGAGGTGTTCGAGGACACCCTGAGCGGGTTGACGGTGCTGGTCACCGCCGGAGGAACCCGGGAAGCGATCGACCCGGTGCGCTACGTGGGTAACCGGTCCTCGGGCAAGATGGGCAACGAGCTGGCACTGGAGGCGGCCCGTCGCGGGGCCAGGGTGGTGCTGGTCACTGCCGCCGCGCCGCCGGACATTCCTTGGGGGGTGGAGGTGGTGCCGGTCGAGTCCGCGGAGGAGATGGCTCACCAGGTCTGGGCCCGGGCCTCCACGCTGGACGTGGCGGTGCTCGCGGCCGCGGTGGCCGACTTCCGGCCCGCCGGCCCGGCCACCACAAAGCTGGCCCGCTCCGATGGTGCTCCACGGATCGTCCTGGAGCCCACTCCCAATGTCCTGGCGGGGCTGGTGGAGCGGGTGGAACCGGGAACGACCGTCGTAGGCTTCGCGGCGGAGACCGGCGGTGTCGATCGGGCGGTTCACAAGGCGACAACCTACGGGGTGGATTTCGTGGTGGCCAACGACGTCACCAGCCCGGGGAGCGGGTTCGGCACCGACACCAACCAGGTGACCATCATCTCGGCGGCGGGAGAGTGCACGCCCCTGGAGATGATGACCAAGCGCGACGTTGCCGGTGCGATCTGGTCACACGTGGCCACGTTGAGAGAAGATGAAGCCTGAGACGGAGCGTCCTCCGGTTTCCATATACTGGTCGCGATGATGCTCCGCCACTTCACGAGCGAGTCGGTCACCGCCGGCCATCCCGACAAGATGGCCGACCGGATTTCGGATTCCGTGCTCGATGCCATCCTGGAGAGGGACAGCAAGGCTCGGGTGGCCTGCGAGACCATGGTCACACCCAGGAAGGTGATCGTGGCCGGAGAGACCACCAATTCTGCCGGCCCGCTGGACCTGCAAGGCGTGATCCGGGAGGCGATCGCCGACATCGGATACACGTACGAAGACGTCGACTTCCACGCCGACCAGATTCCTGTGGAGGTGCTCCTCGGAAGCCAGAGCGCCGATATCGCCGGTGGTGTCAGTCGGGCGCTGGAGGCTCGGCAGGGCTCCGTCGATGAGTTGGACCAGCTCGGGGCGGGTGACCAGGGGATGATGTTCGGCTACGCCAACCGGGATACCGACGATCTGATGCCGGCGCCCATCCAGCTGGCCCATCGCCTAGCCGAGCGCCTCACGGAAGTAAGGGTGGAGGGCTTGCTCGACTACCTGCGCCCGGACGGCAAGACCCAGGTAACCGTGGCCTACAAGGGCTCGGAGCCTGCCCGGGTGGAGCGGGTGCTGATCTCCTCCCATCACGCTGCCGATGTGGAGGACGGCCAGATGGTGGAGGACCTGAGGGAGCACGTGCTGATGGGGATCGGATCGCCCTTGATAGGCGGCCATACCGAGCTGCTGGTCAACCCGGCGGGCCGCTTCCTGAAGGGCGGGCCCGAGGCGGATGCCGGTCTCACAGGGCGCAAGATCATCGTCGACACCTACGGCGGCTACGCCCGGCACGGAGGCGGCGCCTTCTCGGGTAAGGATCCGACCAAGGTGGATCGCTCAGCGGCCTACTTCGCCCGTTACGTGGCCAAGAACGTCGTGGCGGCCGGATTGGCTGAGCAGTGCGAGATCCAGGTGGCATACGCCATCGGCACGGCCCACCCGTTCTCGGTCTACGTGGACGCGTTCGGGACCGCCTCGATCGATCCGGTCAGGCTGGAGAAGCTGGTCAAGGACTTCTTCGACTTCCGGCCGGAGGCCTTTCTCCGGAAGCTCGACCTGCGCCGGCCCATCTACGCCAGGACCTCTGCGCTGGGCCATTTCGGACGGCTCGGCTTTCCCTGGGAATCGACCTCCGACGCCGGTGGGTTGAAGAAAGCGGCGAGCCGACTCTGACCCAGGCCGTTGCAGCCCGGGTAGTTCCTGACGTACCCACGCTGGCGGTGGATGAAGGCTTCTTGTATCGGGTCCCGCCTTCCCTGGTGGGTCGGGTCGGGGTGGGCGCCATCGTCCGGGTTCCGCTGGCCGCCCGCCGCGTGCGCGGCTACGTGGTCGGCTTGGAATCGATCTCGGAGTCCGAGGTGCCTGGCAACCTCAAGGATGTCCGGGCTCTCTCCTCCGATATCCCGGTGTACACCGAAGCCATGCTTTCCACCCTCATCTGGGCCGCGGAGTACTACGTGGCGCCGCTCGCCCGGGTACTGGCCAAGACCGCTCCGCCGAACCTGCCCAAGCGACCTCCGCCGTTCGCATTGCCGGGAATCCCACCGACTGATGGACCTCTGTCCGATGTGGCCGAAGCCGCGGCCGCGGGTGGACCTTCCCGGTCGGTCCAGGCGCTGGCGGGCGCCCGTTGGACCGACCTGATCCGGGGCGCAATCAGCGCACCCCTGCGGGCCGGGAAGTCGGTACTGGTTGCGGCGCCCACCGTGGTGGAAGTTGCCCGCCTCGCTGCCGGGCTCAGGTACGACTTGGGCGCCCGAGTGGTGGAGGTGGGCGATCAGAGCGACGCGGAGGTGACTGCCGCCTGGTCGAAGGCCGCCACGACCGGAGGTCTGGCGGTGGTAGGGACTATGCGGGTGCTCTGGTGGCCGGTCCGGGATCTGTCGATGGTGATACTGGTCGAGGAGGGCCGACCCGGTATGAAGGAACGCCAGACCCCGACCGTGGTGGCCGGTCGCCTAGCCCGGGTGCGGGCAGCCCACGAGGGCCTTCAGCTGGTCGGCGTAGGGAGGGTCCCGGCTGTCGAGTCACTGTACGAGCGTCCTGAGATGGTCCGGATGCCCGGGCGACTATGGGGGCCGGTGCAGGTGGTCGACCGCACCGAGGATCCCCCCGGACAGGGGTTGCTGGCCGAACGGGTCCGGGCTGCCATCGCCGGTACGGCGGGCCGGGGCGGCCGGGTGTTCCTCTTCACCCATCGGCGTGGCTACGCACCGGCTGCCCGATGCGTGAAGTGCCGCCAGTTGCGGAGTTGTCCCCGGTGCGGCGCCCGTCCCGATCATCGCACCAGCTGTTCGAGATGCGAGACCGAACTGGGAGGTTGCTCGTCATGCGGTGGGACCCGGTTCGAGCCGCTGGGCGCCGCGGTCGGACGGGTGACCGAGGAAGCCCGGCGTCTGGTCGGGGACAGCGCGGGCGACGTGCCGACCGGTAAGCAGGTAATGGTGGGAACCGAGGCCGATCTGGTCGCGGTTCCCGGGGTTGATCTGGCGGTGGTGGTGGACGCCGACGGCCTGGTGCGCGGCGCCACCTACCGGGCGGCGGAGGATGCCCTGGGGGTGCTGTCCCGGGTGGGCGCCACCGTCCGGCGCAACGGGCGAGCCAGGATGATGCTCCAGACAGCGGACATCCGCCAGCCTCTCTACGAGGCCCTTCGCCGGGCCGACCCTCTCGCGTTTCTCGAGGACGAGTTGGATATCCGCAGGCGCCTGGCCCTGCCGCCCTTCGGAGAGGTGATGGTGGTGGAGGTTGCGGGCACCGATGACGGGTCGATCCTTGACGATGCACTCGAGGCCGCCATCGTGTACGGCCCGGCCCGGGCGGGCGATCGCCTCCGCTGGATGGTCCAGGGCGACGACCTCACCGGAGTCAGGCGGAAACTCAGGGATGCGGCCGTCCACCTGAGGCGCCAGGGTCTGAGAGTCCGGGTGGATGCGGACCCGCGCGACTTCTGAACCCGGCTGCCGGATGTAGTCGTGGCTGGCCGGCTCGGACGGGTGTCGATGATCGGTGGGTTCCTGCTCCTCGCGAGGCGACCCGAAGGCGCGTGTTGGCGTCGGCGTGCGGATCATCATGCGAGGGGACCGTCCATCAATGAGCCTGGGGACTTTCGGCGCTTCTGGCCGGAGGGCCCGGAATCTGTCACACCCCCGCTATACGTTACCTATTGCCAAGCACCTACACCGGCCCGAAATTGTTCACCGATCGGTTCGGCCGGCCTGAGGGAACATGAAGGCTTATGGAGCGAACAGCCAATTCCCGGCATCCAGCCGGGCATGGCCGACCACGCTCCGAACCAGGAGGTGGCGGTGGGGGTGGGGCCCGGGGCGAAGCGCCGGGGTTTCGCGACCTGCGGCGTCTTAGGCGTTCTTGGGGTGACGATCTGATCCTCCGGCACACCGCTGTCGTGTCTGTCTCCCTACGCGCGGCTTGCGGTCGCACGGGTGAAACTGTGACCGTTGACTGGAGACCGGCAACTATCCTCGGAGTCCGGTGGCCATATTTCCGATTCGCACCTTTGGTGATCCTGTTCTGCGTGTCCGCACCAAGCCGGTCGAGCACTTCGACGCGCGACTCGGCAGGCTGGCGGAGGACATGCTCGAGACCATGTACGACGCCCCTGGAGTCGGTCTGGCTGCGCCGCAGATCGGTGTGTCGAAGCGCATCTGCGTGTTCGATGCGGGGGAAGGTCCTCAGGTACTGGTGAACCCGGTGCTGGTCGAGACCTCGGGGGATTGGGAGTACCAGGAGGGATGCCTGTCGGTCCCGGGTCACTACTGGAACATCAATCGCCCTGCTTTCGCCCGAGCCGTCGGCCAGGACCTGGATGGGAACCCGGTGGAGTTTGCCGGAGAAGAGCTATTGGGAAGGGTTCTGCAGCACGAGATCGACCACCTCGAGGGCCACCTCTTGCTGACCCGCCTCGACCGAGCCACTCGCAAGGAGGCGTTTCGCGTTCTTCGTAGTGAGGCGTTCCGGACGCCGGAGTGATGAGGACCGTCCTGCTAGGGACATCGCAGGAGGCCGTTCCCACGATCGACATCCTCGCCGGACTGACCGACCTGCGCGCCGTTATAACCAGACCGGACCGGCCGAGGGGTCGAGGCCGGGCGCCGGCCCCTCCGGAGGGCAAGGTAAGAGCCGCCGAGCGGGGAATCCCGGTCTGCCAGCCCGCCACCCCCGCTGCGCTGGACGCTGCTATCGCCGGGATGGATCTGGACCTGGCGGTGGTGGTGAGCTACGGGATGATCGTGAAGGCCGCCACCCTGGCCCGTACCCGGTTGGGCATGGTCAACCTGCATTTCTCCTTGCTGCCGCGGTGGCGGGGGGCGGCCCCGGTCGAGCGAGCCATTCTGGCCGGTGATGATGTAACCGGCGTGAGCCTGATGCGGATGGACGCCGGCTTGGACGCCGGACCGGTTCTGGCCGCATGGAGGACCTCCATCGGTGAGGACGAGGATGCCGGTGCGCTGTCGGAGCGTCTTGCCCTCGGCGGCGCCGAACTGCTGGCCACGCACCTGGGTGCGCTGGAACGAGGTGAGCTGGAGCCGGCGACGCAGGACCACTCGCTGGCCACCTGGGCGCCTCGCCTGGTCGTCTCCGAGGCTCGGCTCGACTTCCACCAGCCTGCCGAGCAGGTGGTGCGGGCCGTTCGGGCATTCTGTCCCCGTCCGGGCGCACACACCACCTGGCGCGGTAAGCGCTTCAAGATTCTCCGGGCCCGGCCGGTCCCCGGCAGGTTGGAGCCGGGTTGCCTGGAAACCTACGAGAACGGGGTACGGGTCGGTACCTCCACGGGGTGCCTGGTTCTGAGCACCGTTCAACCCGAGGGTAGGAAGGCGATGGACGCTCTCGCATGGCTCAGGGGAATCAAGGGCGACCCGGGCCGCTTCGGATGAAGCGGGGCGTGGAGGCCCGGTCGGT
The DNA here is from genome assembly GCA_021296345.1 of Acidimicrobiia bacterium. GTDB lineage: Bacteria > Actinomycetota > Acidimicrobiia > Spongiisociales > Spongiisociaceae > Spongiisocius. The sequence continues at coordinate 8,757 of JAGWAN010000039.1, read as the reverse complement.
GGCGGCCGGGCTGGTGGGCAGGGTCGTGCGGGGCGGGGCCTGGTCGAACCTGGTCGTTAGGGACCTCGACCTCCCACCGGACGATGCCCGTCTGGCGCGCCATCTCGTGTACGGAACCATCAGGAACCTCCCTCGCCTGGACAGGGCCATCGGTGATCTATCCAGCCGTCCCCTGCCGGCCATCCATTCCGACGTGCTCGATGTTCTACGGGTTGCCTTCCACGAGGTTCTGTTCGGCCGTGCCGCCGCTCATGCCGTACCCGATACGGCCGTGGAGTCCGCCCGGAGGCTGGGACACGGTCGGGCTACCGGGTTCGTGAACGCCTTGGTCAGGAATCTGCAACGAGGGGGCGAGCCCAACCCACCCTCCGATCCGGCCGAGGCATTCAGCCTGCCCGGCTGGGTCATGGACGACCTGACGCGCACCTGGGGCAGGGATCAGGCGTTGGCATTCGCCGAGGCAGCCCACGTGGACGCGCCGGTGAGCTTCCGCATGAGGCCGGGCGATCCTCCACCCGTAGGCGCGGTTCCCACACCTATCTCCGGTGCCTTCGTCCACCCGAAGGGCCGGGTGCCGGGGGCGGCGGTGGTCCAGGATGCCGCATCGGTGGCCGTGGTCGAGGCTCTGGGTGTGGCGCCCGGCCACCGGGTGCTGGAGGTGGGAGCGGCGCCCGGTGGCAAGACGCTGGCCATCTGGGACCGCAACCCGGCCTCCTTGGTAGCACTGGACATCCACCCTCGCCGCATCCGCCAAGCGGAGCGACGGCTGGAGAGGGCCGGAGGCGAAGGATGGTGGATCAGAGCCGACGGAGCACGCCTTCCCTTCCGAAGCGGGCAGTTCGACAGGGTGCTGGTGGACGCACCATGCACCGGCCTGGGCACACTGCGGCGGCGACCCGAGATACGACTACGGGTCTCGATCGGTGACCGGGACCGGCTGGCGGCACTCCAGCGCCGTATGCTCCGCCAGGCCATCGACGCCGTACGTCCCGGCGGGCGGGTGGTCTACTCGGTTTGTACCCTGACCCGGGCGGAGACGCTGGGAGTGGTGGAGGACATGGGCGGGCGGCCACCGGCTGATCTTCCGGGTCTGTGTCTCGACCACGGCCTGCTCATGGGCCCCCACCTGACCGGTACCGACGGCATGTTCATCGCGGTCTTAGATCGATGACGGAGCGACCCGCTCCTGGGCGTTGTGAGGTGGATGTACCCTGCGTACCGTGAGAAAAGGCGTTCGCATAGCAGCTTCGATTCTTGCCGCGGACTTTGCCCGGTTGGGCGACGAGGTGGCTCGGGTGGAGCCTCACCTGGACATGCTCCATGTGGATGTCATGGACGGCCACTTCGTTCCCAACATCTCACTGGGTGTTCCGGTCATCAGTTCTTTGCGGAGAGTATCCGGGCTGGCCTTCGACTGCCACCTGATGGTCACCGACCCGGACCGGCTGGTCGAACCGCTCCGGAAGGCCGGCGCCACCGGCATAACCGTCCATCTCGAGGCGGTACCCGACCCGAGGCTGGTTGAACACCGGGCGCGCCAGGCCGGTCTCGGCTTCGGCCTGGTGATCAATCCCGGGACTCCCTACGAGGCTCTGGATCCGTTCCTTGAGCGGTGCGACATGGTGCTGGTGATGTCGGTCGAGCCCGGCTTCGGTGGCCAGGAGTTCCTGCCCACCGTCCTCGCCAAGGTCGAGGCGGCCCGCCGGGCCATAGACCGGCGCGGTCTTGACGTGGATCTGGAGATCGACGGTGGCATCGGCCCGAAGACCATTGGCGCGGCTCGCCGGGCTGGCGCCGATGTGTTCGTGGCCGGCACCGCCATCTTCGGACAGCCGGATCCGGTGATGGCGATCGCCGGCTTGAGGAGCGCCGCCTCGGAGGGCGGGGCGTGAGCCGGGTCTGGTCGGGCGCCGAGCGCGGCTGGATGAGCCGGGCCATCGATCTGGCCCGTCCGCAGCGCACCCATCCCAATCCTCGGGTGGGATGCGTGATAGTGGGTGCGGGCGGGAAGGTGGTAGGTGAGGGCGCTCATCGAGGCGTAGGCACGCCGCACGCCGAGGCGGTGGCGCTCGGGCAGGCGGGAGAGGCGGCCCGCGGCGCCACGGCGTTCGTCACCCTCGAGCCCTGTTCGCATTCCGGTCGAACCCCGCCGTGCGCCGATGCCCTGGTGGCCGCCGGGGTGACCCGGGTCGTGATCGGGGCACACGACCCCGATGCCCGGGTGAGAGGTCGTGGGGTGGTGATCCTCCAGCAGGCCGGGATCGAGACGGCAGTGGGGCTGATGGGTGATGAGGCCGTCAGGCTGGATGTCGGGTTTCATCACCATCGGCGTACGGGCCTGCCCTACGTGCGGGCAGTGGTGGCGGATGCCGATGCCCGGGCCGATGAGGCGGTCGCCGTTGACATTGCAACCCTGATCGAAGAGGCGGACCATCTTCTGGCGACCACGACCGGTCCGAGGATTACCACCCGACGGACGCTGGCCCGCCTGGCGGAGCAGGGTCATCTCTACGTGGCGACCGAAGATGTGGAGACGATCGGAGCCCTTCGCCGAGCAGGACTGGTCGATGCGGCCAGCCATTACGTCAGGATCGGTGGAGATCAGGACGGTCTCTGGACTCAGGACGGTCTTCGGGTGATGGAAGCCGGAGAGATCGGCGCCGGCTACCGGAGGATTGACCTGGAACGTTCGCCGGCAGGCTGGTCCCCTCTGGTCTGTCGCCGTGCCGAGGCCGCCATACCGACTCCCTACGGCCGTTTCCGGGCCATCGGCTACGAGTCGCTCGATGACGGCCGCCAGCACGTGGCGCTGGTCAGGGGCAGCGTGAAGCGGGAAGAAGGTGTGTTGGTCCGGATCCACTCGGAGTGCCTGACCGGCGATGTGTTCGCCAGCCTCCGATGCGACTGCGGCTTCCAGCTGCAGGAGGCGATGCGCCGGATCGGGGAGGCCGGCCGGGGCGTGGTCCTCTACATGCGTGGTCATGAAGGAAGGGGCATCGGTCTGATCGACAAGCTGGCTGCCTACGCCCTCCAGGAGCAAGGCCGGGATACGGTGGAGGCCAACTTGGACCTGGGTCTCCCGGAGGACAGCCGTGACTACGGTGCCGGCGCCCGGATACTCGCTGATCTGGGCGTGAACAGCCTCCGCTTGCTCACCAACAATCCCGCCAAGCGGGCCGGCGCCGAGGCGTACGGGGTGCGGATCATCGAACAAGTACCCCTGATCGCAGGTGAGAATGACCACAACCGCAACTACCTGCGCACCAAGGTGGCCAAGCTGGGCCATGTCATCGACATGGAGGACCGTCCTCCCGGGAGCGTGCGGGAAACGACGGAGAAGGATTGACTCTCGGCTGCCGGCTACCGCGGGGCGGTTTGTCGCCTCTTACCAAACGGGACGTTCCTAGCACCCCCCAGGTCTGGAGCGGGAAAGCCGCGAAAATCGCGCCGGCTAACCGGTGCTCCGCACCGGGGCCCTTCAGAATCTAGGGGTGGTTGTCCTGGTTGGGGGCGCGGCCGGCCGACCCATCCCCGTCTTCTCAGCATGCTCCTGGCGGGTCACCGTCTCCCGGCGGGGCTTCATGAGACACGAAATAGCCCGGGATTCGGGTCACCGATTCAGGCCATCTTCCAATGGAGGGCCACTGTCTCCTATAATGCCTAGCCACAACCAGGAGAAAGCGGAAGCCGGTTGCTTCCCACCCGGCCACCGGGAGCCGATTCGAGGCCGTTCACCAGAGCGTCCGGACCCGAGTGTGCCGTGGTACAGGAACCCGACCACCTACGATGGATCGGGTTCTCGCGGGGCCGTCATGGACCTGAGTAGCGGCCGGTTGTTGTCTGTTCTTCTCGAACGAGATTCTGATTCCGTCCTGTCGGCGGACGAGCAAGGAGACATGTAATCGCAGAGCTACGCGTCAACGATGATATCCGTGCGGCCGATTTGAGAGTGGTCGATCCGTCCGGCAAGCAGCTAGGAGTGATGCCCCGCCAGAACGCCCTGTACCTGGCCGATGGCCTGGGATGGGACCTCGTGGAGGTGGCGCCGGGAGCCGATCCGCCGGTTGCGCGGATGATGGACTACGGCAAGTTCAAGTACGAGCAGTCGGTCAAGGAGCGGGAAGCGCGCAAGAAGCAGTCACGCAGCCAGGTCAAGGAACTTACGTTCAAGGTGAAGATCGGCAACCACGACTACGAGATCAAGCGAGATCGGGCACTGCGCTTCCTGACCAACGGTGACCGGGTCCGGGTTCGGGTCTGGTTGCGAGGAAGGGAGGCCAGCCGGCCCCAACTCGGGATGGCCATCCTTGAGCGCCTGTCATCGGACCTCGCCGAGGTAGCCACCGTGGACCAGCCGGCGAAGCTCGAAGGCCGCAACATGACAATGGCCCTGGCACCGGTCAAGCGGCCTCAGCGGTCGTTCCAGGACGTTGACGGAGGCTCCGCCTAGGAGGGTGCTGAAGTGACGGGGATGGGTTGGCCTGCGATTCCTCGACCAGGGGTTTCGTAGCCGGCCATCACGCCAACCGGACGTTTTTCATTACCCTCCCTGAACAAGCGAGAATAGGACACAACATGCCGAAGATGAAGAGCCACAAGGGCGCTGCCAAGCGCTTCAAAGTGACCGGATCGGGACGAATCCGGCGCCGCCAGTCGCACCGCGGCCACCTACGCCTTGCCAAGGGCAAGGACAGCTATCGCCGTTTGAAGGGCGAGGCTGATCTGGCGAAGGGTGATGAGAAGCGGGTCAAGCGCCTGCTCGGAATGTAGGCAAGGAGTACCGGAGACACGAAAATGGCACGAGTCAAGCGCGCTAGCAATTCCCGTACCAGGCATCGGAAGGTCCTAGCCAAGGCCAAGGGCTACCGGGGCGCCAAGAGCCGGAGCTTCCGGGCGGCCAACGAGCAGGTCATGAAGTCCCTGCAGTACGCCTATCGCGATCGGAGGGCGCGCAAGGGCGACTTCCGCAGGCTGTGGATTACCCGCATCAACGCTGCTGCCCGAGAGAACGGAACTACCTATTCCCAGCTGATTGCTGGGCTGAAGGCGGCGGACTTCGAGGTGAACCGGAAGATGCTTGCTGACATCGCCGTCAACGATCCCACCACCTTCCGCCAGATCGTCGAGTTGGCTTCCGCCAACCGCGCTTAGCGTGGTCACTGTGGCCGGCTAGCGGCGTCGGGACGACGATGGAACTTGAACGTCTCGCCGGCGTAGTTGGCGACGCCCGTGCCCGGATCGGGGCTGCTTCCGACCTGGCAGAGTTGGCGGCTGCGGAGTCGGAGACGTTGGGGCGGAGATCCGAGATCGCCGTGGCTCGAAGGGGCATCGGACGCCTGGCACCGGACCGTAGGCGCGAGGTGGGGCGGGCGATCAACGAGGCGGTTGGCACGCTGACCGCCGCCGTGGAGGACCGGCGCTCGGTCCTGCAAACGGAGGCCGAGAACGCCCTGCTGGAGCAGGATCGGGTTGATCTCACCCTGCCATACGGTCGTCCGGCACGGGGGACGCATCACCTGTTGACGCGCACCATGGAGGATGTGTGCGACGTGTTCCGCGCCATCGGCTACGAGGTAGCGGAGGGGCCCGAGTTGGAGCTGGCGTGGTACAACTTCGACGCTCTCAACACCCCGCCCACCCATCCGTCCCGATTCGAGTCCGACACCATGTACGTGGAGCCGTTCGACGATAGGGAGCGGGGCGGTCCCGACGAGCTGTTGCTGCGTACCCAGACCTCACCGATGCAGGCTCGGTTCATGGAGAAGAACCCTCCGCCGGTCTACGTGGTGGTACCCGGACGGGTCTTCCGCACTGACACCTGGGACGCCACTCACTCGCCGGTATTCCACCAGATCGAAGGCCTGGCGGTGGACTCGGACATCACGTTCGGGGATCTGAAGGGCACCCTCGCCCACTTCGCCCGGGAGTTCTTCGGGGTCTCGGCCCGGACCCGCTTCGTTCCCCATTTCTTCCCGTTCACTGAGCCGTCAGCGGAGATGCTGGTGTGGTTCAACGACGAGTGGCTGGAGATGCTGGGCTGCGGCATGGTCGACCCCAACGTGTTCGAGGCGGTGGGGTACGACCCGGAGGAGGTGACGGGGTTCGCCTTCGGGATGGGCGTCGAGCGGCTGGCCATGGTTCGCCACGGCATCACCGACATCCGCCATTTCTATGACAGCGATCTGCGCGTCCTGGGGCAGTTCCGATGAAGGTCCCGATCGGCTGGTTGGCGGACTTCATCGATCTGCCCACCCGGGATCCGTACGAACTGGAGCGGATCCTCGTCTCCCTCGGTCACGAGGTGGAGGGGATCGAGGAGTTCGGACCGTCCTTCGATGGCGTGGTGGTGGGACGCGTGGAGGAGGTCCGGCCCCATCCCGATGCCGACCGGATCCGTTTCTGCAGGGTCGATGACGGAACGGTCACCCGCGACGTGGTATGCGGAGCGTGGAACTTCGAGGCCGGCGCGGTCATCGCCTACGCAAAGGCCGGATCCCGCCTCGGCACGAATATGGATCAGCCCCTCGAGGTGGGAAGCCGCAAGATACGCGGCATCGTGTCGCACGGCATGATCGCCTCCGCCCGCGAGCTCGGGTTGGGCGATGACCATGACGGCATCATGGTTCTGAACGATCTGGGCGCGGCCACCGTGGATGACCTGGGCCGCCCCCTGGAGGAGGTGATCGGCCTGGGAGACGTGGTGCTCGACGTGAGCATCACCACCAATCGGGGCGACTGCATGGGGATCCGCGGGCTGGCCCGCGAGCTGGCCGCCTACTGGCAGGTCCCGTTGCGGGATATCTCCCCGAGCTTCCCGACCGGTCCGGAGACCTCTGCCTTCGAAGTCTCGATCATCGACGTGGAAGCGTGCCCTCGCTTCGTTGCCCACCAGTTGGACGATGTGCGGATCGGTCCCTCTCCTCTGTGGATGCAGCTGCGGCTGCTGGCTATCGGGCAACGGCCCATCTCCAACGTGGTGGACGTATCCAACTACGTGATGTGGGAGCTCGGTCACCCGATCCACACCTTCGATGCGGACACCATTTCCGGTCGGCAGGTCATCATCCGGAGAGCCGAGGAGGGCGAGAAGCTGGAGACCTTGGACGGGGTAGAACGGGCGCTGCTGGCCGGCGACATCCTCGTAACCGACCCGTCGGGTCCGATCGCCCTGGCCGGTGTGATGGGAGGGGCGTTCACCGAGGTTTCCGAGACCACCACCAGCGTGCTGGTCGAGGCTGCCAACTGGCATCCACCCTCGATCCTGGCCACCTCGTGGCGGCTCGGATTGCGGAGTGAGGCCTCGGCCCGGTTCGAACGGGGCGTCGATCCCAACCTTTCCGCGCTTGCTACCGCTCGGACGGTGGAGTTGGTGGCGTTGACCTCCGGCGGGGTGCCTCGTTCCCGGGCCGTGGACTGTTACCCGATCCCGCGAAGGCCATGGACGGTCGACCTCACGGCCCGTGACGTGAGCCGCTTGCTCGGGCCGGCGCCTTCGTTCGGAGACGCGTTGTCACTGCTGGAACGGCTCGGTTTCGGGATGGATCGGGACGGCCGATCCACCCGGGTCACCGTTCCGACCCATCGCGCCGATGTCACCCGTCCGGCCGATCTGGTCGAGGAGATCGCCCGCCTCCACGGCTACGACCGCTTCCCGGACCTGGTCCGCCATGGCAGGCGGGGCGGTCTGACTCCGGAGCAACTGGCCGTCCGGCGACTCCGTGAAGCCCTGGTCGGCGCCGGGCTCACCGAGGCCCAGACGCTCAGCTTCATCGGGCAGGATGATCTGGACGCGCTCGGTCTCCCGTGTGAGGACTCGCGCCGGGTGACCATCCGGGTCAAGAACCCGCTTCGCGAGGAGGAGGCCATCCTGCGCACCACCCTGTTGCCAGGCCTGATGGGGGCGATGTCGCGCAATGCGGCTCGGGGTCTGAAGTCGGTACGCCTGTTCGAGACCGGCCGTGTGTTCACGGCTCGCGACGATCCCGATGACCCCCGCATACCCTTCCAGCCGTTCCACCTGGCAATGGTCCTGTCCGGTCCCGGAGTGGACGCATTCGCCGCCACCGGGCTGGTCGATCTACTGGCGCGGGTCGCCGACCGCCGGTTGGAACTCCGCCAGGAATCGCTGCCGGGCCTCCATCCGGGTCGGGGAGCGGTGGTGACGTGTGGCGCGAACGACATAGGGATGGTCGGGGAACTCCATCCGGCTGCAGTGCGGAAGTTCGGGTTGGAAGGCCGGGTAGCGGTCGCCGAGATAGGTCTCGGTCCCCTCGTGTCGGGGAGTCCGTCCTGGGTGCTGGAGGATGTTTCCGCCTACCCGCCCATGGTGTTCGACCTCGCGTTCGTGCTGGCCGATACGGTTCCGGCGGGCCGCTTGCTGGAGGTGGTGGAGGGGTCAGCCGGTCGGCACCTAGAGAGTGTGGAGTTGTTCGACGAGTTCAGGGGGGCCTCGATACCCGATTACCACAGGAGCCTGGCGGTGCGGATCACGTTGCGCGCTATGGATCACACCATCTCCGATGAAGAGGCTGCTCCGATCGGGCGGGGCATCGCCGCCGCCGTCGCGGATCGGTTGGGTGGCGTCCTACGGGGAAGCATGTGAACGACTTCCTGGGGATTGCCGACCTCGACCGGGGAGTTCTGGAGCGCCTGGTGGAATCAGCCACCCGATTCCGCCACGACCGGAGTTTCAGGTCAGGTGCTCTGGCCGGTTCCCGGATCGGCCTGTTTTTCGAGAAGCCCTCCACCCGCACCAGG
>JAGWAN010000038.1 GCA_021296345.1 Acidimicrobiia bacterium | reverse complement strand
ACACCCTATCGCGATACCTCGAAAAGTTTACGACGGCCTCTAAGACAGCTCAGTCGAGGCTGTATCTAGATCTGTTCGCCGGTCAAGTAGACAATGTCCGACGTGATGATCCTAGTCGACATTTCCCAGGATCTACAGTACGGGCCCTTAAGACAGTTCCTCCGTTTGATCATCTCTCACTTTTCGAACTTCCGCCCAAAGCCTTAGAATTGTCTGATCAGCTTGCCAAGCTCTTCCCAGGTGACCCGCGATATAGTGTCATCCCCGGTGACTGCAATGACGCAATTGGCCATGAACTGCAGCGTCTTCGGAGTCAGAGGCTAGACTGGTCTGCTACTTTTGCCCTTGTAGATCCGGATAAGTTCTCTGTATCTTGGTCCACCCTCTACTCTATAGCGTCATTCAAGCATGAAAGGGCCAGAACAAAGGCCGAAATGTTGATATTGTTACCTCATACGACGATTCAGCGACTTGCTGGTTGGGATTCGGCGATGGGATATACTGAAGAAATATCACGTTCTGTCACTGAGTTCTTCGGAACTTCCCGTTGGCGGCGCATATTTGAAAGACGAGCAGCAGATAGTCTGACCGCTGCTGAAGCCAGACTGCTATATGTTCAACTATTCCGATTTCGACTAGAACACCATCTCGGATACAACAAGACTCTCACCATTGAAATGGGCAACGAGCAAGGCGCCCCCGTCTATACAATGGTGTTTGCGACTGATCATGATGCCGGTGTGCGCATTATGTCATCTGTGAACAAGAAGGCTCTTCGTCAGTCCGCGGAGTATCGTGCCGACGTGATTGCCAGGCGTAAGCGCCAGCGCCGTGCCGAATCAGGACGACCCACGTTGTTCGACATGCACCCCGGAGTGCTCGTCGAAGAACCCAGATCGTTTGAGACGACACAGGACGATGAGTCACCATCCCTCCCGAATTGGTTAAAGCGAGATGCGTGGTAGAGAATCGATTCGTCGGTATCTGTCAAATTAGCAACGTACTAGAGGAAAAAAGGTCCATACTGACCCCGGCAAGGGGCGTACCACGCTCCTCCAGGGGTGTGCCACCTCTGGCGTCTCGGCCGTCTCAGGAGTTGATCGCCTGCTGGAGCGCCTCTAGGGCGCGGTCGGAGTGGAGGCGCATGTTCAGCTCGGAGCGGACGGTCCGCAACACCGTCCCGTCGCGGTCGATCACGAACGTGCGCCGCTTGTCCGGAAGGAAGCGGCCCCGCGACACACCGAAGCTGCGGGCGATGGCGCGGCTCGGGTCGGCGAGCAGCGCGAAACCCAGGGAATTGGCGTCATCGAACTCAAGTTGCCGATCAACCTGATCGGCGCTGATTCCCACGATGCTGGCTCCGAGTTCGGCAAACTCTTCCGACAGGTCGCGGAAATAACAGCTCTGGCGCGTTCAGCCCCGAGTCATCGCCCTCGCGTAGAAGTACACCACCACCGGTCCCAACTCGAGCAGCTCGCGTAACACCAGCGTGTTGCCATGCTGATCCAGCGCCTCGAAGTCAGGCGCCTTGTCTCCCACCTTCACCTCTGCCCTCCTGCTTCCGCTGACTAGGGAACATTATGGCGTTCCGGATGTGCATCCGGCGAGACCATGGCCTCACGCGGATCACCGGATGGTACGGCGCGCCGGCGGAGTCGCCGGCCCCCGCCCTGGTGATGCACAAGTAGTGTGACCGTATGACGAGTCTCAGCTTCCATGTGGGCGATGACGAGGCTGACAACGTACAGCGGTGCGCAGACCAGCCACTCACGGATGACGAGATGGCTATTGGTCGGATCGCCGATTGGGGGAACGCGGAAGACTGGTCCGACTGGGCTGTTGCAGCGCGGTGAGATCTGGTTCGCCGCTACTCCCGGACGTGATCGCCCGGTGTTGGTGCCGGCACGGGATCCGGTTGCTGACGTCATAGTTCGGGCCGGGCCGTATCATCCGCGACGGCCGGCGGCGAAACGGCCTACCCTCCCTGGTCCAGGGAAGGTCCGGCGAGACAAAGGAGTGCCCGAATGGGTGGTGTGATCGTTACGTGTGCGGTTACGGGCTCCTCCCACACCCCCACGATGAACAGCGACATCCCGGTGACGGTGGAGGACCACATCCGCCAGTCGGTCGATGCCGCTAGGGAGGGCGCCGCCGTCATCCACCTCCATGCCCGGGATCCGCTCGATGGGCGGCCGATCTCCGACCCGGGGATCTTCAGGGAGTACTGCTCCGGGATAAAGGCGGAGTGCGATGCCGTTATCTCTATCACCACGGGAGGCGCGACAGGCCAGACCATCGAGGAGCGTCTCCGGGTCATCGAAGTGCTGAAGCCCGAGCTCGCCACCTGCAACCTGGGCACGATGAACTACGGCCTCTTCCAGATGATTCCCCGCTACGAGGGTCGGTGGAAGTACGACTGGGAGGAACCCTTCCTCGAGAGCACCAAATGGGAACCGTTCGTGAACACGTTCGGCGACATCGAGTACATGCTCACGGTGCTCGCCGAGAAGACCGGATGCCGCTTCGAGTTCGAGGCCTACGATGTCAGCCACCTCTACACGCTGGCCCACTTCGCCGACCTGGGACTGGTGAAGCCCCCGATCTTCATGCAGTTCGTCATGGGAACCTTCGGTGGGATCGGCCCCGAGGTCGAGAACGTGGTGGCGATGAAGACGGTGGCCAACCGGCTGTTCGGGCACGACCTCGAGTGGTCGATCCTGGGTGGCGGCCGGTTCCAGTTCGACATCGTCACCGCCGGCGCCACGCTGGGCGGGAACGTGCGGGTGGGCCTCGAGGACGGCATCTACCTCCGCAAGGGCAAGCTGGCCGAGTCCAACGCCGAGCAGGTCGCCAAGATCGTGCGGATCCTGCGCGAGCTGTCACGCGAGCCCGCCGATCCGACCGAGACCCGCCGGCGCCTAGCCCTCAAAGGGCTCGGCCAGGTGGCCTTCTAGCAATCTGCTCCATGGCGCCGGTCGAGGGAGCTCTCCAGCCTGAGGCCTTCGGTGTTATCGGAACCGGCGTGATCGGCTCCGGCTGGGCCGTCAGGGCTCTGAGCCGGGGAATCGACGTGGTGGCCTGGGACCCGGCGCCCGGCGCCGAGGACCGGCTGCAGGAAGCGATCGGCCGGGCCTGGCCCTCGGTGCGGAGGCTGGGCCTGTACCCGGGCGCCGAACCTGATCGGATCCGGTTCGCAGGCACCCCGGAGGAGGTGTGCCGCGCCGCCGACTTCATCCAGGAGTCGGCGCCCGAGGACGAGGACCTCAAACGCACACTTCTGGCCCGTCTCGACGCGGCCACCCGGCCCGATACCATCATCGCCTCCAGCTCCTCCGGACTGCTCCCCACCCGGATCGCCTCCGATTGCGCCCACCCCGACCGGGTGGTGATCGGCCATCCCTTCAACCCCGTCTACCTGCTCCCGCTCTGCGAGGTGGTGGGTGGCGCCGAGACCTCCGCCGACGCCGTGGAGCGGGCGGCCGCTGTCTACGACTTCCTGGACATGTACCCCCTCGTCGTCCGTAATGAAGTCCCCGGCTACCTGTCGGACCGCCTGCAGGAAGCCCTCTGGCGGGAGGCACTCCACCTCGTCAGCGAAGGCATCGCCACCACCGCGGAACTGGACGACGCCGTCGTCTACGGACCCGGGCTGCGTTGGGCCGGCATGGGCACCAACCTCACCTTCCACCTCGCCGGCGGGAGAGAGGGGATGCGTCACATGCTGGAACAGTTCGGTCCCGCCCTCGAGCTCCCCTGGAGCAAGCTTGAGGCGCCGGAGCTCACCGCTTCTCTCATCCATTCCATGGTGGAGGGAACCCGCCGGCAGGCCGACGGGCGGAGCGTCGACGACCTGGAACAGCTACGGGACGACTACCTCATCGCCACCATGCGAGCGCTGCGTTCGGCGGGGCTGGGGGCGGGTGAGATCCTGGCCAGGCGGGAGGCCCGCCGCTACGGCGAAACCTCCGAGACCTGGACGGATGGCATCGAGGTGGCGGCGCCGCTGGAGCTGTACCGTTGCGACGTGGAACCCGACTGGGTGGACTACAACCGGCACATGACCGAAGCCGCCTACCTCACCGCCTTCGGCTGGGCAACCGATGCTCTGTTCCGGTACATCGGCGACGACGAGGATTACCGGTCCGCCGGCCACTCCTTCTACACCGTGGAGACCCATATCAACTACCTGCGGGAGGTGGCGGGCAACGACTCCCTACGATTCACGACCCTGGTCGTCGGCCTCGACGACAAGCGCCTCCACATCTATCACGAGATGTTCGACGATACGACCGGAGACCAGGTGGCCACCACGGAGCAGATGCTGCTGCATATGGACACCGCGGCGGGCCACCCTGCGCCGATCGGCGGGCGGCCAGCCCGGGCGCTGCAAGCTATCCGCCACGTCCACGCTGCCCTGGACAGACCCAGTTACTTGGGCCGGGTGATGAAGACGAGGGGAACGAGCTGATGGACTTCGACCTCACCGGCGAGCAACGTCTCATGATCGACGTGGCCCGCGCCTTCACCGAGAAGGAGCTGTTCCCCTACGAGGAGGAGGTGGAGCGCTCCGGCCGGGTGCGCCCGGAACTGGTCGACCAGATCAGGTCGCGTGCCATCGCCGCCGGCATATACGCCGCCAACATGCCCGAGTGCCACGGTGGGGCCGGGCTCGACCCGCTCACGCTGGCGCTGGTCGAGCGGGAGCTCGGAGCTGCCTCCTACGCCCTCCAATACATCGTCGCGCGACCTTCCAATATCCTGCAGGCCTGCCGGGATGAACAGATCGACCGGTACCTCCTTCCCACGGTTCGAGGAGACCGGGTGGAGTGCCTGGCGATGAGCGAGCCCGATGCCGGCTCCGATCTGAGAGGCATGCGTTGCGCGGCGGTCCGGGACGGCGACAGCTACCTCATCAACGGCACCAAGCACTTCATCAGCCATGCCGATCTCGCCGACTATGTCATCCTGTTCGCCGCCACCGGCGAGGAACCCGGTCCCCGAGGCTCCAGGAAGATGATCACCGCCTTCCTGGTCGACATGGGCACTCCCGGATTCGAGGTGCGGCCCGGATACCGGGCGGTCTCCAACCGGGGCTACCACAACTTCGTCCTCCAGTTCGACGATTGCCGAGTGCCCACATCCGCCATCCTCGGAGAGGAGCACCAGGGCTTCCGGGTGGCCAACGAGTGGCTGGGGTCGACCCGCCTCCAAGTCGCTGCGACGTGTCTGGGACGGGCGCGGCGCGCCATCGACCTGGCCACCCGATGGGCTGCCGAGCGCACCCAGTTCGGCCGGCAGATCGGCAAGTTCCAGGGGGTGTCGTTCAAGCTCGCCGACATGCGGACCCGCTACGAGACCGCCACCCTGCTCACCCTCCGGGCAGCCTGGAAGGATGGGCAGGGCTCCATAACCGACGCGGATGCGGCCATGGCCAAGCTGTACGCCAGCGAGATGTGCCAGTTCGTGACGGATGAAGCCATCCAGATCTTCGGAGGCATGGGCCTGATGGACGAGTTGCCGCTGGAACGACTGTGGCGGGACACCCGGGTGGACCGTATCTGGGACGGAACCTCCGAGATCCAGCGCCACATCATCTCCCGGTCCATGCTCCGACCTCTCGGCGGGTAACCCGACGTGCCGCTTCGGGACTTGGGCCGCCTCCTGCGTCCCCGGACGGTGGCGGTAGTAGGGGGCGACCCCGCCGAACGAGCCATCCGCCAGTCGGACCGGCTCGGCTTCGAGGGAGAGATCTGGCCGGTCCACCCCACCCGATCGCACATGGCCGGACGCCGGGTCTACCCCTCGCTCGACGACCTGCCGGGAGTGCCGGACGCCGCCTTCGTGGCCGTGAACCGCCGGCTCACGATCGAGGTGGTCCGGCAACTGGCGGCGATAGGTTGCGGCGGGGCGGTGCTCTACGCCTCGGGATTCGCCGAGGCCGGCGAGGGGGGCGCGAAGATCCAGGAACGGCTGGTGAGCGGGCACCGGATGCCTCTGATCGGACCCAACTGCTACGGGACCATCAACGCGGTGGTGGGTGCCGCCCTATGGCCTGACGTCCAGGGCTGCCGGCGTGTCCGGAGCGGGCCGGCCCTGATCAGCCAGTCGGGGAACATCTCCCTCAACCTCACCATGAACCGGCGGGGAATCGACTTCAGCTACGTGATCTCGTTGGGCAACCAGTCCTCGGTCACCACCGAGGACTGCCTGGAGCATTTCGCGACCCGGTCCGAGGTGACGGCGGTCGGCATCCATGCCGAGTCGATCGTCGATCCGGTCGCCTTCGGTCGAGCAGCGCTCGCCTGCCGGGACACTCGTACACCGGTGGTGGTGCTCAAAACCGGGAGGTCGAAGGAAGCCGAGCGCATCACCTCATCGCACACCGCTGCGCTATCCGCCCCGGCTGCCGCCTATGACGCCCTGTTCGAGCGCTACGGGGTGGTGACGGCGGAGTCCATACCGGACTTCATGACCACGCTGGGATTGCTGGACACGGTCGGCGCGACTCCGGGGAACCGGCTGGTCTCCCTCTCGTGTTCCGGGGGCGAGGCGGCACTGGTGGCCGATCGGTCGGTTCGCTATCCGGTGACCTTCCCTGCCTTCGGCCGCGAGCACCGGGACCGGATCGCCGCCACCCTGCCGCAGATGGTGACCATCACCAACCCGCTCGACTACCACACCTTCATCTGGGGCGATGAGCCAGCCCTGGAGCGATGCTTCAACGAGGTCGTGGCGGGACCGTTCGATGCCGCCATGCTGGTCATCGATTGGCCATCGGAGGGCAACGACGATACGGATTGGTGGCCCGCACTCCGGGCCTTCGCCGCCGCTGCCAACCGAGCGGGTCGGGTCGGCGTGATCGTGTCGGGACTTCCGGAGGGTCTTCCCAGCCCGGTCCGGGCTTTCGCAACGGAGCGGGGCCTCGGCGTGGCCCATTCGATCGACGAAGCTCTTGGAGGACTGGCGGCAGCAGCTTCATGGGGGCTATGGATCGAAAATCGGCCCCCATCCCTCCACCTTCCCGCCGGTACCTCGACCGGTCCTGCCGTGACCCTGGACGAACCGACTGCCAAATCGATTCTCTCGGGCGAGGGAATACCCGTACCCTACGGCGTCGTCGTGGACGGCCAATCAGGTAGCGTCCCCGCCCGGTTGCCTCATCAACCGGGGTTCCCAGTGGTGGCGAAGACCGTCGGCCCGGCTCACAAGTCGCGAACCGGCGGGGTGATCACCGGGATAAGTGACCTGGAGGAACTCGGAGCAGCGATCCACCAACTGGGGGATGGTGGCCGTCCGGTGCTGGTCGAGGAGCAGGTGACCGGAGCCGTCGCCGAACTGCTCGTGTCGGTGAGCCGGAAACCGCCGATCGGTCTCGTGGTGACGCTCGGAGCTGGCGGGACCCTGGTGGAGTGGTTGGCCGACACCACCAGCCTGCTGGCACCCGTCACCCAGCCCGAGTTGCGACGAGCGCTCCGCCGGCTCCGCATCGGGCGGTTGCTGGAGCACCGGGCACCCGGCTTTGTCGCCGACCCCGAATCGATCTGGAAGATCATCGACCGGCTAACCGCCCTGCTGGCCCGCCGACCCGACATCGTCGAGTTGGAGATCAATCCCCTCATCCTCACCGAGGAAGCACTCTGGGCGGTCGACGCCCTGATCTCCACCAACCCGGAAGACGGGTCCTGCTCCTAGCAACCTCCTTCACGGGAAGAACGGGAAAATCGAGGGCCCTGCGGGCTCCGCCCGCTGGGCCCTCCCCCACCATGGAGTCGAGCGCGTCCGCCCTACCCCCTTGACGGGGCGGCTCAACGATATGTTCCCTCCCACGGTCCGGTCGACTTCGAACCGCTGGTGCTTATGGTATCCAGTATCATATACCGGAAATATGACATGTACAACCCTGTTCTGGGATAACAGGAAACCTACGGTGCAGGATCGCGACCGTCCGACCGCCCCGACATCGGAAGGCGCTGGTGGTCCTGGCTCAGCCTTCCTCGACCTGAGCGGCGAAGATCGACTCGTACCCGCCCGACCAGTCCGGCGGGATCAGGCACGGCCGGGGATCGTGGTGGGCCCATCGGGCAGGCTGGCCGCGAATCACCTTCCCCGTGTTGCGGGTCGGTTGCGGGTGGGCTGTGTAGGGGAAAGCATCGGCGGAGGCATAGGCGTTGAGTAGCAGGGGCCGACCACTCGGCCTGGAGGTGGGCGGCGAGCCGTGGACCGTACGGCAGTTGTGCGCAGTGATCGAGCCGGCCGGTCCGGTGAGATACTCGACCCTTCCGAGATCGACGGTTGCCGAATCTTCCGCAGACAGGCATCCGACCCAGTTCCCCTCCTCGTCATACTGATCGAACAGGGGACCGTCGTGGCTGCCCTTTATCACCATCAGGGGGCCGTCGTCCATGCCCGTGTCGGCGAGGTACGTGCCGATCGTCAGCGGGCTGTAGTTGGTGTGCGGGTAGAACTGGATGTCCTGATGCCACTTGACATCGTCCGAGCCGGCATCCCACTTGAAGTTGAGCTTGGAATGATGGAACACCACGTCCGGCCCCACCAGGTCGGCGGCGACATCAGCGATCAGGCCGGTGGCGAACTCCCAGTACGTGTCGTGCAGGCGGTCGGGCATCTTGAGACGCCGTATCCTGGGCGAGTCCGGGCTGTGGCCATCGGCCACGTCATAGTCTTCCCCCGACCGGGTGACCGATCGGCTCCGCTCCACGAAGACCGCCGTGACCTCGTTGAGCCGGTCGATCACTTCTTGGGAGACAAGCGATTCCACGCTCACATGCCCGCCCTCGAAGTACGACTCCCTCTGCTCCTGAGTCAGCACTCGCGGCGGTTCGGCAAGAACTTGTTCCGGTGTCATGTCGCCACTCCTCGGAGGGTACTCTCACGGCTACCCGGGCCGCATCACCGGACCGTGGCCACGGCCGAGCGCCCGGGGTCTTCGTACGAGAATGAGTATAGATCTCGGGCCTATTGCGGAAGCGCCAGCCGAGACGATCGCCGGGACCGTCAGCAGCCGGTGAGCGGATCCTTCTCAAGGGGATTTCGTGGGTCGTGGACACGCCGGCCGGGTCACGTGGGTGCAGGGCCAATACACTCCGGATCATGACCAACGAAGCCATCCGGGGAGTCCGCCGGGGATCGACCCTCGAGGTGACCCTCGACCGGCCCGAGGCCAACACCATCGACGCGGTGACCAGCCGGGAACTCGGCGCCGTCTTTGCGGCGTTCCGGGACGATCCTGATCTCCGGGTGGCCATCTTCACGGCTGCCGGAGAACGGTTTTTCTCTGCCGGCTGGGATCTGGCCGCGGGCGCCGAGGGGGAGGCCTACGACGGCGACTTCGGCCCGGGCGGGTTCGGCGGGTTCCCCGAGCTTCCCGGCCTCGACAAGCCCGTCATCGCCGCAGTCAACGGCATGGCGGTCGGGGGCGGCTTCGAACTGGTCATGTCAGCGGACCTGGTGGTCGCCGCGGAACACGCCACGTTCTTCCTGCCCGAGGCTTCGATCGGGTTGATACCCGATGTGGGGTCCATCCTGCTTCCCAGACTGTTACCGGCCCCGCTGGCCAACGAAGTACTCCTGGCGGGCCGGCGGTTGACCGCGGAGGAAGCCCTTCGATTCGGCCTGGTCAACAAGGTTGTACCCGGGACGGATCTCTTGGAAACTACGCACGACCTAGCCGGCCGCATCACCGCCAACGCCCCGCTGGCAGTGGCCGCCATCCTTGACATCGGCCGGCGGACCGGGAACCTCCCGGTTGCCGACGCGCTTCACACCTTGCGATCCGGCGCCGTCGGCGCCTACCGCAAGATGGTGGAGTCGGAGGATGCTCGGGAGGGTGTCCTAGCGTTCGCGGAGAAGCGCGACCCGGTCTGGAAAGGGCGCTGAGAACGCTACCGGATATGGGCCGGACCGGTCTCGATACGCCCTGCATGCCGGTCCCGGAACATCAGAAACCTGTCCGAGTAAACGCCCCCTCTGGCTACCATGCAGGCGGATACGGGCGGCTCCTTACGGTGCCCTCCCGGCCAACCGGTGGTGGTCCTGAATCGCCACGGTGGCATCACCCCTCCCACCCGAACTCTCCCGAGGTACGTGATCCATGAGTCCGTCGGCCATTTCCGGTTCAGCTCCCAGACCCGATGGCACCACCAAGACCATCCTCGGATCGCGAGGCCTGCTCCTGGCCGTCCTCTTCGTGATGCTGGGAAACGGGATGATGAACCCGTTGCTCGGCATCAGGGCCGAGCTGGAGGGTTTCTCGACCACCGCCACCGGCACGATCCTGGCGTTCTACTACGTGGGGTTCCTGGGGGGTGCGTGGATAACGAGGCGCCTGGTGGTGGAGGTCGGCCACATCCGCGTGTACGCCGCTCTGGCGTCGCTGGCATCGACCTCGACACTCATCTACATCCTCAACGCCTCCCCGGCCGTGTGGTCACTGGCGCGGCTGATCACCGGATTCGCGATGAGCGGCCTGTTCATCGTGGGAGAGAGCTGGCTCAGCGAGGCTGCCACCAACCGGAACCGTGGACGCCTGCTCGCCATCTACATGGTGGTGCTGATGGGAGGGCTGGCGGCGGGCCAGATGCTGATCGTCCTGGGCGATCCATCCGGGATCGCGCTGTTCATCACGGCCTCGATACTGGTTTCGGTCGCCGTGATCCCGATCACGCTGTCGACCTCTCCAGCTCCCAGACCCGTGCTTTCCGGCAAGCTACCGATCGCTACTGTTTGGCAGGCCGCACCCCTAGGGATCTTTGCCGCCTTCAGCCAGGGAGTCGGGGTAGCGGCGTTGCTGACGCTGGGAGCCGTGTTCGGGGCGAGATCGGGTATGAGCGTTGACCGCATCGCCTTGTTCACCTCTGCCGCCGTGGTCGGAAGCGTGGTGCTCCAGCCCGCCATCGGCGAGCTGTCCGACCGCCTGGGACGGAGGAGGTTGATACTGGGTACGGGCTTCGTGTGCGCGGGTGCGTGCCTTTCGATGGTCCACGTCAACCCGCTCAGCTGGGGGGCGCTGACGCTCTCCTTCCTGGTCGGCGGAGTGGCCCTGAGCGTGTACCCGTTGGCGCTCAGCCATATCAACGACCGGGTCCCTCCCGGGTCGGCCGTCGGTGTGAGTACTGTCCTGTCGCTTGCCGGCGGGATCGGCGCCGTCATCGGCCCGATCGCC
This sequence comes from Acidimicrobiia bacterium, assembly GCA_021296345.1. Taxonomy (GTDB): domain Bacteria; phylum Actinomycetota; class Acidimicrobiia; order Spongiisociales; family Spongiisociaceae; genus Spongiisocius. The sequence goes on along the minus strand of JAGWAN010000038.1, from coordinate 13,340 downwards.
GGAGCGCAGGTCATGGACGTCCTCGGACCTGCCGGCCTCTACTGGTTCGTCGGCGTCCTGTTCCTGACCACCGCCTTGTTCAGCCTCCTGCGGATCTTCACCCGGGAAGGTGTTCCTGCGGACCGGCGGCGGCCTTTTGCCATCATTCCGGCCCGGGCCGGCACGGTCATTGTCCAAATGGCCCGCCGGATGCGACAGCCGGGCGAGCGGACGGGGCGCAGCAACCGTACGAACAGGAACAGCGGAACGGCCGGCCGGAAGGAGTGAGCAAGTCCGGCAGTCTGCCGATGCCTGCCATTCCGGTTCGTTGTCACGTCACAGGTGCCGCGAGCGGCGACCGGGTGAAGTTTGAGGTGTTAGCCCTGGCAGCCCAGCAAGTTGTCGACCGCCGGCCGGATGCCGAGCCGGTAGCTGGACACCTCACCACCGTCGATAGCGAAGTAGATGCGGTAGTCGGCATCCGCTTCGTCGTTGGGAACGAACGCCAAGGCCTGGCCCTCCGACACGGCGTCGTTGGCCTGCTGGATGTTGTTGGAGTAGACCTCGCGCACGCTGGCTTCCGGCGTGCCGATCCTGACACCCGACCGGGTAGCGATGACGCTGGGTGCGTTGATCTCTACGCGGACCACCGCACCATCGACCACCATGAACGCCACGCCCGGTAGGCCGGCGCCGGCCGTCACGTAGTAACAGTTGTCGGTCGATGCCCGGCCGAAGTCCTGGGAAAGCGTCAACCCGGAGGCGGCAACGGCTTCCTCTACGGTCATCCCCAGTGTGACCGGACCCAGGGCGCGCAGCGTCACAACATCATCGCTGGTCAGCTCCGCAGTGCCGGTGGGCGGAGCCTCGGTGGTGGCGGTAGTCGTAGTGGCCACCTCTTGGGACACGGTCGTGGCGGAGGTCGTTTCCGACGGCTCTGAGCCACCGGAGGAAGTAGTTACCGGAGCCGAAGTGGTGCTGACCAGGCTGGAGGTTGCGGTAACCCCTCCGGAAGTCTCCTGGGTGGTCTCGGTGGGAGTTTCATCGCCTCCGCCGCACGCCGCCACGACGATGGCCATTGCTGCTACTAGTAACGCCCGCTTTCTCAAGACATCTCCTTCACACGACCAGCCGACCCGATCCCTGTCGTCTCGACATGCGAAAACCCGCCGCCGCGCCCGATTTTCGCGTTCTAGGCACCAGTACGCTAACAGCATAGGAGAACAAACCGTCCCTTTCTTCGGTTTTCTCGCTCTCGAAAACCCTGGCAAGGCTCGAAACGCTCCACGGTGAGCCGGGACAGGCAGCCGACTCCTCACGGGCCAACACCTTCAGTGCGTCCCGCCCATCCATATCGCCAAACCTCGACACTCGCCGCCGAGGAGGTCCCGCAGGAATCCCGCCTCCCGACCATCTACGGTCAACTCCCACCGGGCCTTGATGGCGATCCACGAGGCAATGTAACCGCACCTGTGATCGGGATTGGGCGGCATCCATTGCGCCGGGTCATCGGCGCCTTTGGCCTCGTTTATCCCGGCCGTAACCGCAGCCAGGCCGTCGAGGTCGTTAGCAAAGGCCCGCCTCCGGCCGGGACCCCACGCATGAGCACCCGAGTCCCATGCTTCCTGCAGAGGCACCATGTGGTCAACGTGCAAACCGGCCGGCGATCCTTCCACCCACATGTCGTCATAGGCCGAGTACCAGACGCCCGAGACGATCCGGCATTCCGGGCCATCTAGACGGAGCCCGGAATGAGCGTCCCTCAGAAGAACCTCACGGCGGGTATCACATCCGTCCGCGTCCTCGTCCGTCCAATGAACGAACAGATCCCGGTCGTACCCGTTCCATCGTTCACGTGCAACCGCCAACCTGTCGAGAAGATCGATCGCCCGGATCCGCTCCCGCGTACTTCCTATGGAGTGACCGGAAGCTACAAGAGAGCGTGAGCGCCCATCATCAACGCTATCCCGGCCGGATCCACCGCACGCAGCCACCAGAAGGCTCACCAGGACGAGAGTTGGAAGAAGCTGGCCACGCCGATCGGGCCACCTGTCGAGGAACGTGGGCGCTACTGGGATCGAACCAGTGACCTCTGCCGTGTGAAGGCAGCGCTCTCCCGCTGAGCTAAGCGCCCGGGGGCAGCAAGTGTAGCCGTGACCGGCGGGTTCCCCGCGCCGGATCCGTGATGAATTGTCATTGCCCATGACCCCATCTATAACCCCTTCCTATGACACGGACGGAGAGAGCGCCATCAGCCTGACGCGCCAGGAATTCGAGCGGGTCGTCGAGCAGGTCCTCGATGAACTACCCGACGGCATCGCCGGCAAACTCGACAACCTGGTGGTGGTGGTCGAGGAGCGGCCTCCATCGGGTGAGGATCTCCTCGGCCTGTACGAAGGCATCTCGCTGGCCGATCGCGGTATGGACTATGCGGGCGTGCTACCCGATCGCATCACTATCTACATGGAAAGCCACATCGAGATGGAACTCGACCGGGTTAGCACTATCGAGGAGATCCGTCGGACCGTCCTGCACGAGATCGGTCATCATCTGGGCATCGACGACGCCCGGTTGGCGGAACTGGGATGGGTCTAGGAGGCTGCCAAAAAGACGGGAGTAGCTTGGCCCGAGTCCGCTGACCTGGGAGTTGTTACCACCTGGCGGGCCCAAATGGACGTAGCGAAACCTCCAGGAGGGTGCTGAAGAAAAACAAGGATTGGTTGACCCGCGCTGCCTAGACCTGGGGTTTCGTTACTGACGATCGGTCCAACTGGACGTTTGCGGTACCTTCCTAGATGCGCCGCGTGCGCTTGATTGCCGCCGCCTTTAAGACCTTGGCAGGTACGCCCACCTCACGCCAGGTGTGGTAGCTGATCTGATTGCGCTCGGAATACGAAACCACCACCCCGATGAAATCAGCCTCCAAGGCTTCAAAGTCGATCGAGGTGTCCACATCCTTGAGCTTGTCCTCTGTGTCGAAACGCTTTTGAATCAGCTTGACACGCCGTAAGAGGTTGTCCTCGCTGGCGATGTCATCGCGCAACCGCTCGATCTTCTGCTCCAAGACCTTGGCACGCGCCGCGCCACCGGGCTGACCGGCCTCCAGGGCCTTCAGATATCTCGTGACTTTGGCGGCTTCGCGCTTGCCCTTTGCAAGAGCCGCCTTGTGGTCTTCACCCATCGGCATGGAAAACTCCCTTTCTGGCCAGAACTATTGCCTTGCCACTTCCGATAGTAATCAAGAACCTATCGTCCGTGGTAATGGAAACTGTGCGCATCAGGCATGAATCAGTTTCTCACACCGCAGTAGCTTAACCGCAACCTGTCGTATACAAGAACGAGAACACGTTCCGACCAAATCGCCGATAAACCGCCAGGTTAAAGAGCGATTTGGTCGGTGGGCGCTACAGGATTTGAACCTGTGACCTCTTCCGCGTCAAGGAAGCGCTCTTCCCCTGAGCTAAGCGCCCGAATTCTCATGCATGCGAGGCGACGACCGGAATCGAACCGGTGTAGCAGCTTTTGCAGAGCTGTGCCTAACCACTCGGCCACGTCGCCGTATACCTGCGCCTGCCGGTTCGGACCCGGCGCGGCCCGGGCTTGGAGCGGAAGACGGGGGTCGAACCCGCGACCTCAACCTTGGCAAGGTTGCGCTCTACCGACTGAGCTACTTCCGCGCGCCTCCTCATTGTACGTCTGTCGGAACCCGAGTGGCAACCGGGGTTCCTTACTCACCGGAGCCGTCGGCAAGAACCCACCGGTTGGCTTCCTAGCCCCGATCATTCGTGGATGGGGGCTTGAAAGGGTGAAGATGGGCTTGAAAGGATGAAGGAGCGGCGCTTCGGCTCGCCTGACCTGGAGTCATAACCATTCGACAAGCCCGTCTTCAGCCTGGCGTGGCCTTCACCGCCACGTGAGGTGCGGCTGCTCCGCAATGATGAGGTTGAAGTGACCTGATGCACGTCGGTGTGCGGGGAACACGAATAGTCAGAGGGCTAGCGGCCCGACGAGCCGAATCCCTGCGCTCCTCGCTCGGTCTCATCCAACCGATCAACCGGTCGTGGCACCGGGAGCGCAACCGGCAAGACCACTAGCTGGGCGATCCGGTCCCCGCGGGCGATGCCGCATCGCTCCCGACCTTGATTGATCAGTATCACGCGGATCTCCCCGCGATAGCCGGCATCAATGAGACCCGGGGAGTTGACCATACCCACCCCGTACCGGCGGGCCAGCCCGCTCCGGGGGAGCACCAGGCCTGCATGGCCTTCCGGTATGGCCACAGCTACTCCGGTATCGACCGTGGCGTACTCTCCAGGCTCCAGCCGGACGGGAAAACGAGCGTACAGATCGAGCCCCGCATCGGTCGGGTGGGCGCGGGTGGGCGAAGGTAGTTCCGAATCGAGCTTGAGAACGTTAAGATGCACGCTTCACCAATCCCAGACAAGATGTAATCGGGGCTCTCGAAGCCGGGCGGAGTACGGCACGCAGGAGCACACCGCCCAATGGTTACGTTAAGACCCGAGCATCCGCATCCGATCATTTCGGCTCGGCCCGCGGCCAAGCCCGATACCGCCACAGGTACCCGTTCGGCCTCCGGCTCCCGCGCCTACCGCGGCAAGCACCTTGCCGGCCGTAGTTGGAGTCCCTACCAGCCCTCCCATATGGATGCAGAGCGTAGCGGTCTGGCCCGGTTCCTTCCCTCATGGACGCATCGCTCTGTGTGGGCCGTTCCCATGGCTGACCCCCAAGTGTCCCCGGAGGGTCCGGCCGAGCTCCGACCCTCCGTGTCCGCCGACCGGTCGAGTGCCCGATCAGGACGGGAACCCCTAGTCGAACAAGGCAAGTCGGCCACGCGGAGGCGGGTAACGGCCGGACGGTCCCGATCCCCGGTATCCGGGCGCCGGCCTGCCAGGTACATCCCTGCCTTTTCCGAGGTTCCCGAGACACATCTCCTCCCGGCCGCACCCGCGTCGGAAGGCTCACCGCTGGCTTCCCTGCTCGGATTCGGCGAGGTCGAGACCTCCTTCGACGACCCGCAGACCGTAAGGCAGGAGTCCTTCGAGCCGGCGACGCCCGATGACGAGTACTGGAACCGGCTCCCCTCGCTCAGTTCCGTCACCGCGGAGATGAACGGTCCCCGCAGTACGGGCGATGCGGTCAAGGCCATGTGGGACGCCACTTCCGAATGGGACATGGAGTCCAAGCTTCTAACGGATGATCTACCTGAGGCGGGGACCAAGCACCGTCGTGCCCTTTGGCGGAAGCTGGTCATCGTGGCCGGGCTCGCCATCCTGGTCACCCTCATCGGCGCCACTTACAAGACGCTGACCGATATGCCGGTCCAGGCCGCCGCCGCGCGCGAGGCCCAGTACACGCGATCGGCCCAAGAACTCTTCGATACGCTCGGACCGGTCGCCAACTCGGTGTACGCCGACGGCCTATCGAGCGACGCCGGCCTGTCTACGCTGACCAGCCACCTCAGCGATCTCGACATCGCCGCCCGACGCTCGGCTTCGCTGGCCACGGAACCATTGCCCAGCACCCCGATTCTCGGTAGGACACCGGGTATCAATGCCCTGGCAGAGCCGAGAGACCTGCTGGCTTCGGGCTCCGTGCAAGCCCTCAGCATCGGAAAGCAGATCGGCGATGCCATGGCCTACTCGCTCACGATGTCGCTCGCCTTCAACCTTCCCGAACTCCCGGAACAGGCACCGCCCAGCCAGGTCGACGAGATCGCTCTCCAACTCAGCACCTCGATCGCCGAGACCAGCCTTTTGCTGGCCAGGCTTCCGGACGATCCCGTCTTCGAAGGCTTCCGCCAGAGGGCGTCGGAAACGATGGCCTCGGTCGAGCAGATCCAGGCCGAGTACATAGCGGCCCTAAGGAGCGGTGACGCCACCCGAGCCGCTGATGTCAGGCACCGGCTGGGCGGAGCGATATCGGGCCTCCGCGAGGAACTCCATGTCCCCATTGGCGAGGTCAAGACCTGGGCGGTGAGCCAGCTCGATCAGGTGGCGGCCATCGTCGGGCAGCTGTAGTTGCTAGTTGTTATTTGATTCCACTGGCCAGTAGGGGCTGGGTTCATTTCGAAAGTCGTGAGCCCCCTCTGTTCGTGAGCCCTCTCTGATGGTCGGGTGTTCCCTGCCAGACTGTCCACTGGCCACTGGCCATCTAGGAGCCCGCGCTTCTCCCCCGGCCGGGAATCTCGCCCACCGGAATCGTGATGGTCGCGCCGGCCCGCACCGTCCCAGACGGCATCCCGTTCGCCGAACGAATCAGGGCCACAGTCCGGCGGACATCGTCTCCGGGAGCAGTGTGGGTGCTCGCAATCGACCAGAGCGTCTCGCCCGCCTTCACCACATGGGAAACCATCGCCACGGACTCGGGTCCGGCGTCGGCCTGAGGACCCAGGAGAAGCACCGCCATACCCACCACGATGACCGGCACCAGCACCATCCGCAGCATGGCCCGCCGTGGGTCGGACGCTGGTATCCGTCCGGCGGTAATACCGCGCCCGCCAGGTACCGGGTAGTAGGGTTGGATTGGTTCCGAACAAATGTTCGTTTTCATGAGGTCACTCTAGCGAACAGGTGTTCGGGCCGTCAAGTACCTTACGCGACTCTCTCCGGTCCGGACGCCCAGGGAGGGCGGGTCCGAACATGAGTTCGGGATTCCGGGAGAATCTGCGGTAAGGTGCTATGCCGACAACGATTGACAAGGAGTATCGACCATGCCGACCAGCGCAGTCCTCACCGGAGGCGAGGGACCAGGCGATCCGACCGACCTGCCGCCCCGGCAGCAACAGATCCTCGAGTTGATCCAAAGGGCGGTGGCCGAACAGGGGTACCCTCCCTCAGTGCGGGAGATTGGGCAGTATCTGGGACTCCGCTCGCCGGCCAGCGTCCACCGCCACCTCAAGGGTCTGGAAGAGGCGGGCCATATCAGGCGTGACTCCACCAAGCCCCGCGCCATCCTGGTGTTGACGCCGCGCGCTGACGAACCGGTCCGCCCATCGGTGACGACCCGTGACGTTCCCCTCCTGGGACGGATCGCCGCCGGCGCACCGATCCTGGCCGAGGAGAACATCGAGGAGGTCATGCCCCTGCCCGAGGCCTTGGTGGGGGCCGGGGGACCGCTCTTCATGCTCGAAGTGCGGGGCGATTCGATGATCGAGGCCGGCATTCTCGACGGTGACATGGTCGTGGTGCGTAGCCAGCCCCACGCCGAGAACGGCGAGATCGTGGCGTTCCTGATCGAAGGGGAGGAAGCCACCGTCAAGCGTTTGGAGAGGAAGCCCGGGAAGGTCGTCCTTCACGCTGCCAACCCCGACTACGAGCCCATGGTCTACAGCTCGGGAGTCGAAATCCTCGGCAAGGTAGTGGCCGTGCTCCGCAGCCTGGCCGCCGGTCCTCCCCGGTTCAAGCTGGGATAGTCCCCGCGAACACCGGTACAGCCGGACCTCTGATCCAAGCCGCTTCGCCGGCTATCTCGACACCGAGGTCGCCACCCGGATACCGGATCTCGACAGCCGGTCCGGATCGGCCCTGGGCGTGCGCCACCGCCGCTACGGCCGCCGCGCCTGTCCCGCATGCCCGGGTCTCTCCAACCCCTCGCTCCCAAACCCGCACCCGGAAGACTCCCTGCTCCAACGGAGCGGCGAACTCCACGTTGACACCCTCGGGGAATGCCGGATGATCCTGCAACAGGGACCCGATCTCGCCCAGGTCCACACCGTCAATCCCGGCGGACTCCTCCAGGAACGTGACCGCGTGGGGGTTGCCCACGCTCGCCGAAACGAACCGATACCCGGAGGCGGTAACGGAATCGCCGATCCGGTAAAGACCGAGCTCCGCCCGGACGGATCCGTCTGTCATCACCTCCACGCCGCTACGGCCGGTGGGCGTCTCGACGATGAACGCACGGTCATCCGCCCATCCCCGATCGAACACGTAGCGGGCCACGCACCGGAGCCCGTTGCCGCATGACTCGGCGACCGAGCCGTCCGAGTTCCAATGGCTCATGCGAGCGGCTGCGCCGGAGCGATCGGGACCGGAGATCACCAGGACCCCGTCAGCCCCGATGCCGCGGCGACGATCGCACCACGCCTGCACCTCACCGGGGTCCGGAGTGAATCCTTCGACCATGATGAAGTCGTTGCCCAGCGCCTCCATCTTCAAGAACTCCAAGAACTCGTCTCCCCGATCATTCGACTGGAGGGTACCGAAAATGTCCAGTGGGCCCGATCCCCGGCAATAGAACCCCAGGTCAAAGCGTCGCGGGCCAACCCATGCCCGTCTTTTTGAGCACCCTCCTGGCCGCTGCGTAGCGGACCGCCGGATCCGAATGCCAGGCCAGCCACCTTATTCTCGGATCCCGCCCGAAGTAGGTACGTTGTTTCCGGGCGAGACCCATGGTCGCTCGAACCGTAGCCTCCCGCCCTTCCCTAACGGTGCGGGTCCCGGCCACGACCGGGAGCATCTGGCGATACCCAACGGCCGACGAAGCGGTCCGGCCCAACCGGCCCGCCAACCCGGCCACCTCCTCCACCAGCCCCGCTCGGAGCATCTGATCGATCCGGCGCTCCACCCGCCCGCCAAGCGTGTCGCCCGGGTCGACTCCGATCGCTGCGAACGGTACCTCCGGCTGGTAGTTCCTCACCCGCTCGAACTGCGGATCGGCTGCCCGCTCCGTTGGGGTCCCACCCTCCAGCCGCACGATCTCCAGGGCTCGGCTCACGCGGCGGGGGTTTGCCAGATCGACATGGTCACCCGCTCCGGGATCGATATCCAGTAGCTCGGCCACCGCCTCGGTAGGGGACATTATTTCCACCGCAGCTCTGACCGCCGGGTCGGAAGTCGGGAACCGTAGAGGATCCACCAATGACCGGAAGTAGAGGCCCGAGCCTCCCACGATCACCATTGGCCGTTCCCGAGCCGCGATCGCGGTCATGGCCACCCGGCCCGTCCTTTGGAACTCCGCCACCGCGTAGTCCTCGTCCGGATCAACCACATCGATCATGTGATGCCGGACCTCGGCCTGATCGGCCGGCGACGGCTTGGCCGTCCCGATGTCCATCCCCCGGTAGACCTGCATCGAATCCACCGATACGATCTCTCCACCCGAGCGCCTGGCCAACTCCATCCCTAGGTCGCTCTTACCCGATGCAGTAGGTCCCAGAACGGCGATGATGCGACTTGAGTGATGGGGCAAGCCCACCGGTTTCTCGCCCGGCCTCAGGCGGGAGCGCCGACCAGGTAGTGTGCCCCGGCTCGCTCGATCGTCACATCCATCAGGCTTCCCGGAACGAACTCCCCGTCGACATGGACTATCTTGTTGCCCCGGCTCCGCGTCGTGGCCACCGAAGGGTCCCGTTTGGATGGTCCTTCCACCAGCACCTCCATGCGCCGGCCCACGTGGCGCCGGTTGCGCTCCGACCCGATTCGGGTCTGCGTCACCACCAGGCGCCCGAACCGCTCTTTGGCTACGGGGTCGGGTACGAAACGGTCGGTCATGGCCGCCGCCCTGGTCCCGGGGCGAGCCGAGAACAGGAACATGTAGGCCTGGTCGAAGCGAGCCTCCTCGACCACCTCGAGTGTCTTCCGGAAATCCGCCTCGGTCTCGCCGGGAAACCCCACGATCACATCGGTGGACACGGTCAGGTCAGGAATGACCTCCCTTGCCATCGCTAACCGGGTCAGGAACTTCCGGGCCGTGTAGCCCCGATGCATGGCCGCCAGGATCCGGTCGGAACCCGACTGGAGCGGGAAGTGGAGCTGCTCGCACACCGCCTCGGTGCCCGCCATCGCGTCGGCCACATCGCGGCGGAAGTCGTTGGGATGGGGGCTGGTGAACCGGATCCGCCGGATCCCCTCGACCTCGCCCACCCGAGCCAGCAGCTGAGCGAAGATCGGGCGACGGCGCCCGTCGATGGCCAGGTCCCGCCCGTAGGTATCGACGTTCTGGCCCAGCAGGGTGACCTCGATCACGCCTTCGGATGCCAGCTGCTCTATCTCACGGATGATGTCACCGGGCCTGCGACTGATCTCCGGCCCCCGGACCGCCGGCACGATGCAGAAGGTGCAGGTGTTGTTACAACCGATCTGGATGGTCACCCAAGCCGAGTACGGCGACTCCCGGCGGACCGGTAGTTCGGAGGGCATGGTGGCCAGGGCATCCACGATCTCGGTGACCGGACCCCACTCCTCAGCCTGGTCCATCAGGTCGACCACTCGATGGAGATTGTGGGTACCCAGCACCACATCCACCCACGGGGCGCGCTCCCGGACGAGCTCCCGATCCTTCTGCGCGGCACAACCGCCGACGATGAGCATCCGGCCGGACTGAGCCTCCTTCAGGCGCTTCAGCTGACCCAGGTTTCCGTACATCCGGTTGTCGGCGTTCTCCCGGATGGTGCAGGTGTTCACGAATACCACATCGGCCTCGTCCAGGGAGCCCGCTCTCACCATGCCGTCTGCCTCGAACAGCCCGGCTACCCGCTCGCTGTCGTGCTCGTTCATCTGGCAACCGAAGGTGCGCAGGAAATAGCTCCGCCCGGCGCGGGTGGGCCGCCGCCGTTCGACAGAGCGGCGCGCCGGTGGCGCGAGTTGGACGATGTGGCCCATGTTCGACCCGCCTAGGAGGTTGTCGGAAGAGACGGGGGTGGGTTGGCCCGCCACCGTGTGACCTGGGGTTTCATTGCCGACAATCGGGCCAGCTGGACATTTCTCGGTACCCTCCTACCGCGCGTAGTCGGTGACCCGAAGTTCCCGGATCACGGTCACTTCAATCTGGCCGGGGTAACGGAGGTCGCGCTCGAGCCGGCGCGATACTCGCCGCACCAGGTCGGACGCCTCTAGGTCGGTCACGCTGTCCGGATCGACCACGACCCGGACCTGGCGACCCGCCTGCATGGCGAACACCCTGTCCACCCCGTCGAACTCGCTGATCAGATCCTCCATCTTCTCCAAACGCCGCACATGGGAGGCCAGCTCCACCCGCCTCGCACCCGGACGAGCCGCGGAGACCGTGTCGGCGGCCTGTACGAGGATGGCCAGCAGGGTACGAGGCTCCACATCGTTGTGGTGCGCCTCGATGCCATGCACCACGGGCGCTTCCTCGCCGAACCGCCGGGCGATCTCTGCGCCGATCAGCGCATGCGCCCCCTCGACCTGGTACGACACCGCCTTGCCGATGTCGTGGAGGAAGGCAGCCCGTTTGATCGGGACGGGATCAACCCCGAGCTCCGCCCCCAGCATGCCGGCGATGTGGGCCGACTCGACCAGGTGATTGAGGACGTTCTGGCCGTAGGAGGTGCGGTACTTGAGGCGTCCCAGCAGCGTTACCAGCTCCGGATGCATCCGTGAGATGCCGACGTCGAGCAGCGCCCACTCGCCGGCGTCGCGGGCCGACTGCTCCACCTCGGCCTGCGCCTTGGCGTACATATCCTCGATGGCGGCCGGGTGGATACGCCCGTCTGTGATCAGCTTCTCGAGCGTGATCCGGGCGATCTCTCGCCGGACGGGCTCGAAGCACGAGACCACCACCATCTCGGGCGTCTCGTCGACCACCAGGTTGACGCCCGTGACGGATTCGAAAGCCCGGATGTTGCGACCCTCCCGGCCAATGATCCGCCCCTTCATCTCCTCCTCGGGGAGCGGAACGGCCGACACGGTGCTCTCCATGACAACCTCTGTCGACAGGCGCTCGATGGCAGTGGCCAGGATCCGCCGGGCCCGCCGGTCGGCCTCCTCACGAGCCCGCATCTCGCTGTCCCGCACCAGCAGCATCGCCTCCCGTCGTGCCTCGTCGCGGACCTGCTCGACCAGCTCTTCCCGAGCGGCGCGGGCGTCCAGCGCGCTGATGCGCTCCAAGTTGGATCGAGCGCTCTCGGCGAACTCCTCAACCTCGCCCTGAAGCTCGGATACCCCGGCCTCACGATGGACGAGCATCTGCTCGCGCTGGGCCAGGTTGGACGCGCGCTGCTCCAGAGTCCGTTCCCGCTGGATCAGGCGCTCCTCGGAGGCGGCCATCTCCAGCTTCCGGTGTTCGAGCAGCGCCTCCTCACGCTCGCGGTATGCCTCCGCCCGAGCCCGTCCTTCGTCCTCAGCCCTGCCCAGTAAGCGCTGCGCCTCGCGGCGGGCGGTGTCTACGTCAACTCCACGCTCATCCAGCACCTGCCGGCGTAGACGTCCATACATCACGAGCATGGGGATCAAGCATCCGATGGCGATGAGCCCTATCCCGCACAGCACGAATAGCGTCGTATCCATGGAGCGGCCTCCCGGTCTTTCAATCCCCGATGACCACCGACCGGTTAGGCCGACCTTCGTTGCGAGCCGGCAACCGGAGGAGGAAGCCCAACGGCCAGGAAGGCTCAGAACTAGTGAGTAGGCCGACAGGCCCACCCCGGGGAGCCGGTGCGGTGGCGGAGTTTCCTCAGCTACGCGTCAGCGACTCGCCCATCCCGGACGGGCGTCCGTTCACCTCCATCTGAGCATTCCGGCAGGTCGTCACTTCTGTCATCGGGTGTTCGTCTTGTATGGGGTACACACTCTAGTGGTCTGTCTGTGGAACGACGGTGTGGTATAGCGTCGGCAGCGGCGTTCCTCGCAAGGCCCGCTGACGAAGGCTTAACCGCAGCGGCACGTTGAGGAAGCGGGATGAAGCGACGGGACACCGACAACTGCCAGAACACCAAGTTGTTACGCAGGCAGACCAAATAGTGCCCACAGCAGGCCGCGGGCCCTCCCTGCTGCAACGCGAGGGCCGCCCGAACGGATCGGGCGGCCCTCTACCTAGTGCCCGGCGGTGTCCTACTCTCCCGGGGGTCTGCACCCCAAGTACCATCGGCGCTGGCGGGCTTAACTTCCGTGTTCGGAATGGGAACGGGTGGGTCCCCGCCGCTATAGCCACCGGACGACTTCACTTGTCAATCCCCCACCCGACACGGGCGGGGGGTGCTCCTCGAGCACTCCATAGCGAGCATGAAAACGCCTGACTCCGAATATCAAGCCCTCGGACTATTAGTACCGGTCCGCTGAACACATTGCTGTGCTTACACTTCCGGCCTATCAACCTGGTGTTCTACCAGGGTCCTTACCCGGTTACCCGGTGGGAGATCTCATCTCGAGGTGGGCTTCGCACTTAGATGCCTTCAGCGCTTATCCTGTCCGTACGTAGCTAACCAGCCGTGCCCTTGGCAGGACAACTGGCACACCATAGGTACGTCCATCCCGGTCCTCTCGTACTAGGGACAGATCCTCTCAAATCTCCTACGCCTGCGACGGATAGGGACCGAACTGTCTCACGACGTTCTAAACCCAGCTCGCGTGCCGCTTTAACGGGCGAACAGCCCGACCCTT
>JAGWAN010000037.1 GCA_021296345.1 Acidimicrobiia bacterium | reverse complement strand
CCCCACTGGTCCGAACCCGGGCCCGGCTCCGCCCTCCGAGCCACCATCGATAACGTCCTCCGGGCCGACCAGCAACCGACCATCCCCCAGCTACGCCGGGCGGTGGCCGCCCAACACGGCCGCGCCATCGGCGACGACGAACTCCGACAGATAGCCCGGACGGTGTACACCCAGCTCTACATCGACCCAATGATCGCCAAGGCGAAAGAAACACTACGGGACCAACCCGGCTCCTCATGGGTAGCCCACCGGGCGCGGAGGGATGCCGACCCCCTCAACTACCCGACCCCGTTCGGCCCGGACCCCGACATGATCCGCCACACCGCCCTGACATGGTGTAACGCGCTACTACGGCAGCTGAGCACCCCGAAAGTAAACCGGGCAGACCTAAACACGGTCATCCGTACCCTCCGGCTCATGCGAGACCTAGCCGACGACCTCGACCACCCAACGGACCAAAACACCGCCGAGGGCATCACCATCTCACGCCTCGACCAAATCCGCTACGACTAACCACACCGCAGCGTGGACTTGGCTCTGACATCCGGGTCGTACCCCCAGGGGTCGGTCCCGACAACAAGAACCCGCTCTTCCTTATTAAGGCTGCCTCGCGAAGCCAGCTCGGATTCGATCAGCTTGAGGACGGTGCTCTTCCCGCTCCCCAAGACTTGCTCAGTTGGTTCCATGAGCCAAGTATCACAGGGTCACCTGGCGGGCCACGAATAGCCGTCGCTCAGCAGCCCGGAGCGACGCCGCCAGCTACGCCCTCGACTGGCTCCCCCGGGTCTTGAACTCTGCGCCTACGGAGGAGCTGTCCGTTGTCGTAACCGGCAAAAGGCCAGCTAGAGCGGAGTTTGGGTTAGGACAGGGGGTTGGAGTCCCACTTCTAGTACCACGTTACGGCGGTGTCCGCCCGATGGTGACCTGCGCAGTCCGGAGCCTACGCCGTGGAGTGGAGTATCGGGTGGTAGGCGGTCAACGGTGGCGGTGAGGCGATCCGATCGTACGCCGTGGCATTGTCTTGTGTTGCAGTTGCGGGTGCCATACCGGTTCTGGTGTCGGTCAGCTTGGGGGTCAGGAGCACAGCTTTGATAGGGCTGGCGCCGTTGTCACGGCAGGTTTCTGATCGGTGCCGCAAAGGCTCGGCGGAGTTCGCCGAGTGTCTCGATGGCCCAGGCTCGGTACTCGGGCCATTGGGCCCGGTCCGCGGGATCCGCGGGGTCTAGACACGCCTCAATCCGCGCGGATCGCGTGTTCTCACCCGGGTCCCATCGGAGATCGAGACCGCACCCAGCTTCGATCTCCGACCGTTGGGCCTCAAGCGCCGGATATACCGAGTCGCCGTCGTCCATGTACACATGCGCGGAGAGACTGTAGTTGGAAGCGCCGGTGGGATACGCGAAGTTAAGTCCGTAGCGAACGCCACCCTTGCCGCTAGGAAAGTTCATCCAGTTGTAGGGCGACGGTGTCTGAGCGTTGCTCCAACCTGGGTGCGCGACGTGGAACTCGGGAAGGAATTCTGCCCACCACTCGATGTAGCGACCTCCAGCCTCGGACAAGCTAGTCGCCCCGGCTCGTGCCCGCCGTGAGAAGTCGTCGGGTTTGGCAACCATGTCGAGTCGGACCGCCGTGGGGGAATCCGCGATACGGACTGCTTGAACTTCGATTCCGAAGAAACCGCTTCCCTCACCCGAGATCGAATTGAGCCAGGTAAGCGCCGAGCGGTGCTCGGGACGGAACTGGCTCGCGACCAGAACAGCCCAACGAGCCTCCAGCGCGGCGGCGTAGGTGATCAGCTTCCCGAGGTGGTCATGGTCGGTCGTCTCCAACAGATTCTCCACTACGACTCGCTCGCCAGTGTTCGTGTCCCGAAGAACCAAGTCCGCGGAGAACGTCCCAACGGGGACTTCTTTGCCTTCGAGCTCAAGGTCCATCTGGAGTTCTTTGCCCAACAGGCCTGGATTGGCCGCAAGCCACGGAGTGAACTCTCGGGCTTCGTCCCGCCACACCGACCGAAGCGAAACTTCATCTAGCGATGCGACTTCAACCACGGGATACGTCTCCTCCCCACACGACGACCCGCTCCCCGCAGGGCCGACCTTGCACGAATTGTCAAGGATAGGGATGTTTCGGTTTCCGACCGGTTCAGCTGGTGCAGCCTCGGCCGTCGCCGTCGCGGTCCAACTGGTAGGGGTCTATGCCGGGCACTCGGACGGTGACAGGTTTCTGAGCGGCCGCTAGGTCACCGCAGTTGAGCGCGTCGCCGCCCAGATATGGAAGGCAGGGGCTGTAGTCAGGGTGACAACCCTCGTCTTGGGAACCCGCCTCTGCCGCTGTTGTAGCCGGTTGGGCTCCGGTCACGACTGGTGCTGGCAGCGCGGTGTCGGCCGCGTTGTCCGAACAGCCCGAGAGGATGTTGCGCAGGGTATCGGCTTCGGCAGGGTCCACACTGAGGTCCCACCGGGCCTTGACATTGATCCACGCTGCCGCGTACCAGCACCGCTGTGACCGTTCAGGGGGTAACCACCCTGTGGGATCCTGCGCACCCTTTGAACGGTTAGACCCCGCCGATACCGCCACCAGCGAATGTTCATATCCCGAGTCGTTGGCGAATCGTTCCCTTGTCAGGGCATCCCAGCCGTGAGCACCCGAATCCCACGCCTCTTTGAGCTGGACCAGGTGGTCAATGTCGAAACCGCGACCAGTGCCCGTCTCGGTCTCGCCGTCGTAGCGGCTCACCCACACACCGTCCGAGAGGCCACAGCCAGCACCCACTGCCGGTGCGGTAACCCGCGGGTGGTACCGTCGGCCTTCGGTTGTGATCCCTTTTGTAGAACGGTGCCTGTTCATAGATTTGGAAACTCGGGGTAACGGAGGGATCCGCGCTATTGCGGGTGTTTTCGGGGATACCGAGGTGGTGGTGCCTTCGGTGGGGCGGTCAGCGGGGGATACGCGTCGGGCGATCCGGCGGGTTGACGTGCTCGGTCGTGGGGCTTCTTTCGTGGTAGGCCACAAGGTTATCGAACATGACTTGCCGATAATCCGTCGGCACTCTCCTGGCGCCAGGCTCTTGTCGTTGCCTTCTATCGACACGTTGTTCCTTTCGCCGTTGGCGAGTCCCCAGCGGCCGTATCACCGTCTGGTGAAGGAGTACAAGGACGTCAGGGGCGAGCAGGGTGATCCTCTTGCTGACAGCGAGTTGTGCCGGGATCTGCTTGTTGACTGCTGGGGGTTGTTGGCCGAGGCGGGGAAGGTTCGGCCTGGCCTCCTCGATGTTTACCGGTCGTGCTTGGAGGGGGGTACGGGCCAGTTTCTGGAGGCCCTGGGAGGGGTGCAGTTGCCTGGCCCTGAGTTGGTGGACCGGGTGGTTGCCCTCGCCGATGGTCGGGCGTGTCCAACCATGTTACGTCGGGTGCTGCCATCGTTGGTTTCGGACCGGAGCCGGCGGCCTGCGGTGGCTTACGCGTTGGCTTGGCTGACCGTGGTGGGTACCGAGTCGGTGCTACCACATTGGGTGCATCACAGGTACCGGGACGTGGGTGCTCTGGTTCGGAAGGTGCGGGGGTCGCGCTGCGCGGATCCCCGATGCCGGTACTGCGCTGAGCATCACAATGTGGGGCGCAGCCTGAAACGGTTCTTCGGGTTCGACGGGTTCCGCCGTTCCCCGACCACGGCTACCGGCCTCCCGCTTCAGGAACGGTTAACCGATCATGTGAACGCTGGTAGGCCTGTGCTGGGGGTCATGCCGACAGGTGTCGGCAAGTCGCTGTGCTACCAGCTGCCAGCGATTCTGAACAATCAGCAGACCGGGGCGTTGACCGTGGTGTTCTCCCCGCTCCAGGCTCTGATGAAAGATCAGGTGGAACAGCTCAGGAAAAGGACGAGAACCCCGAGCTTCGCCGCGACGCTGAACGGTCTGCAGACGCTCCTCGAACGCCGTGACACTCTTGAGGGTGTCCGTCTCGGCCGGTTTGCGCTTCTCTATGTGGCACCTGAACAGTTACGCAGCCCCGCCTTCGGGCGCACGCTCCGCCATCGGGAGATCGCTGCGTGGGTGTTCGACGAGGCACATTGCCTGTCCCAGTGGGGTCATGATTTCCGTCCCGATTACCTGTACGCGGGACGGTTCATCCGAGAGTTCTCGGAACGTGAGGGCGTGCCGCCGGCGCCGGTAGCGTGTTTCACTGCTACAGCCACCGTGGCTGTGCAACAGGACCTGTGCCGTTACTTCCGCCGTGAGCTCGATACCGAGCTGACGGTCCTGTCGGGGGAACAGATCGACCGGGCCAACCTTCGGTACACCGTAGAGCAGCTACCGACTGCGCAGAAGGAACCCCGCATCGACGCTTTGCTGCGGGAGCGGATAGGCGGGGGATCGTCGGCAGGACCGCATACGGGAAGCGCGATTGTCTACGCCCGGTCCCGGCTGGGGACTGAGCGGATAGCGGACGGGCTCCGCCAGCGTGGTTGGGACGCGGACCATTTCCATGCTGGTCTCGAACCCCCCGCTAAACAGGCCATCCAGAAGCGTTTCATCGACGGTGACCTGCCAGTGATCGTGGCTACCAACGCGTTTGGGATGGGGATCGACAAGGACGACGTCCGGGTGGTGATCCACGCGGACGTTCCGGGGTCTATCGAGAATTACCTGCAGGAGGCGGGTAGGGGCGGCCGGGACGGGAAGCCGGCGGACTGTGTGCTCCTCTACAACCCGGGAGACCTCGAACGGCAGTTCGACCTGGTGTCCCGTAGCGAACTGACCAAACGCGACCTCGCGCAGATACTGCGGGCCGTCCGTCGGCACCGCCGAGGGGACCGCGAGGAGATCATTGTCTCCCCTGCGGACCTGCTTCGTGTCCCCGAGATGGTGACGTCGTTCGATCCCGAGGGACACGACGCGGCGACACAGGTCAAGGTGGCGATCTCGTGGCTGGAGCGCACCCGGTTTGTGCTCCGCGACGAGAACCGTACCCGCCTGTTCCAAGGTGTTCCCGCTACCCGGGACGCCGCCGCCTCGAAGATGGACGCTTTGGACTTGTCCCGTGCGCGGCGGGGACGGTGGGAAGCCACGTTGGAGGTGCTCCGCAACGCTGACGACCGGGACGGTATCGACATCGACCATCTGGCTTCGCTGCCCCCCTACCGCCGGCTGTTCAAGTCGCTGGAGCGGCGCTACGGCGACAACCCTCGCCTCGTGAACGAAGCCGCCGAACGGGAGATCTTCCGCAACCTCTACGACATGGGACGGGCGGGTGTGCTGGAGGAAGGAACATACTTCTCCGCGTTCCTGAGTCACAAGGTGGCCGGCAAGGCAGCGGAGAGACTGGACCGGGTCGCGAAGTTGGAACGCTACTTGCTGAACGCCCTGCTTGACGCGTACCGGGATCTCGGGGCGGGGTCCGAAACCGAAGTGTCCGTCGGGTGGCTGCTGGCCGCTCTGAGAGAGCGCGACGTGGCGATAGAGACTGAGGACCTACTCAAGCTTGTTGACGGCTGGGCGAGGGGCGGTTTCTCAGCCCGGACACCAATAACGGTGAAGAGTGCCAGCAGGGCGACGATCCGGATCGGCCTCGATACGGGCTGGGCGGGGGTTGAGGATTATCTGAAGGCCCGCCGTAGCGCTGCCCGCTCGGTCGTTTCCACCCTCGAAGCGGTAGCCGACCGCCAAGACCCGAACAAGCGAGGGGAGCGGCTCGTCCTCTTCTCACTCCACGAGCTAGGCCAACGGCTAGACGAGCGCTTCGAGGCGAATGGTCCGATACCGGACACGTTCACCGCTGTGGAGAAGACGCTGCTGTTCTTGGACGAGCAGCAGGTGATAAAGCTCCAGCATGGCCTGTCTATGTTCCGCCAGGCCATGACGTTGCGGGTTGTCGCAGAGACGGGCCGCCGCTACACCAACCGCGAACACCAGAAGCTGACCGACCACTACGCGGAGAAGGTGCTCAAGGTCCACGCAATCGGACGGTACGTAGACTCTCTCGCAGCCGACCCCGACGGGGCGGCGGGCCGCTACATATCCAACTACTTCAAGATGCCACCAGACGCGTTCCGCCAGCGGTACTTCCCAACCCGGGTCGTCACCGAACGTGCCACGTCAGAGGCCAGCTACCAGCACATCGTCAACGACCTCGGCAACCGTGCCCAGCAGAGAATCGTCACCGCCCCCAAAGGCAGGAACACGCTGGTGCTCGCAGGGCCCGGCTCCGGCAAGACACGGGTAGTCGTGCACCGCTGCGCCTACCTGCTCAAGGTGGAACGGGTACGGCCCGAACGGATCCTGGTGATCTGTTTCAACCGTTCAGCAATGTACGAGCTGAGATCCCGGATACGAGCGCTCGTAGGTGCCGACCTCGGCCGACGTGTCGCCATCCACACCTACCACTCGCTTGCGTTACGGCTCTGCGAGCGGTCCCTCGCCGCGGAGCGGCTGCATCTCACCACCAACCCAGCCAACCTTCCCCACAGGAAAGCCGTGGGCGACTTCTTCAACCAGATCATCGACGAAGCCAACCAGCGGCTACGCGGTGACCAAACAGTGGAGGGCCGCGACGCCGACGACCTCCGTGACCGTCTCCTCGCCGGGTTCGAGCAGGTCCTCGTCGACGAATACCAGGACATCGACGACCGACAGTACGAAATGCTGGCCCACATCGCCCGCAAAGCCGGCCACGATGAAGACCGCTACGCGGCGGTCCTCGCTGTCGGTGACGACGACCAGAGCATCTACGGCTTCCGCGGTGCGAACACCGCACACATCGAACGGTTCGGCGAGGACTTCGACGCGACCCCCGAGTATCTAGTCGAGAACTACCGGTCCACCCGCCACATCATCGAAGCGGCCAACGGGCTGATAGCCCACAACAAAGACCGCATGAAAGGGGACCACCCGATACGCATCAACGCTGCCCGCCGCCGACCCGCAGCAGACGACAAATGGGCGGCACGCCGCGTCGTTGTCGGTACCGCCACCGACCCGACCGCCGCCAACGCCTCGATCACCGAACGGATCGAACGGATGACAACCAAGGACAACACCGCCCTGGGATACTTCGCTGTGTTCTCCACGACACACAGCCGTGGGCACCTGGTACGCGCCTACCTAGAAGACAAAGGCATCCCGGTCCGCCGTGTTATCGACGACGGGCTGCCCTGGCTGTGGCGAATCCGCGAGTTCCGCCTGCTCCTCGACCACCTAGCCACCAGCCCCCACCAGGACATCCGTATCCCCGACCTGCGGGCACAGCTACCCAACATCACCAGTCCCGACCCTCACACGTTCGGGACACAAACAACAGTATGGACAATGATGGCCGCCCGCCTCCTCACCGAACTCCAACAGGACCTCGGGTCCGACCCCTGCCCGCCACGGGTCGTGTCCGAGGCGCTATACCAGGCACTATCCGAGCAAAAGAGGTCACATTTCATAGGAGAAGGAGTGACCGTCTGCACCGTCCACGCCGCGAAAGGACTCGAGTTCGACCATGTTGTAGTAACAGACGGAGGATGGCAACGAGTGGACCAGAGTGACGACCCAGAAGCGACACGACGGCTCCTCTACGTAGCGATGACCAGAGCCAAATCCACCCTCAGCCTCCTGGAACGGGTTGACGCACCGAACCCGTACCTCCCCGAACTCCCAGCACAGCACATCGACAAACGACGCTGCGCCACCGTGGACTCCCCCAAGACCCACACCCACAGCACCTACACCGTTCTCGGGATGGCAGACCTCGACCTCAGCTACGCAGGCGCACACCCCGCCCACTCTGCCATCCACCGCGAGATCAGCCGCCTCTCCGCAGGGAACCCCATAAACCTCGACAAGACCCCGAAAGGAGACGTGCTGGTCAAAACCCCGACCGGCAGACCAATAGGCCGCCTCTCGAAAGCTGCCGCCAAGCGATGGGACATCCGACGCCTCGCCACCATCACGGCGGCCCCCGTCCTCGCCCTCGTTGAGAGAACCGGCGACGAAGGCGACCTCCAATACCTCGATCGCCTCAGAACAGACCGCTGGGAAATACCCCTAATCGAAGTGAAACAGCACACAACACCGCCCGTCTCACAACCCCAGCCCGCACAACAGCGGACCACCGAAAGACAACTAACACCACTGCCGCCAGACGCCACCGAGACGCCAGACGCTACCTACTGCGATACCTGCACCTCGGCGCTCGCAGAGTGGGCAACCGAACTCCTCGCAGGACGCAACAAGCCACCACCGACACTCCACCCAGGATGCGGCACCCAGCCCCGGCCCTGACTCGTCCCACAAACAGAAACTCGACTCAACACATCCCTACTACCCACCAGACAAGCAAGAAAAAGTTATCCAAGCCGTCCTGCAACAGGCCGAAGTACTCTCAGATGCCTGGGCCGCCTAGCCCTTGCTGAGGCTTGTGCCCCTCACTTAGACGTGGAATCGAAAAGAGATCCGAGTGGCTTGGGCTTCGCTGCCCTTCGTTTCTTCGCGGCTAGCCGCTTCATGCGCTGCCGCACCAAGTGGACAGCGCTCTCTACTGACAAGCGCTCATTCTTGGTTCGTAGAGCTCGGATGCATACCGGCTCTGTCGCGCTCTGCAACATTTCTTCCCATTCGTGGGCCGCTTGGAACACGAGAACGACCATCTCATCCCTAGTGACTTTGCGCCCGTGAGGATCCAGCCAGATCACCGACTGCTGCTGTTCGAGGCAGAGAAGAATCATGTCGTGATTCGAGGTGACCACTACCTGGTTGGTGGCTCGGGCATGGCTGATGATCTCCTGGTCGGAAGATCCCCGGGGAGGAGCACCGTCTTGCTCGTTCCCTACATAGCTGGCGTTGTAGCCGAGTTCCCGCAGCGCGCTGGCCACTCTCCACGGAAGGTTCTCATCGAATAGGAGACGGCATCGGGGAGGCCTACGCCGCTGGCTCTGACTCTCAGGCGGCGCGTTCATACTGCAGGGCAGCGCGTACCTGTGTGATGTCAAGACTCAGGTCGTCGGCGATGTCTTCGATGTGGTCGCCCACAGCCTTGAGGTCAGCTACCACGCTGGTGGGCACCCGGGTGCCATCGATGCATGGTGCGCCCGCCTGGACCTCGGGGTTGAGCCACACGCCCCTAGCCGGCCTCCATATGGATGCCAGTAGGTCGGGTCCGAACTCGATCGGGCTCAGAAGGTCCTCGATCACCGCTGGGAAGGATCTCTGACCACCTTTGCCCACGTCGACCCAATCCGTGAATTTGCCGAAGAAGCCGGCGCCTACCGTGGCCAGCTCCTGGTGAGCGAAGGGGTAGTCCGTATCGACGTGCTCAGCTACGTATTGTCCTCCTGCCCGGATCTCCCGTCGGGGAACGCCACGCTTGATCAGTTCGGATATCACCCAGACGCTGATCAGGTCGAGGAAAGAGAGGATCCGATCACTTCCCACAGGGTGCAGCGGGTTGACGCCCCGGGTCCAACGCGCGACCGTCTCGGGGTGTCTGCCTACTACCCGGGCTGCCTCGGCGATGTCGTAGATACCCCGCCCCAGTAGCGGCTCGGTTTGAGCTTCAACTCTTGTAGCCATAACGGTCTCCGGCGTCAACGCGGTTGTGGGCAAGAAACTACACGCCGCCAAGGACGAGTTCCACCGGCGCCACCAGCTTGGCTAGCGTGTCCGCCTCAGAACCGTTCATCGTCGCACTGCCATCGCTACGGACTGAGAGGCCTAGGAGCGATCTACGCGGACGACCGCAGGCCGCTCTCCAGCCGGCTGGGGATCACGACCAAGGCCGTGAATTAGCTTGCCTCCGTCGCTTCGGCGGACGCTGAGGCACGAACGGTGGAATCACTGGCACGAAGTTCGACGGCCCTCCGGGCTGCCTGGAGGGCGTCGCCGTAACCCTTGAGGCTTTCGACGACGCCGGCGAGTACCTGGGGGTACTCGGCGTCTCTTCTGAGGTCGATAGGGAACCAATGCCGACCATGCTTGTGATACCAGTCGCGGTCTTCCTTGCCGAGTTCCCGGCTCACGTCAGGTTCGTCGGCGTAGCTTTGGTGGCGAGAGGCCCAAAGAGCGGTCTTGCCGGTGGCCTCGAACAGGCCTGTGTGGATGCCGAACCAGACTACGGCGCCGTGCAGGCGGACGTATCTGCCGTAGCCGTAGGGCTTGGGAGTCGCACGCAGGCCCTTGCGATCCGCCCAGCCCTGGCTGGTGCCTTCTTCGGTTGTGGCATCGACGAGGCGGCGGTATTGGCGTAGCCGAATATCCGAATCGTTGCCGAACTCGTTGCCTGGTCGGATGGGTTTGAAGGCTTCCTTGTCGGTGTATCGGGCGAGGCTACGCAGTTGGCGGATCTGTGTGACGGGTCCTGGTTCGCCGCTGTCGCTGGTTCTGGCTGCCATGGCGTCCAACAGGCTTTCCCAACTCACTACCATCAGGTGCCGCTGACTGCCCCTGATGCGCACGCAGCGGCGCTCGGATTCGATCTCCTCAAGATGGACGAACTCGCGTTTCAGGCGCATCCTCATCCGGGGCCACAGATATCGGACTCTGTCATCAGGCACCAGGAACATCAGCACCGCTGGACCGTCCTCGGGCAGTCGCTTGACGTAGCCATTGGGCTGATGCGCAGTGAGAGGGGCCCAGAACTTGACTTCGATGAGCACCCGCTCCTGACCTGTCTCATTCTCCTGGTCTGCCTGGTCGAAGCAGACCAGGTCCGGGCGAGTCCCATCGACCCCGATGACCTGCGTCTGGACGGTATGGATGGGGTCAATGTCGTGCACGCCTGACTGGACCACACCATTCAACGCGTCCACGCAAGCATCCGATTGATCGAAGACATGGCAGAGAGCTTCGGTCGCGATGTCCTCTGTTTTTCCGGGGAAGCTTGAGACCAGGTAGGCCAGCAACATGTCGTCGGACACAGAAACCCCCTTAACGCTTCACGCCTGCGAGATCAGGCGGGCCAGATGGTAGTGGTGGCGGCGCGAGGTGTCATAGGGGCGATGCGTGATCGCGCTGATGGTCTGGAGGGCGATAAGTCGGCGGGTGCTGCGGCTCTGAGCCTGGCCAGCGATCAGGCTGTTGGCTTGTCTGAGTGCTGGGGCTCTTGGTCGGTTAGGAGTGTTTCGATGCGGTCTAGACGCTGGTGAGCGAACGGACTTCTTCGGTGAGGTCGGCATGCTCGTCATCCTCGATGAAGAAAGTGGTGATGTTTGCGGTGATGAAGGACACAACCCCGATGCTGGTCACCATTAGCACCGCTGCGACTGCTCTCCCTCCCGCGGTGGCCGGAGACAGGTCGCCATAACCGACGGTCGTGAGTGTCGCGACCGTCCACCACAGGCCGTCGACCAACGAGTCGCCCTCGAACAGGGAGAACAGTGCGCCGGATGTTAGAGCGACCAGAAGGAACGCGAGAGTTATGTACCCGAGTCCGCGCTTCTTGAACAGCGGACCAAGAGCAGCGAGACCCCGCGCCTGGATGGGGACCAGGCGCAGTGTGCGGAGCAGGTGGCTAAGCCGGGCGAGGCGCACGAGCCGGCTCAATGCGAGCAGTCCCGGCAAGAGGGGGAACGAGACGACAATGATCAACAGGTCTAACCAGGCCTTCCGTGCGTAGGCGGCCCGGTTCTGAGCGAGGGAGATCACCACGGCGAACTCGGCTGCGAACGCTGCCCAGATGAGCCAGTTAGCAATCCCGGCTGCGGTAAGTAGCCATCCGGTAGTGCTGTACTCCTCGATGAACACCACAGGTATCACCAGCAGAGCCGCTCCCAGAACCGGGCCCTCGAACCAGCGTCTCGCTACAGCACCCGTCCGCTGAGCACATGATCAATCGTCTGCCGGTCCCTCATCCGGAGACAACCAAGAAACGCCTAGGGACTGGATCCGAAGGCCGAACGTGCCGGAGCCTGGTGTCGCCAACAGGCCATCTCGCGTGTAGGGCACCGCTATACGGACCCGAAGGCACCACGCACCCTGACTGGTGCCATCGGGTAGCGCCTTTTATGGGGACCGTAAGGTCGCGATCGCGGCCGGATGGGCCGGGGCGGAGGTTGGTTTCAGGCCGGCTCGGCTGCCAGCGTCTCGGTGAAGAACCGGGCGATCTTGCGGCGGGCTGATCGAGCCAGGGCGGTTTCGAAATACCAGAAGGTGTGCACCCCGCCCGCGTACACGGCGAGATCGGCGGCGCTGCCGGCCGACAGCCAGCGCGCCGCCATCAGCAGGCTGTCGTCGAGCAGCGGGTCGAGTGTCCCGATGGTGAAGAGCGCCGGTGGCAGCCCATCTAGGGCGGCGTAGATGGGTGAGACGTCCGGAGTTCGGCGCATCGCAGGTTCGACGTACTGGTCCATGAGCCATTCAAGCCGGGGCGTGTTGATCACCAGGTTGTCGTCGCCCCATAGCGCCATGCTCGGCGTCATCGTGAGATCGAAGACGCCGCTGACGAGGTTGGCCGCCTCGAAGCCGGTGAATCCGTGCCGGTCGCGCAGGCGAACCAGGGTCGTTACCGAGAGGTTGGCGCCCGCCGACTCGCCTCCGATGACAAGCCGTTCGGTGCCGGCGTTCTGGGCCAGCCACCGTGCGGCCGCCTCGGCGTCGTCGGGTGCCGCCGGGTAGGGGTGTTCGGGTGCCAGCCGGTAGTCGACGCTCAAGACGGCGACGCTTGCGGCGTCGGCCATCTCCACGAGCAGCGGGTCCTGGTGCCGACTGCTGCCGAACACCCAGCCGCCGCCGTGGAAGTGGAGGTAGGCGGCCACGGCTTGGCCGGCGGGCTCGACCACGCGCAGGTGGAGGTCCCCGCCCGGGCTAGGGATGAAGATGTCGCGGGCCCGCGGTGAAGCGGGAGGAGGGGCGAACACGCCCTCGCCCTTTTCTCTCGCGGCCCGGGTGGCGGCCGGAGCGACATTGGTGAGGGAAGCCTGAGCGATGAGACGGCGCTCGAGATCGGCGTTGAACTCGAGCGTTTCCGCGTCGATGGCTTCGGGATCGAAGACGGCCGGATCGAGGAACAGGTGACACCTCTCTGTGTGACGGACCGAGAATAGGTCCTGGTCCCGCGGGTCGTCTTCAGGCCGGGATCCTTGGCCCGACGGTAGGCTCGACCCGCGCCACGTCGAGATCCTTCATGGGTTCTCGCGATCGTGGGCGGGATCCGGCATGCTGTGGCCACTAATTTCTGTTGGAGGTGACCTGTGCGGGGAAGGCCGGAGCGACAGATGGCGATGCTGACGACGTTGAGTCCTGAGGGCCTGATCCCAGCGGGTCATCCGATCCGCCGTATCCGGGTGGGGTCGATGCGGTGCTGGGCGACCTCGCGTATCAGCGGGTGGCGGCGGTGGAGAGCCCGGCTAACTAGGAGATGGACCAGGGTCCTTCGGTGCCGGTAACGGTCCAGCCATCGGGTTCTTCAGTTAGGCGGTAGGTGAGCCTTAGACCGCAGACGCCTCCGCACCACAGATCCGCCCCGACGGTTGCTCCCTCGTTGTCGAATTCGACCGGCGCGAGGGTGATGATCACGCTTCCCGGGATCGTGGGCTGTAGAACGTCTTGTCGAATGTAGGCGCTTCGGTTGTCGATGAACCTGACCGGCGCGAGGTGTTCAACAGCGGCGCGGATAGCGGAACGCCGGCCGTCGGTGAGGGAGGCTCCTCGCCCGCCTTCCGGTTCCCCGTCGCCTGCCCGGGTCTCTAGATGGTCCACTATTAGCACTTCGGTGAACCGATGATCCGGACCAAACGTGTTGTCGAACTCTACGAGTTGGCGTGTGACAGCCGCGTGAATCGCGGCCTCGGCGATGGCACGGTCCACGCCGGAGGGTGGGTCCGTTCCACATGCGACGACGAGCAGGCAGCCGGCGACTACAGCGGTAACTGTTCTGAGCACCCAGACCCTTCCCAGCAAGTGGTCGGGTTGCCGGCGGTCGCCGGCCGCTGTCCACGGATCATCTGATGCCTTCCGGGTTGCTCGAGTGGTGCTCCTGTGTGTTTCTGGGCAACTCCGGCCGCTGTAGGGGTTCATCCGGACTTCAGTCGGACGGCTATCTACCACCGGCTGTAAATAGGCACTCCAGGTCACGGACTTTCAGTCGATGGGTCGTCCTGCACGAATTGCAGTTTGCTGCGGAGGGTGTGTCCCTGGGAGTAGTTCCAGATTCCTTCATGGTGGAGCCTCCCGACGACGATACCGGGGTGAACACCGACGGACGCAGCAAAGTCTTGCACGTCAATCGCGGACCTGAGCCGGCGCAATTCGTCAGCCCCGTCCGGGGGAATGAGAAAGGATTGGGCGAATTGATCGGCTTTCTGTTCTTCCGGTGAGTCCTTGTTCTTTCCGCTCAGGAAGATGGGCCGCTTGGTCTGGTCGAGAATATGGCTGGCCTCGTGGAAGAACGAGAACCAGAAGATGTCGCTCCATCTGCCTCTGATGCTGAGCTGGATAAGGCCTTTGTTCGGGGTGAGCCAGCGTGCAGCACCGTTGGTCCATGCTCCGTCTACTTCTGGTACGGCGACGAAGGCGATGCCCGCGCTCGCGCACAACTCGACCAGCTTGGGTTGCCAAACGGTGGGATCGCCCTCTCGCGTGAGGCCGCGCGCCTGCCTCAGAACCTCCTTGAACCTCGATGGATCCCATGGCGCGCAGTCGATCTCGGCCGCCTCGATCTCGCCCATCCGCAGCCAGACCGCGACCGCCGCCGGGTCGCAACGGTGAGCTGTGGACATCCTGAAGGAGGCTTCTTGGGATTTCAGAGTCTTGCGCCATGCGTTCCTGTTCGCGACCCCTAGGTACATCAGGACCTCTCTCAGCCGATCATGTTTGCCTAGGCGTTTCGTGAGTATCCCGAGCTTCACCATCGCGGCGATCGGTAGCTCCTCGAGTAAGGGCAGGTCAGGTGCCAAAGCGGATTCGTCGAGACGGGCGAGATGTTCCCGATAGGTGGCCTCCAGGCTCAACCAGAGCCGGGCAGGCACGTCCGTCGCTCGTTCGAGGCGGATCGCAACCTCAGCGCTGATTGGAACATGTCCGTTGACTATCCGATTGATGTGCTTGGGCGAGAGGTCCGTACGTTGTGCCAGCTTGGCTTGGCTCATGCCTCTCTCATCGAGCACCTCGGCCAGCGTGTCGCCTGGCGGCACGGCGTAGTTCGGGAGATAGTCAAATAACACTGGCGATCTGACCATCGTTCTCTCCTTCCAAGTGGGCCACGGCTAGTGGTAGTCCTCTATCTCCGTCACGATTACTTCGGTTACCGATGACCAGTCCAGCCCCGCGCTCTCGCCGACGGGAGTGTTCCTCGGGCGGAAAATGAGCCGGAACCCCCCGTGGAGCACGACTGCTAACTCGCCTTTCCGGTCGGCTGTTAACTCGTGGCACCGCCCAGGGAGGTGTCGCATCTCTTCCAACGTGGCCACTGACGTCAGTTGGAACAGGCGAGTTGCGACCTTTTCGGCAACTGGTCGACCGTACTTGCGCACCAGCTCTTTCTGGTTGGTGCAGAGCGCGCCGAATCGGAACGACTTGAACTTGACCTTCACGGGCGGTCCACGTAGTGATAACCAATCTGGTTAAGAGTTTAGTCCCGGTAAGTGACAGGAGCCAAAGTTCTGCCGGCCGACTTCGTAGCGGCGAGCGGTATCGCGGGAACCTTCAGCGCTACGATCGTCCCGGATAGATCGAGGAACGCAGGTCCCCGCCGATCCAGGGGACCCAAAAGCGAGACGAAGGAGCTTGACCGTGCAGTATCGGGAGGTCTGCACAGCAGGTGATCTGATCGTTCGAGGCGCCGAGCGTGCCCCCGATCGCGACGTGCTGGTCTTCCCCGGCGAGCGACGCACCTACTCGCAATTGCTGGACCGCTCCGTGAGTGCGGCGCTGTCGCTACGCGGGCTCGGTGTGCGCCACGGCGACAGGGTCGGAATCCTCCTACCGAACTCGTTGGCGTATCTCGAGGCATGGTTCGGAGCGATGTTGATCGGGGCGATCGTCGTGCCGATCAACGGAAGGTTCCAATCGCGTGAGCTGCAACACGTGGTGCCCGACGCAGGCCTTCGGGTGCTGCTCGTGGCTGAGGAGAGTGGAGCGGTCTCGTACGTAGAGCGAATCGGCAGGGCATTCCCCGACCTCTCCACCGATGGCGAGGCCGCCGGTGGCGCCAGGCTCGATCTCGCAGCGGCGCCCCTCCTCGATCATGTCGTCGATCTCAGCTCTTCTCGAGCCCGAGGATTCCTGCCCTCAGCCCTGTGGGACGCCGCCGGACGGAATGTGCCTGGAGGGACGGTCGAGCGCACCGCGGCGCGGGTTGCTCTGGGCGACCCGGCGACCATCTTCTATACGTCCGGTACCACCGCCCTGCCGAAGGGTTGTGTCCTCACCCACGAAGCCATGGTGCGCCAGGGCCAGGAGACTGCTGATCGATTGGGCATCCGAGAAGGTGATGCTCTGTTCGGCCCGTTGCCCATGTTCCACGTCGGGTGCAGCCAGCCGCTGTTCGCCATGCTGTGGAAGCTCGGTACCTACTGTTCCATGCCCATTTTCGACCCGGCCGCCGGACTTCGATTGATCCAAGAAGAACAGGCCACGACCCTGTTTACGGCGTTTCCGCCCATTACCAATGCTCTCGTCGAGGCGGAGGGTTTCGACGCCGACTCCTTCGGGCACGTGCGTACGGTCATGAATGTTGCGCCTCCCGCCCAGCTGCGTGACATCGAGGAGAAGCTGTTCGGAGCACGGGTGGTCACAGGTTTCGGCATGACCGAGGTCGCCGGTTCTATGGCTCTGTCGGACCCCGACGACCCGATCGAACGGCGCGTCTTGCCAGGATTGCCGCTCCATGGCGCCGAGGTCGAGGTTTGCGACATCGTCGATGGTTCGAGGGCCCCGGCGGGGGTCGAGGGTGAGATCGTGCTGCGAGGTCCGACCCTGTTCTCGGGATACCACGGGCGCCCCGACCTGACTGCCGAAGCATTCGACGAGGACGGGTGGTACCACTCCGGCGACCTCGGCATGATCGACAGCGACGGGCTCCTCCATTATCGAGGCCGCCTCAAGGACATGCTCAAGGTCGGTGGTGAGAACGTCGCGGCGATCGAGGTCGAATCACACCTCATGGCCCATCCCGGAATCGCGATGGCGGCTGTCGTCGCTCTGGCCGACGAGCGATTGGGAGAAGTGCCCGTTGCGTATGTCGAGGTAGTGCCTGAGACCGAATTGTCCGTCGAGGAGGTGATCGATTGGTGCGAAGGCATGATCGCCTCTTTCAAAGTGCCTCGTCACGTGCGGTTCGTCACCGACTGGCCCATGTCGGCGACCAAGATTCGAAAAGTCGACTTGCAGCGGCGAATCGCCGAAGAATTCGGACTGCCGCCTCCCTCTTGACGCGCATCGCTTCGCCACGGGCGGCGACAAAGGCCGTACCCGTTGCCGAAACGGATCGGTCGAGGGACAGGGATGGCAGCGAGAGGCCGGCCTCGTGAGCGACCACCCCTGGGATTAGCATTCGCAGTGTCCGGCTGCGGCCGCTTGGTGTGCCATCGCGAGGAATGACGATCTTGGACATCCAACTCGGTGCCCCCGGCCAGATCACCCCACCCGTCGATCGCGGCGTGGCCCTCGGTGTCAAGATGGATCGAGCCGGCTACGACGCCGTGTGGTGGCCGGACCACCTCATGGGATGGCACCCAGACAGCATGTGGACCGAGGACTTCACGCCGCTCGCCAAACATCAACCTTCGGGCCACGTACACGTCGATCCCTTCGCGATGATGGCGGCAGTCGGTGCGCAGACGGAACGGATCCGCGTCGGCACATGCGTGACCGATCTGCTGCGCCGTCATCCCGCGTCAGTTGCCCAGACGATGCTCACCCTGGACCACTTGACGAAGGGTCGGGCGATTCTGGGAGTCGGCTCAGGCGAACAACTCAACATCCAGCCGTACGGGATCGAGTGGGATCGGCCCGTCGGCAAGCTGGCCGAAGGGCTGGAGGTGATCCGGCTGCTCATGAACGCGGGTACCGAGACCGTCGACTTCGAAGGTGACCACTTCCGGCTGGAGGACGCGGTTATGGGCCTCGACCCGTACGGCGAGAGACCGCCGGAGATCTGGGTGGCTGCGCACGGACCGAGGATGCTCTCGCTGACCGGCCGGTACGCCGACGGGTGGCTCCCCACGAAGATGTCGCCCGCGGCGTACCGTGCTGCGTTGGACCGGATCCTCGCGGGCGCCAAAGAGGCAGGGCGGAAGCTTGATCGATTCACACCCGGAATGCTCGGCTATGTGCTGATCGGACCGGATGAGCGGTCCGTTGCGCGACTTCTCGCTTCGCCGATGATCCGGATGATTTGCATCCTCATGCCGAATTGGGCCTTCGAGAGCCTCGGGGTCACGCCTCCGCTGGGCGAAGCCGGGGGTTTCCATGACTTCATCCCGAGCCGGGTCCCGGTGGAGGAGGTGAATCGGATCGTAGAGGCGATTCCTCCGAAGGTGTCGGCGCACTATGCCTTTGCGGGCACTGTGGAGCAGCTCGCCGCTCAGATCGGCGACTATCACGCCGCCGGTCTGCGCCATCTGGTGATGTGGAACGTCACCGGTCTCGCCGACCCGGACCTGGCACGGTTCAGCTTCAAGGCCATGAACGACCTCAAGGACCTGCTCAAGTCCGCTTGAGTATCCGACGTCAGTGGCCCCATCCGTTGGAACTACTCGTCTAGTAGCGCCACCCCTCATCGAGCGGCCACAATCGGCGCCCGAGAATATCTTCGGCACACGTCAGCCCGGCTCTGGCGCCCCGATCAACCCCTATGCCGCGCGACTTGAAGGTTTCGCTTGCGAAGTAGAGACCCGACACGTTGGGGGCCTTCCAGTGCGGGCGAAACCGGCCGACCAGGCCCGGCTTCTGGATTACACCGAACGAGGGGTCAAAGGTGTAGTGGCGCCGCTTAAAGACGTGACTCCGCAGCGCCGGCCACATGATCTCGATGTCTTTTTCGAACTCGTCGAACTTCTGTTTGACGAAGTCGATATCACGTGCTCTGTTGAACCGGTGCAGCATCGAACCCATGACGTAGAGGTGACGGCCTTCGGGGGCCACCGAGGGGTCCATGGCGGTCATCTCGAACATGAACCCGGAGGTACGTCCGATCGGGCTGTGCAGCCAGGTCGCGATTTCGCGCCGGTCGATGACGGCAACGGGCTCTTCGATGGCGACATAAAGCCCTGCCCAAGATATGCGCCAGCGGTCCTGGGCGAGGTACTTGATCTGACCCACGTACCAATCCGGTAGCTGCTGTTCGGGCACGATCTGGAGCACATGCCACACCGGCAGGGTCGAGACCACCACCGGAGCGGTGACGATCTCGTCGTGGAAGATCTCGTTCGGCAGGACGGCATCCGGTCGGGCCAATGCGATTCCCTTGGCCTCGCCGTCGGCGATCAGCACGCGGCTGACTCGCTTCCCCAGCTGAACCTCCCCACCCCGATCGACGACAACGTCTCGCAGAGCGGTGAAGAGGTTATCCCAGCCTCCCTCCGGCCAGAATGAGTAGGCCGCCATGCGCCTCTCGGAGTAGTGCATCTTTCGATTGAAGAGGTTGTCGCTCGCCGAGTGGTCCCACCAATCCTCTGTCATGCACTCCATCACGCTGATGAACTCGAAAAGGTCGCTCACGCCCTCGTGGTCGGTGTATTGAGAGATCCAGCTGCGCATCGGCCGGTCATCCCATTGATCGAGCTCCTCGTACGGGGTGGCCAGCAGCGCGTGGATTACTTTCTTCAGCTGATCCTTGCCGCCCGAGTAGCGGTCTCGAATCGACCCCCACGCTCCTGTTACGTGATTCCAAACCGGCATGTCGGTGTTGTGCGGCCCGTGGCGCAACTCTTTCCCGACATGCTGAAAGATTCTCGTTATCCCCGAGCCGGGGTCTTCGAGGAGATGTGCCCCGAGGTTTAACTCGTAGCCTGCGTCGTTGGTGGCCATGCCGCGGCCGCCCAGAAAGTTGCTTCGCTCCACGACCAACACACGCTGGCCTTCGGTAGCCAGCAGCGCCGCAGCGCTGAGACCCGCTGCTCCTGCTCCTATCACGATGGCGTCGTAATCGGTCACCGATACACCTCGTCAGATCTTATAGCCGCCGTCGACATCCAGTACCTTCCCGGTGATGTACGCCGCCTGATCGGAGGCGAGGAAGCAGACGGCCTGGGCGACGTCGTCAGCCATACCGGGCTTGCCCAGGGCGATGTTCTTGGAGGCGTCGTCGAGCATCTCCTCGGTGAGATCGCCCCGTGCAACGAGCTCGTGATACATACCGGCCGCCATCAATCCGGGGCCGACAGCATTTGCCCGGACCCCAAATCGGCCCTCTTCGGCTGCTACCGCGCGGATGAGGGCCTCCACGGCCCCCTTGGGGATCGCCGATAGCGAGTCCTTGACCGGAAACCGTCGCACGGCCATCGACGTGACAGCAACGAACGACCCCGACGACTCGCGAACGTGGGGCAGAGCGGCCCAAACCAGGTGAAATGCTCCGAAGAGGTCGACATTCACCTTCTCTTGAAACAGCTGAGGATCGATCTGGCTGACGTATCGCATCGGAACGTACGGCCCCGCTGCAGAAACCGCAGTGTGGACACCACCGTGGAGCTCCGCAGCCGAATCGACGAAATCCTTGACGGCGGTGGCATCGGTGACATCCACCTGGCCGACCGTGACCTTCGAGCCGGCAGCTTCGATGGCCGCAGCGACTTCCGCAGCAGCCGACTCGTTCCGGCCGTACGTAAAGGCGATGTTGCTGCCGCGAGACGCCAGCAGGATGCACACGGCCGAGCCGATGCCTCCCGAGCCACCGGTAACCACGGCGGTCCCCGGCCTTCCGGAGAAGTCACTCGCGGTGTCCGGGCTCATTCCAGGATCCTCGCCGCTCCGCCATTCCGGCCCCTCCGGCCTACGTCAAGGCGAGGGAGCCGGCCATGCCCGGATCGAGACAACCGGAATCCCGAGCGTGGAGGCACTATGGATTCTCCAGTGCTGCAATCAGACCGTTCGCGCCCGCCAACCATGCCGCGACGCCGGCGAACGGTATGGCGCAGGCCACCGCCTCGGTCAGTTGGCCCGCCGTCGCGCCGCCTTTGAGGGCGAAGCGGGCATGAATCTCTACGAAATCGTCGCGGAACTCGGCCGCGTTCACTGCACAAAGCATGACATCCGCCAACCGGTTTTCGAGCGAAGATTCCTCCAAAGCGGCCTGACGCATGAGGTAATAGGCCTTCACGGCCCCAGGAGCATGCTGAGCGCCGAGGGCGACATTCGCGGGAACCTCGCCGTAGAGCCCTCTGTAGTAGTCAAGGAGCGCGTCCATCGAGACCTCGGCCCCGAACGGCGGTCCAGGGCTGACGCCCACGTCGCTTATCGCCGCTAGAGCCTCGGTCAAAGCTTGGTAGCCCGGAATTCCGCGTGATATCAATACGACCATTGCAGCCCCGTGAACCTCATCGGGTGTCATGCCGCGGTCCATCGCGATGGTCAAGTACTTGGAAGTCACCTCGGGAAGCCGTTTCACGGCACCTATCACGGCGGTACAGAGGGCCTTGTCCCGGGCCTGCAGGGCTCCGTCGGAGTGGATCACGTCGGCCGCACTCGCCAGTCCTTCGGCAAACTTCGGCGATCCCGCGACCAGTCCTTCGGCCCAGGCTGCCGGACCCAGCATCTCAATCAATCGTGGTGTGTTCATGGCTGACCTTTGCGACCGACGTCGTGTCGAGGATATCCCACCGGGCGATTCGGATAGTACGCAAACAAGACGATGGGATTCTTCCGGTGGCCACGGCGTCGGCTCGGCAGGCGCATTGCGTCGCTTCAAAAGCTCTGGCGCTCTTCGGCAACAACCCGTTGGGCGCGCCGGGCGCCGTCGGCACCGTCGAACTCGATCGACCGCAGGTCGTCGGGATCCACCGAGGCAAGTGCACCAAGCTCAGCCGGTGTCGGGTGGGCAACGGTCGGAACGCCGGGGGCCACACGTATGGGGAACCCGCCGGATGCCGCCACATCAGCCGCCCCGACATCGGGGAAGAGATAGTCGGCCTTCCACCCATGGTGCGGATCGAGCGTGAATATGCCGAGCCGCGTAATGAGCCTGCGGATCCGCTGCGGGGAGGGCGGAGGCCCTGAGACGAAGTCGACCCGGTCTACGAGGGTGCGGGCGGCATGGTCGGCAACGAGGTACCAGACACGTGAGGGCGAGTCGTTGTTGTCCGGCAGGCCACGACTCCCTGGCAGGGCAACTCGCGGAGCGGCATGGGTGCCGGCGATGTGAGAGAGGTTGGTGGCCCCTCGACTGTCGAGCTGGCCAGGGGTCACTACGACACCGACCAGACCGCGCGCCACGGCCACGAACGTGTCGCTGACCGGTCCACGCGGCGAGGCTCCGGCCCGGATGGCCCTCTCACCGAGAGAGAGCGCAGGCCGCGGCGCGGCGTCGAGCGTCCCGAAGCCCGGTGCGACGGCGAGATCGGCGGCCCCCAAACGCCGGGCCGCCAGCGCAGCGACGAGGCTCGCCGTGGTCGTGACGGCGATGACCCGAACACCGTCATCGGTCGCAGCGGCGGCGAACTCGCGAGCGAGCACTGTGGTGAACAGATCCCCGAGCGTGCTCACGAGGCCTTCTCCAACATTTCCGCTGTTAGGCCCTTTGACCCGGCCCATGCGGCGATGGCGCCGAGGTCCACGAGGGCGTCGGGGTGACATTCGGTTGGCCAGGACCCGCCAACCGCCGGTACGACTGCGTCGATCCATAACCGGGAAATCGCCGCAAGCGGAGGATCGGTGGCAACCTGCCGTTCGAAAGAGACGATCGTGGTCTTCGCGGCGCGGGCCACCAGGCCATCGAGTCCGAGGTCCCCGTCAACGTAGATATTCCCGTGATCATCGGCTGCCGGGGCGTGGATCAGGGCTACATCGATTGTGAGCGCCGTTGCAAACACGGTCGGTATGCCGGTTGGTGGATCCCTGTAGACGCCCAGTGACGGGTTGTGCTTCACGACGTCCGAGCCGGGCGCAGTGGAACACGGCATGGACGGCAGGCCGCGTGCCGTGGCTTCGACGGCCGCAACCATCGACCCCTCGGACCATTCGATGAACCGGACGGATTGCTGCTGCCGGGCGGCGCGGAATGCGGGTGCCAGGCCGAATCCGTCCAGAGAAACCCCTGCGGAATGAAGCTCCGCCATTGCATCAGAAGCGAGCAGGTATTCGACGTCGACGCTGCCGAGAATGCTCACGATGCTGAGGTCACGGACTCCGCCGGCCACGATCCCGTTGAGGAGGGCCATCGGTTTTCGGTTGAGGCCGGTGCCCCCGACGGCGACGGTCGCGCCCGGCGGAATCAGATCGGCGACTGCTGCCGGAGAAGAGAGAGTCCGCACCATGGGCCGATCAGGCCTTGCCGGTCCAGCCAGGGCTACGAACGCTGTTTACCGCCATGTCCGCAAACTCGGAGGCGATCTCCTCGATTGTGTTCGGACCTTCAGGTCGATACCACTGGTAGGTCCAGTTGATCGATCCGAGAATCGAGAACGACGCGAGCCTCGGGTCGACCGTCGCACGAACGCTTCCCTCGGCCTGACCCGCTGCGATGAGCGCTCGCAGGTGGCGGTCGTAGACATCGCGCTCTTCGATGATCTCAGCTCGAAGTTCGGGGCCGAGCGATCGAAAGTCGTGGAGAAAGACGGTCATCTTGACAAGGTTGCGAGCGTTATAGGTGATGTGCCGCTCGACGAACGACCGGATACGATCGAGGGCACTGCCATCACTTCTGCCGCCTTGGAGGTTGGCCAGCCCCCCCTGGTGGACCTCCTGAATCACCTCGAAGAGCAGTTCTTCCTTCGACTTTACGTAGTAATACAGCGAGCCCTTGAGGATATCGACGGCTTCGGCCACGTCCTGGATCGAGGTCGCTTCATAACCCTTCTCGCAAAAGATGGCCGCAGCTGCATCGATGATCTCCTTTCGTCGATCTACGGAATCCCGCCTCTGCCGACCCGAGGCCGACGCGGTGCCGGTCACGATGTCGTCCTTCCGTCTCGACCTGCTCGATCGGGGACCTCTTCGTCACGTCTGCGGAGCGGATCGACCAAATCCAGCGTTTCCAATTCGTCCGAGGTCGGCTCCGGCGTTGGCGGCGCATCCTCGGGCAGCGAGAGTTCGAAGCCGGTGCTTTCGCCCACCGTTGAGGCATTGCTCCATGGATGGATCGACTTCACCCGGCCGCGGCTTTCGACGAACTCGATCACAGCGAGGTCCGTGACCACGGCGACCGTCCCGGCGGCTTTCCAGGTGTTGCCGGCCCATCCGCGACCGCTGCCGGTGATCCAATCCACCTGGGCGGGCAACGAGCGGGGTCGGTGATCAGGGTGGTAGGCGATCACCCGAGGCAGTAGCGCCGGCACATCCGCTGTGGCCAGGCCGCCGCTGAACCGAGCCGCCGGGGCCGAACGAACTCCGATCCGACTCGTATTCAGGTTTCCGAACCGGTCGATCTGAGCCGGGCGCAAGAATTGCAGAGTCATGGCCTGGCGCTCGGCCATATCCATCGAGTCGAGATGCGGAACGAAGCCGGGAGTCAGGCTGCGCTGGTCTCGGGGATCGCGCAGGTGGGCTTCCACGCCGCCGCTCACGTCTAGCGCACCACCGGCGAGTACATGTACGCCATGTTGTGTTGTGTGCCTGGCGACCAGGGCTGCGACGAGGGCGATCGGAGTCCCGAGTCCGACCCCGACTACGTCGCCGGCCGCGACCATCCGGGCGAGCGCAACAACCATCAAGTCCGCGATCTCGCCCCTTGAGGCAGTCACGATGGCCGCGCCAAGTTGAGAGTCCCCAATTCTCCACCCGACGACACGTACGCGCCGATCGCACCATCATCGACATCATGTTCCGGTGGCGAGCTCGTAGGCCAACTGCCCCTCGGAAGCTCGACAACCATGTCCACCTCGAATCCGAAGAGACGAGTGTGCTCCGGGATCGACGCTATCGCCTCCTCGGACACGATCTGATCGACGCCGACGATGACGCGATTGGCGGCCCGCGCCGCGAGCACATCGATGTCCCACAGGTGTTGGGGGGGAAATGCTATCTGCACGTGCCCGCCGGGGCTGGCTCGCCATGCGTGAAGCAGCGTGATGTCGGGTTGAAGCGGCGGGAGAGCGACATAGGTATCACCGGAATAGGGGTCGGCTACCGAGGCGAAATCATGGATGGCCAGGGTCTCGCTGCCCGTTCCAGCCCTGGTCGGCAGAAACGGTATGCCCATCGATGCTGCTCGAAGCCGCCCGAGAAGGCTCCATTCGGAGTATTCGAGATCATCGAACATTCCGGCCTTGACACCCGCAACGAACCGCGGCGCCGGACCGAATCGACCGAGCCCTACGTAGGCGGCGGCAACGCTGCGGACGCTGCCGGCGGCGACGAGGAGCTCTACCTCGAGGGATCCGGCGAAGGTGACCACGTCGAGATCCCGCCTTCCGGCTCTGATCAGCGCACGGGTCAACTCCATCGGCTTGCGATCGAGAACGGTCCCGCCGAAGTACACAGTGTCGCCGTCATGGACCGTTTCGGCGGCTCGGGACGCATCGACGAGCTTCAGGTTCGGGGCCACCTGACGAGCCTACCAAACGGTTGTTTGGTGCCGATATCTCAGGCCGGGAGAAAGGCTGCGATCGCCGTGATCTCGGGTACGGGATCGGGAGACCATCTTGGCACCAGCTCCATGCCCGCCTGAAGACCTGACGGCTCGGCGTCGACGATATGGAGCATCACGGTGTCAGCGCCCCTGATCCGGATCAAACCGTAGGTTCGCGTGACTCCTTGGATCGTCACCGTCGACCAGGTTTCGAGCGTCCCCTGCGGTTTCATGTCCATCGTTTCCCCGCTGTGCGCCGAGCATTCCGGACAGAATGGCCGGGCCGGAACCGCCACCATGAGGCACGCCGGGCAGCGGGACCCCACTATCCGCCGGTCGGCCAACCCGTGGAGAAAGGCCTTGTGAAACTCGCCGGCCGTATACCGATACGGCAGGTTGATCTTCTGATGCAGGATCGTCGGCTCACTCATCGGCTGCCGGCTCCTCCGCACGGAAATGAATGATGTCCGCCAGGGTCCCGTCGCGTTCGGGGGCCGGCTTGAACACGGCCGTGATGCGCATTCCGATCGAGATCTTGTCGTGCCGGCTTTCCTCGAGGAAGTGATAGATGTTCGTGTCCGCTCCGTCGAGGCGAACGAACGCAAAGCCATAGGGAATCGGCCGCTCGAAGCCGGTCATCGGATCGATGAAAGGTACCTCGACCACGGTGTAGCCCGTGATCACTCCGCTCGGCCCGACGTCGACCCATTCCACCGTTCGTCCCGAGCAAAGACCACATACCGGCCGGGGAGGCACCAGGACTTTGTCGCAGACATCGCATCTCGTTCCCTGGATTCTGGCCTCGGTGCGGAGCGCGTCCATGAATCGCGACGCGAACTTTCCGGCGGCGTATGAATACTCGAAGTCCGCCACGTACTCGAGCCTCAGGGCGGCGTCAATCGGCGGAGTCGGGCTCACGGCGCCGACCCCTTGACGATGACCGCCTCACTCCATGCGTTACCCCCGTAGCCGGTGGCCAGGGCGGTCTCGACCCCGGGAATCTGATGATCTCCTGCCTCGCCCATGACCTGGAGAGCCGCCTCCGCAACACGGATCAGTGCGGTGGCTCCGACCGGGTTGGTGGAGAGCACGCCACCGGACGGGTTGACCGGGAGTTCTCCGTCCATGAGGGTGACTCCATCGTCGATAAGGGCCCCACCCTCGCCCCAATCGCAGAAACGCAGACTCTCGTACATCGCCAGCTCTGCATAGCTGGCCGGTTCATAGATCTCAGCGACGTCGAGCTCAGCCCGGGGATCGACGATGCCGGCCTTCGAATAGACCGAATCGGAGGCGGCTATGAGGCTGCGCATCCGCGCCAGGCGCTTGGGTGAATCACCCATGAATTGCGTGTCGTGGGCCGTCTCGGTGGCGACAACCCACGCCGGTCTCGGTGTCATTTCACGGGCGCGGTCGGGAGTGGCCATCACCACAGCACAAGCGCCGTCGCTGCTCGGACACATGTCGAGCAGCCGCAACGGCGCCGCGAGCATGCGGGACGCGAGCACTTCTTCAACCGTGATGTCGGGACGCTTTAGATGGGCATGAGGGTTGAGACAGGCATTGCGACGGGCCTTCACCGCCACCTTGGCGGCCTGCTCCGCGGTGACGCCGCTCTCGGCGACGTACGTCGAGGCCATCACGCCGAAGTTCCCGATGGCTCCCGCCATCACCGACCGCTCCCACGCAGGATCGCCTACGGTGGTTATAGCCGACTGAGTCTCACCCTCGGACTGCTTTTCGTAAGCGATACCCAG
This sequence comes from Acidimicrobiia bacterium, assembly GCA_021296345.1. Lineage (GTDB taxonomy): Bacteria > Actinomycetota > Acidimicrobiia > Spongiisociales > Spongiisociaceae > Spongiisocius. The sequence continues at coordinate 24,877 of JAGWAN010000037.1, read as the reverse complement.
TACCACGTCGTAGAGTCCGGAAGCGACGAGGTGAGCCGCTGCGACGGCGACGCTTGCCCCGACCGTTCCCCCGTTGTTGAGTTTGAAAAGTGGTTTGCCCGCCGCGCCGATGGCGGATGCCATCCACAGCTCGGGAAAGTTGATTCCCTCGAACAGCTCCATGTTGCCGACAACTACCGCATCGACCTGGCCCGGGTTCAGGTCTTTCGACCCCAGGCAGCGATCGACGGCCTCCCTGACCATCTCGGGTATCGACACATCGAGACGTCTCGCCACGTGGTCGGTCTGGCCGACGGCGACGATCGCGGCGGTCCTACCCATCAATTCCCCGCTTCGAGGGCAGCGACGAAATGAGACTGCGCACCGAGGCCGGCCACGCCGTGAGCGAGGGCGCGTTGTGCATCGTGATGTTGCCTCGGGCCCGCGTCGCCACGAAGCTGGTGCACGCATTCGGTCACCCTAGAGAGTCCCGAGACCGTCACCGGGTTGCCGGCGTGCCGGCCACCGGATGGATTCAGGCTTCCTCCTGCTTCAGTCAGCTCGGCACCGAGATGCGTTGCGAACTGGCACAGTTCGTGGGCGTATTGAGCCGAGACCTCGAACACGTCGGGGACATCTGTGCCCCAACCGGTCATAGCCACCGCGCCGTCCCTGGCCCGGTCGAGGGCGCTCAGATCGCCGGGATGTCGATCGGCCCAATACCTGCCCGTTGCGGTTCCGACGCCTGCGATCCACACAGGGCTGTCGGAGAGTTCCCTCGCCACCTCCTCGGTGGCGAGGATCACGGCGCATGATCCGTCACGGTTGGGCGCTCGATCGAATACACCCAGGGGAGTGGCCGACCGCGGCGCGTCCAGAACTTCGGCGACTGTCATGGATTTGAGCGTCGTGACCTTGGGATTCACCGCGCTCGCCGCCCTCGCCGCTACAACCAGGGCCGCGGCATCCGTGGGAGCAAACGCCCCGGAGGCGTAGATCTGCCGAGCACCCAAACCGGCGACGACGTCGGCGTCTGCCCCAAGGCGCCGCTGGACGAAGGGATCGAAGGCGGCACCCTCGATGGTCGCGAGATTGCCTTCCGACTCCTTGCAATGCGCGGTTACCAACCCGATCCGGTGGTCGCCGTCGGCTATGCGAGCCCACCCGTATAGGAGAGCGCCGATTCCGTCCGAGCATATTCGGCTCTCCGGTTTCAGATAAGAGCCGACGACGTCGGCAACAGCCATGTTGGAGATGGTGCGGCCATCGTAGAAATCCAGGCTCGCCGTCACCGCATTATCGACATCGGACAGCCCGATACCGGCGTCGTCGAGCGCCTCATCAATGGCTTCGAGCAGCAACTCGGCGTAGGCGACGTCATTGCGGTCTCGTGCATGAACGCTCTGGCCGACACCGACGATCGCGACGCGCCCCAATAGATCTCCCTCGTTACGCCGGCCGGGCCGGATGGTAATCCGGCGCCATCACCCGGAAACTGTCGGACTCATTCACTTTGCAGGTGTTTCCCCGGCGGCTTCGCTGCCCTTGAGAGCGACGGTCGCCGACCCTGCCAGCGCCCGGGTCCCACCTACTACGTCGAGCCAGACGTCACACTCTGCGATCTGGTGTCGCCCGTCCCCGGCCACCGACGTGACGATGCCGCCGGCGAAGACACGATCGCCGGCCCGGACGTTGTCGAGAAAACGAACCTTCAAAGCCCGGATCCGTGCCGGGTCGCCGGCCCAGGCCACCAGCATGTTCACGACATATGCCATGTTCGTAGGACCTTGGTTGATCACTCGATCCCCCATACCGAGGGCGGCCACCACGTCGAGGTCGAAGTGGATCGGGTTCGGATCTCGCAGCAGGACGGCCATGGTCTTCATGGCGGCAGCCCGAACCTCGTCGACCTCGAACACGGGAAGCTCCGTGCCCGCGGACACCCTCACGCCGTCCTCCTCGGGAAGATAAATGAGTTGGTCGACACCGCAGCCACGGTGCCGGACGAGTCGACTACACGAAGCTCGAACGAGACAATATCGAACACGCCCGCTCGCTTGCCGGTCTTGCGAGCCGCACCGGTGATACCGCCTTCGACGCGATACGTTTCGCCGACGCGCATCGCTTCTCGGAACTCGAGCGCGGCTTCGCCGAACATCGGGCCGTCGGCCGCCGACGACCCGACCATCGCAAACAGCTCGTCCAACGTGAGTCCCATCCCGCCCAGCGCGGCGTAGTAGGCGTACATCGGGTGGGCCACACCGGCGGGAAGAGGCGGCGAGTCGATGGCATCGGTCGTCAGCCAGTGCTCGTACCCCTCGATGGTGAACTCCCCAACCGGGAACTCGACACCTACGAGTCGCTCCAGGTCGTCAAGCGTCATCGGCCGATTCATCGCATTCAACGACCTTCGAAGCGGGGCGGTCGCTTCGCCAGAAAGGCAGCGACGCCCTCACGGCTGTCGTCGGAGAGCAACGCCGTCACGACGGCCGTTCTCTCCAATCGCAGACCGCGGTCGAGATCGCCGTCGAGACCCTCGTTCACGGCCTGCTTGATGAGCCGGACGGCAAGAGGCGCCTGGTCTGCGAGCCGGGCGGCAAGCTGAAGAGCCTGACTCATCGTGTCTTCGGAGTCGCTGCCCACCGACGTCACCAGCCCGCCGTCGAGAGCCTCGTCGGCGTCGAGTCGGGATCCAAGCATGAGCAGCTCCAGAGCCTTGCCGCGGCCGACGAGCCTGGAGAGCCGCTGGGTGCCGCCGCCTCCCGGAACCAGGCCGAGGTTGACCTCTGGAAGTCCGATCGTCGGCCCGCCGCGCATCATGACCCGGAAGTCCAGGCACAGCGAGAACTCGCAGCCACCGCCGAGGGCATGGCCTGCGATCGCTCCCACGGTTGGTTTGGCGAGGCGCTGGAGCCGCAAGAACGTGCTCTGAGCCTTGTGAACCCGCTCGGTCATCGGACCGGGGGAGCGGTCGTAGCTCTCCATGTCCTTGATGTCGGCGCCAGAGATGAAGAGCCTTGGATGGGCTGAGGCGAATACGACCGCTCTGACACTGTCATCTTCTTCGAGTTGGCCGACCAATGACGTGATCTCATCGTAAAGAGCGAAGTCGAGGGTGTTTGCAGGGGGCTTGTCGATAGTGACAATCGCCACCCGATTGTCCTTTGCGATCCGAAAGAACTCCACGCGAAGGCCGTCAGCTTCCGCCGAGGCCGAACACCTCGACGGCAGTGTCGTGCAACAACTTCTGCTTCGCGCCCGGCTTTAGGCTGAGCTCGTCGACCTGACGCAGGGACTCCCCATGTTGGATGAGCGGATAGTCCGTGCCCCACATCACCTTGCCCTGCCCCCTGCTATTCAGGAAATGCACGAGGGAGCGGTCCCAGTATTTCGGAGCATGGCCCGACATGGCAACGTAAACGTTGGGGTGTTTCCATGCCATCGCGACCATCACCTCGCACCACGGCCAAGCCTGATGGGCACCCACCAGCTTCAGCTCCGGGAAGTAGATCGCGACGTCATCGAGGAGTAGGGGGTGCCCGTGTTTGGAAGGCATGAACTCGGCAGAGTGACCGGTCTGGAACTCAACCGGCACTCCAAGCTCGGCGCACTTGGCATAGAAGGGATAGAACCTGGCGTCATTGATTGGCGTGTCGAACCCATACGGATGCACGTGGCCGCCGACGAAGCCGTATTGCGTAACCGCCAGTTCGAGCTCTTTGACACCCTTCATTCCGGAGAAGGGGTCGATTCCGTAGAGCCCTGAAAACCGATCGGGAAATCGCTCGATGACTTGGGCGACAGATTCCCACGGGACGCGCACGAGCTGACGGTCTCGATAGAGATACTGCTGTAGCGCTGGAACGACCACCCTCTCGACACCTGCCGGGTCCATCTTCTGCTCTATGAACTGCTCGGGCTCATAACCGACCATGAGGTCGTGCCTCCCCCACTGGTCGCCCATCATGAAGGACACCTCAGGATTCTCGGTAAAAACGATCCTGATGCCTTCTTCGGTGAAGAAATTGCACCAGGCGTCAATGGCGCCACTCATGGTTGGAGACTCGCTTTCCCTCTATCGATCTCGAGAAGCTTCTGCTTGTGCGTGCTTCGCGGCAACGAGCCCACCGCTACCAATTCGACACGGGGACGGACGGTGAGCCGATGATGCATCGCCAGGGTGATCCGGTCGGCCAGATGAGCCGTCGCATCAGCGTCGCCTGCGACCGGCGACTCGACCTTCACGCGCAAAGGGGGTGTCACACGAGGTGGGGGGCCGTCGAGCACTATCCGGATCTCACCGCTGACCTCAGGGACGAAGCTGTTGACCAGGTTCTTCACGGCCGCCGGATAGAGCTTTACCCCTTTTACGATCAGAAGGTCGTCGACACGCCCGAGCACTTTGATTCGCTTCCCCCCGATGGGTCCTTCCGGGGCAGGTGCAGTGAACACCTCATACACATCTCCGACCGAGTACCTCAGAGGAGGGGCGCCTTCCCACTCGAGGGACGTTTTGACCCGCTCGCCGACTGCGCCGTCGGCTTCTTCGACGGGCTCCCGGGTGACCGGATCGACCAATTGCGTCGAGACCGAAAAGTCATCTCCCAATACGTACATGCCGTGGTATTCGTCGGTTGGGGCCGACGCCATCATGATTCCATGGGTTCCGCCGAGAAGGTCGAAGACTCTCGCGCCCCAACCACTCTCCAACTTCGACCGTACCTCAGGCAGGCCCGCTCCCGGCTCCCCAGCACAGACAATCAACTCGATCCCCAAATCGGTAGCCTCCATTCCCAGCACTTCCGGCACGCGCTCCATCAAGTGCTCGGCGTAGCTCGGGGTGCAGGTGAGCACCCTGGGGCGTGTCAGCTTCAGAAGCCGCAACAGTCTCTCGGCTCCAGCCTCAGCACCGATCGCGATTGGCAGCGCGCCCATCCGCTCCAGTGCTCGCACCAGCGGTAGGCCGGCCAGGTACATCGAAAGGCCGAACCCGTGAAGCACTCGATCGCCGGGTCGAACCCCGACGAAACCCAGCGCTCTCTGCCAAAGCAAGTCGGTTATCTCAACATCGCGCTTGGTGAAGGGATAGAACGTGGGAGAACCCGTCGTCCCCGAGGTGGAGCTCAACGCCACGATCTCTTCCGGGTCGGCGCAGAGGAATTCAGAGAAAGGGTGTCCGTGTGCATCGAGGGACCTTTCTTGGGATTGCCGGTGGATATCCGGTGTCACGAACAAGGGCAAGGACGCAAGGTCGGCGACGACCCGGATCGTCGCAGGATCCACGTCTGCGGCCTCGAAGCAGCTCCGATAGAACGAACTCTTGAGACAGTACGCGATCTGACTGCGCAACTTGGCGCTGCGTTCCTCGTCCGACAGGATGGAGCCGGCAAACGTCTCTGACTTCACTTTGCGCCCCGATCGCCTTTTGATAAGTCGGTCATGCGGCTGCTTTCTCAGCCCGAAACGATGCTTCCAAACAATCTACCAAGCGCTTGGTAGAACGTGCGCCACCGACGTTCAGTGGGCAGTGGGCAGTGGGCAGTGGGCAGAGGGCAGAGGTCAGTGGGCAGTGGGCAGTGGTCAGAGGGCAGAGGAAGTTCGCGAGATCTGAGGCCGTCCAGACCCAACTGGCTACAGGCCACAGGCCACTGGCTAGTGGTCCGTCTGGCACGGAACACCGGACCATCAGGAGACGGCTCACGAGCAGAGGGGGCTCACGAGTTCCGAGACAACCCCAGCCCCAACTGGCCACGACCCACTGGCCACTACCCACTGCCCGCGCTCTTCAGGCGAATTCGCGGAGCCGGCTACCTGTGGGGTCGACGACGTCGCGCAGGATGCTCAATTCGGCTGGAGTCGGCAGGTCGGTCTCTCCGACCGTGCCGCGGGGCATCGCAACCTCGAACCCCGTTGCGCTTCGAACGTCACTGATGGTGACGCCGGGATGCACCGAGCGAAGGCGCATCGCCTTCGTGTCAGGGTGGAAGTCCATCACGCACAAGTCCGTTACGCACAGCTGCGGACCTCCGCTGAAGCCGAGCCGGCGACGGTGGTCGCCGCCGTCACCCCAACCGAGACCGCTGCGGAAGTCGACCTTTTCGACCAGCGTGCGGGCATTGTGCGTAGTCGTCCAGAGGTAGACGTTGGGGATCATGCCGCCGAGGTCCGCCATCCCGCCTCCTCCGGGGAGACGGACCTTGGGGTTGGTGTAGGAGCCGATGACCGTGTTGTTGACATTGCCGAACCTGTCGATCTGTGCGCCGCGAAACGCGAACGTGTTGTACCGGGCTCCTTGGGCGTAGGCCCAGAAATCGAACGGAGAGTTGGATAGCATCGTGGCGCCGTCCCAGAGCGCGTCCGACAGGGTGGACTCCGGGATCGCGGGCGGATCGGCGTCGATCGCGATCGAGCTTGCGGCCCACACGAGGCCGGGTGCGTGCGTTTTGCGCGCGAGCAGGTACGCGCAGACCGGTATGAAGCTCACGGCGCCGTTGAAGGCGCGTGTGTCGCTCGTGAACTCGCGAGCAAGTGTGACGACCATCAGCTCGTCGACCGTGCAATTGGCTCCAGGTACCGACCGACTCATGTGGTCCTTCTCGTGATTGCGAGGATCGTCGCCGCGCCACCGTTGGCCTCGAGAAAGTCTGCCTGATCGTTGGGAGCGGTGATCCGGTCGTCCCAAAACCGCGTGAAACGGTCGCGGTCGCGCCAAGCGCTCAGGTATTCCTCAAAGAAGTCTTCATGGTGGGTATAGGACGGGTAGTTCGATGTCGGGTAGGCACCCCAGGGTGCGTGAACGACGGCGTCGATCACGAAACTCGGGTATGTGGTGCGCGCCGGGGCATCCGTGAACGATCTGCGCGGTGCGACCGCCTCGACGGTTACGACAGTAGCGTCGGCTGCCCTCACGAGGTCGGAGTCCATCCAGATGAGCTTCGGGTCGACACGAGTGTTTCCGTCGGCGTCTGCGGCATGGGCATGAACGACGGCGACGTCAATCGGCAACGGCGTACATGCGACGTAGGCCTCTCCTGTTACCCGATCGGTCTCCAGGCGGGTCGTGTCAGGGTGCAAGGCGAGTACATCGGTACCGATCCCGGCCTTGGTTGGAACGAAGGGGAGGCGGTGCGCCGCCGCCTGGAGCCGGCAGATCAGAAGATGCTCCGAGTACTCCTCGACCTCGATGTCACCTGCTTCGGCCGCTCTACGAAAGTTCGGAGCCAGACCGAAGCCTTCGAAGCTGACGAGTCCGGTGACCACTTTGTTCACCTTGCCCGAAGCTACGAGCCAGTCGACGGCCATCGACCCGACAATTGACACCACGGTCAGGTCTCGGACATCGCTCCGAACGAGTTCGCGTACAAAGCCCATAGGAGCGCTGTTCATCGAAAGGCCACCGATTCCGATCGTCGCACCATCAGAAACGAGCGACGCGGCCTCTCGCATGGAGCGGATCTTCGACACCTGCCCCCCAAGTATTGGGCAATGAGACACCACGTGCGACACCAGCCGGGCGTGGCCCCGCGAACCTACCAACCGCTAGCCAAGTGGTCAAAGACCGGCGCATGGGATGCCAGGTTCGAGCGAGCCACGGTCAGACGGTCTCGGTTGGCAGGATGCCGGTCAGCCTCCGGCGCGGGACCCATCCGGACCGACTTCGATCGCCGCAGCACGCATCTTGCGCATATCGGTCAACTGCCATCGTGCGGCCAGCATGGCGACCGCTGAGAAGCTCGACAACGCAGCGGCGGCCAACCAGGCGGCCTGAAAGGAATAGATCTCAATGACCTGACCCATCACGATCGGGCCGAGCGAAGCACCGATGTACGTACCCGTGAGCGCAACGCTCGTGGCTCGTGCCGGAGCCCGCGGGAAGTGTTTCACAACGCTGAAGTTGAAGAGCCCGTTCCAGCCCCATCCTGCCCCGAAGGCGAGCATTGCCGCCAACGTGAGCAGCCATGCCCCGGTGCCGGTGAGCGCTCCAAGACCTACGGAACCGACCACAAGGAGCAGTGCGACCCCTCCGAGCCCGCCGGCCTTGCGAGCGTCTGCCCACCAACCGGCCAGAAGGCGGACTATCAGTCCCGTGACGCTAGCCGCGGCGAGGATCAAACCGCCTGCTCCGGGGCTGACGCCCGAATCTACGACGGAAATCACTAGGAACGCGCTTAGGGCCGACGCCACTGATGCTGCCAGGAGCGCACCGACCGCCATGAACACGAGCGGCCTCATCTCCAGTTCGACCTTTCCGGATGAGCGTATCGAGGTCGCGTCGGCGGAGGAGCGCTGCGATTTGGGCACCGCCAGGGCTACGCCGCCTGCGATCACGCCCGCACCGACGAACACTCCGCGCCAATCGCCGTTGACTGCGAACAGCGGCACTGCAAAGCCGCTCAGCATGGCCGCAGCCGGTATCGCCGAGTGTTTGAGGCCGAAGACGAACCCCTGACGGCTCTCCGGCACTTCTCTGGCGAGGGCCAGGTTCACCGCAGGCTGGCCAATCGCCATCGTGAGGCCTCCGAGCGAAATGAGGGCTGCGAAGGAAAGCCAAGAGTGGGCGAGCGCCGCTATTCCGAACATCGTCACAGCGCTCATTGCCGATGACACTCGCATTGCGGCAGGCCAGCCAATCCGGTCGGCAAGCCCGCCGATGGTGACCGAACTGATGGCCGACAGGCCGAAGAATCCGCCCAGGGCGACCCCGAGGGAGCCGGTGTCGAATCCGAGCTCGGGGAGGATCTCAAACGCGAGCGCGCCGGCGAGAAAGGGCGGGAAGGTCATAACCATCGTCACCGCAAGCGCCGGGAGGAGGACTCGTACCGAGCCGATTCGTTCGCGTCGGCTGCTCAAAAGGCTGCGCCGGCACTACCGCCGATGGTTCCCGGGCTTCGTCCGAGCAACCTGGGACCGTGTCGGGCGATAACGAGGGTCGCGATCAGCGAGATGACGGTGACCACGAGGCAGGCCGCGAACGTGCCGGTGAGGTCGAGACCCCCTGTCGATGAGACGATCAGGAACCCGAGGCCTCTGCTACCGATGAAGATCTCGCCAACGATCGCGCCGACCAGCGCATACGGCGCCGCAATCATCATCGCCGCCAGGACGAAGGGAACGATTGACGGCAGTATCACCATCCGGATCACCTGGAGGCGCGTCGCCCCCATGACGCGCATGCTTGCAACCAAGTCGCCGTCGACGCTTTCGACACCTGCCCTCGTGTTGTAGAAAAGTACGAAGAAGATCATCAAAACGACGAGCGCCACCAGCGGCCTGAACCCGAATCCGAACCAGAAGAGCAACACGGGGAGGAAGGCGATTCGTGGCAGCGTGTACGCGCCGCCCAGGATGGGATCGAGCAAACGTGACAGCGATCGCTGAAGGCCAAGCACGATGCCGAACACGACGCCGATGGCCGTTCCGATGAGAAGTCCGAGCCCGGCGATCTGAAGAGTTGCGAGGATGTGGGAGTAGATGAACCCGCTAAAGAACCAATCAAGGGTCCGTTCCGCGATCAACGAAGGCTTGCTGATCCAGAGAGTTCGAATGTGCCGATCTGACACCCACTCCCAGCCGCCGAGGAACACGCCCAGCACTATCAGCTGGTAGAGACGGATTCGCCACATGGGGGCTCGCTCGATCATCGCTGCATCACCGCGGTTACATCGACGCCGGCGGAACGCCATGGCAGCACCACACGCTCCAACCAGCTCACGAGAGCGTTGACGCGAGTGCGGCGAAGAGGCCTGCGCTGCAGTAGGAGCGCGCAGATGTGACTGCGAGGAAGCCCACCCCTCGCACCGAGGCAAGGAACTCGCCAAACACGGCCGCGCGCAGCGCGAATGGCACAGCGTGGCGCAGCCCCGTGATCAGGAAGACGGCGCTGGCCGGTAGGACCACGATGCGGAACACGTCGAAGCGCTTCGCTCCCATGACGCGCATGGCTGCGATGAGGTCGCCTTCGACGTTCTTCACACCTTCGAACGTATTGAAGAACATGAGGAAGAAGACAACGACGGAGATCAACACGACTTTGGGCATGAGAAACACACCGAACCACAAGATATAAAGAGGGGTCACAGCCAACTGGGGGAAACTGTAAGCCACCGTGACGAACGGACGGAACACCGCAGCGAGGGTCGGGCTGGAGCCCAGTATCAAGGCTACGAGCACTCCGAGAACGACTCCGATGACCAGGCCAAATACAAGCTCGGACATCGTCGCGAGGACATGCTCGACGATGTCGCCGGTCGACACCCAGTCCCACAGTCTCTCGGCAACGTCGAAAGGCTGGCTGATGTAGAACGGATCGATGAACGTACGGCTGGCGAGGTCCCAAGCGACGACGATGCCGACGATGATCAGGAAACGCGCGAAGGCGACCCTCGGCCTAGTCGACAGCATCAGCGGCCTTCACCGCTGGCTTCTTCCTGGCTGACCACTTCATGGCGTAGTGTCGCCCAAACCCTGTTGTGCAGTTTCAGGAATTCGGGTGAGCTTCGAATGGTGTCGAAGTCGCGGGGACGCTCAAGTTCGATCGGCAGGTCGAGCACTATCCGACCGGGGCGTTTGCTGAACACCACGATACGGTCGGCGATGCTGATCGCCTCAGTCAGATCATGGGTCACATACACCACGGTGGCTCGCGCCTCACTCCAGATTCGAAGCAGTTCTTCCTGCATCACGAGTTTGAGCAGTGCGTCCAGGGCGGCGAATGGCTCATCCATCAGCAGCGTGTCGGGCTCGTAGATCAACGTCCTCGCGAGGAGTACCCGTTTGCGCATCCCGCCTGAGAGCTCGTCCGGGTGATGACGCTCGAACCCTCCAAGCCGGACCTTCTCGATGGCCTGCGATACCAAGGCGGCCCGCTCCGACTTCGGGACGCGCCGGATGTCGAGCGGGGCCGAGATGTTGCCCTCCGTAGTGCGCCACGGGAGGAGCGAGTCCTTTTGGGTCATGTAACCGACGGAGGTGTTGATAGCCGTAACCAGGTCGCCGTTGTACTCAACGGTGCCCTCTTCAGGTGCGAGCAATCCCGCGATCATGTTGAGAACGGTCGACTTGCCACACCCACTCGGACCGATGAGCGCTACAAACTCACCGTCGCTGACCGTGAGTGAGAAGTCCTTGACCGCGTCGATCTTCTGACCGTCCTTCTCGAAGGACTTCGACACGCCGGTTATGTTGATCATGGATAGGGCCTTATATACTTGAGTAGACGTTGGTCTGCTCAGGAGATACTGTTCTGCGATGTCCGTCTGCCCACGGTTCCCTGGAGGTGTCATGGGTCTTATGTCGGAAGTTTGTTGTGCGCATCGCGTCGGGGAGGGTCCCTCCCGACCCCGGGAAGGCCCGGGCGCATATGTTCCGTGCTGCGTTGACGTCCCGGCACATCACCATCCCACAGTCCCCGCAGGCGTAGACGCGTGCACCCAGTGGCATGGGTTGGCGGTGTCCGCAGTGGGAGCAGTCGGTGGTGGTGTTGGCCGGGTTGACTCTCACACACGGGATACCAGCCTTTTCAGCTTTGTGTTCCAGTATTTGGGTGAGCGCAGCCCATCGTTGGTCGGATATCTGGCGGGAGAACATCTTCGCCCGCAGCATCCCGGCCACGTTGAGATCTTCGACAGCGACGCCGTCGTAGGAGCTGATCAGGTGGTGGACGAGCCGGTAGTCGGCTTGGCGTGCCCGTTCTGTCTCCCGGCGCCATGCTTTCGCAAGGGCTGATCGTTTCTTGGCACGCCCCCGGGAGCCTTTCACAGCGCGGGACAGTGCCCGTTGGCGGCGTTTGATCGTGCCCCGGTCGGGTTGTCGGGCTCCGACGGTGGTTCCGTCGGAGAGGGCCAGACGTGAGCGGAGTCCCACGTCGACCCCTACGGGACGGACCGGTTCTTCTGCGGGCGGGTTGTCTGCTCGGGAGTGTTTGACGACTGCGTGGACTTCTACCCGCAGCGCGGTGCGGACCACCCGCAGATCCACCACCCGCGCTCCGCATCCCAACGCGGTAGCAAGGCGGTTCCCCTTGTCACGGAACCGTAGGCGGGGAAGCCCTTTGACCGCGAGCCGCCACCACCTGTCGGAGCGGTTCTTGCGGGTGCCGGGGGGAACGAGCATCGACGGGGACACATCAGGTATTTCGATGGTCCGCCACCTGTGACGGGACTTGAACCGTGGATACCCCGGCCGCTTACCCGTCTGGCAGCGCTTGTACAAGGACCGCTCAGCCCGGTGGAAACGGCGTAGCACGCCCCTACCCACCTTCACGGACACAGCCGACCATTCGGGACAGTCCCGGCGTACCCCGGTGAACATCTTCAACCGGTCGAAATGGCTCTGGGACCGGTCCCTTGGGAGAGGCGCCCCGTCGGGATGATGCTCCCGCCACCACGCGTACGTGCCCCTCCACGACTCCAAACACGCGTTGTACAACTCCGAACACATGCCACACACTTCGACCAGGCGGCGATGCTGAGAAGGGGAACACTTCGCCCCGAAACGGAACGTCTCCGTCAACTGTGCCATGCGGTCACGATACAAACCGGGTGTGACACAAACGGAACCAACCCCCTGTCTACCCAGGTATCTAAGCCCCCGTGGATACCTCACAGCAACGCGAGAAGGTCGCAACCGCAAGCTAGGAGCGTACTGAAAAATGTCCAGTCGGCCCGATCGCCGGCAACGGAGCCCCCGGGTCAACGCGTGGCGCACCAACCAGTTCCTCGTCTTTTTCAGCATGCGCCTATGAAGGCTGGTCCCCACCAGTGCGGATGGGAGCCGGCGCCGAGCGCCGGCTCCCATCATCAACCCTCTGAAGGGCTACCGGCACGTCACCCGATCGGTATGCCCAACTCCGTCGCAGCCTGGATCACTAGTTCATTGGTGGCGACCGCGCTCATCAGAGTCGTGTTCGGGAGATTGAGGATGTACCTCCACTTCTCGAAGCCATCCTCACTGAACAAGATCGACGGCTTGAGCGAGTCGTAGTCGATCTGGAAGGACGCGGCGAACGCCGACTCCTCGAGGTCCGGGAACCGCGCCCTGGCGATCTCGCGCGCATCGCCTTCGTTTGCCAATGCCCATTCCCTTGCGTTGAGGACCGCGCGCAGGAAGGCTTGCACCGTGTCGGGGTGCTCGAGGATGTAGTTGTCCGTCGTGAAGAAGCTTGCCCAGTTGACGCCTGCGAGCTCGGGCAGAACCCGGAAGTCGATCGTCACTACGCCTTCCTCCAAGGCCGCTACCTGCGTTTCCGGAGGAATCCAGAAGAACGCGTCGATCTCACCAGCCTGGAACGCGGGCAGCATCGCGCTGCCGCTCCCGAGCGGAACCAACTCGACCTCGGTCGCGGTGTCGATGCCTCGTTGTTCCATGGCTCCGATTGCCAGAGTCGTCGTCGTCGAGCCGGGTCGACCCGTGCCGATCGTGAGGCCGCGCAGCGCCTCGAACTTCTCATCGATCGTCGAGTCCTCGGTTATACCCGCAGCAGCGGCAGCCTCAGCTGAGATGATGCCGAATTCGTTCGGGCCATGCGAGAAACCGAAGATGCCGCGGAAGTCGAGACCGTTCGTCACCGCTCTGATGCCGTGCTGGGTGCCCAACTGAGTGAACGCGACCGATCCGCTGGCAAGAGCCGTAAACAGGTTAACGCCGCCTGCCAGCTCGATGCGCTCCAACTCGAGACCCTCGGCCTCGAAGAAGCCGCCGTCCTCCGCTACGAAGAACAAGAGCTCGGCCATGCCGCCGAAGCCGGCCCAGCGCACCTTCGACTCGGACAGTGGCGGTGGTGGCGCTGTCACTTCGACCTCTACGGTTTCGGTGACGGTCTCGGTGACGATCTCGGTAACGATGGAAGTCACGGTGACCGTTTCGCCCGGGACCTCGACCTCCACCTCGACAATCTCAGTGACCGTCTCGCCCGGGACCTCGACCTCCACCTCGACAATCTCAGTGACCACCACAGTTTCCGGTGGCGCCGTCGCATCGTCGCCTCCGCAGGCCGACGCGGCCAAAGCGAAGGCAAGCCCCAGGATCAAGAGCCCGTGAAAGCCCCTGGTTCTCCTTGTCGTCATTGTCGTCTCCTTCCCTCGTCTCCCGATTTTTCGGAATCCATTCTCATTTCGTTCTCCCTCACCTGCGCGGATCGTCTGCTTGCAGGATTCTCATGATGCGGCGATCCGTCGCCGGGCGGAACTCGGAAGCCAGTGTGTCGAGCCTCTGCCTGGCATCACTGTCGATGTAGGCCTGGGCGGCGGCTTCGGTTTCCCAGAAGGTGAGGCTGACACCTTCTCGGGCGTCCGGATCATCGAACGTGTAGACAGCCACGAACCCGGGAATCTCCTTCAGCTTCGGCACGAATTCGGGCCATAGCTGCTGCCGGGTGTCACCGTCGGGATCCACGCCGTACTGATGCAGGATCACGTACTGGGGCAGACCGGGTTCAGTCATTCGCCTGCAACACCCCTTCCACTATGAGCCTGAGCTCATCGATGGTGATATAGCCCTCGGCCCTGCCCAGAAGAGCATCCTTGGTGCGGTTCCGCACCTCTTCAAGGTCTTCATCGGAGCACTCGAAGCCGAGCTCTCCAATGAAGTCGGCAATGATCTCTTTGTGCTTGTGCAGGCCCTCGGGTTGGATGTAGTGAATCTTGCCGAAGACGTTGGGCCCTATCACGCTTTCAAATGGTTTGCCCAGAACCTCACCGGCAATCGCCATCGGGCTCTCCGGAGGATCGTCGGGGTCGCGGTGGCCGTACCCCTCCTCCATGTTTGCCTGCCAGCCGATGATGGGCTTGATGGCAGCGCTGATGTGGCCGCCGAATGCCCTCTCGACCTCTTCGGCGAGCGGAAGCAGCTTGTCGAGGCGCACTCCGGCGTCCCAGCCGTATGCGTAGAGTGCGCATGCGACCTCTTCGAGGGCCGCCGTCCCCGAGCGGTCGCCGACACCATTCATTGCCGCGTCGATGTAGTCCGCGCCCGCTTCGGCAGCCGCGAGTGAGTTTGCCGTCGCCATTCCGAGGTCGTTGTGATGCTGGACGTACAGCATCGCGTCCCCGATCGTTTCCTTGATCTCGCGGCAAATGAGGTACGAGGCTCTCGGGTTGCTCTGGCCCCGGCTGTCGTAGACGTAGATGCCCATGGCGCCCGCGTCCACTCCTGCCTTGCAGAACAGTTTGATGGTCTCGATGCTGTGACGGAACGAGTCGGGGAAGCTGAAGATGATCTGAGCGTCTTTCTCGACGCCGTAGCTCACGGTCTCGTGGATCGCATCGACCACCTGGTCCTTGGTGTACGGACCCTTTGTGAAGTCGCTCCAGTAGCTGATTTGCGGATAGAAGGGGAACGTGACAAACGTGTCCGCTTCGCATGCGAGGTGTTCGTCGTACCGCTTCTTCCAGTCGCCCTGCTCGAGAGGCAGCACGTGTGCGATCAGCTTGTCGCAGATGGGCGTCTCGATGCCTTCGCGCTTGGCAGCTCTCACCCAATCCTTGAGTTCTCGCGGTGACAGGCCGATCGGAGTCGTGATCTCGCCCACACCGAGTTCGTCGAGCATGTGCGCCAGGCGCATACGTGCCGCCCACGAGAGGTGTCGGCCAACCATGTCTTCGCCCTCGCTGAGGGTGCAGTCGATGATCTTGACCGACCGCCCCTTCTCAGCAATTGCGTCCTGGATCTCAGGATCCCAATACGCCGGTACAGAGAAGTACTCGGGTGGTTTGTGCCAAGGTCCCCAAGAGTGGTCCTGCAACGTCACTACGCCTCCTTCCGCGCCTCGCGCTGAATCCCAGTTGGACCGTCCAGCACTCGGGCGGGTCCAGCGACCTGCTCGGGGGCGGGGACCAGAGCCGACGTTAGCATATACCTGTATACACCCGCTTGCCCCAGCCGGACCTCGTCCACGAAAAGGCTCCTGATGGTAGAACTCGATCCACACATCCTGGGTGACGCGACGCAACATCGCTCGCTGGGCGAGTACGCCTACCAGACGATCCGGCAGAACATCGTTCAAGGTGACCTCCCACCGGATACTCGGCTCCGTGAGGTCGAGATGGCAGCCTTGCTCGAGGTCTCTCGCGTCCCCGTTCGTGAGGCGCTCGGACGTCTCGCCGAGGAGAAGCTCGTCGAGCTTCGGCCGCACGGTCGGGGTGCCGTGGTCGCCACGCCGGCACCCGAAAAGGTGCTCGAGTACTACCAAGCGCGGGCCGCTCTCGAGCAGCTGTCCGTGAGGCTGGCGGCGAGGACCATCGAATCCGAAACCATCCGGAAACTTGAGGCGATCAACGAACGCGGCATCGAAGCGGTCGAGCAGCAAGATTGGGAGTTGAGTGCCCGGTATGGGTCCGAGTTCCACAAGGAGATCGCTCGAGCCAGCGGCAATGAGCACCTCTATGAGCTGATATGCGGCTACGACCTGAAGATCGGATGGGCGCACGCCACGGTTGCGAGGCGAGGAGGCCGGGTACGACCCGCCGAGCATTCCGCGATCGTCGCAGCGCTGAAGGCGGGCGATTCCGAAGAGGCAGCCCGGCTCATGGCCGAACACACCGATGCTTCAGCGAGAGCCTTCGCTGCCAACACCGCGGTCGCCGACGAGCACTAGCCCTCCAGTTCGGGCGGGCGGGGTAGTAGCTCGAGGAGCGCCTCACTCAGCCCGCCATCGACGTAGATCGTTTGTCCGTTTATGTACGAAGCCGCGTCCGAAGCGAGAAAGGCGATGAGTCCGGCAACATCTCCAGGTGTGCCGATCCGGCGGGAGGGAACGGCGGCGGCGCGCGCCGCACGTCTCGCAGGGTCGTCGTAGATGTCGGCAGTACCGGGAGTGGCGATGAGACCGGGCGCCACAGCGTTACACCTGACGCCACGAGGCCCCCACGAGATGGCTGTTTGCTTGGTCAAGGCCACCACACCCGCCTTCGAGGCCGAATAGGCGCCCGCGCCCGAACCGACCACGGACGCTGCGATCGAGGCCACATTGATGATCACCCCGCCCTTGCCCAGCATCGCGGCGCCGAAATAACGGGTGCAGTGGAACGTTCCGCGCAAGTTCACGTCGAGCACGCTCTTGAATTCGGCCGGATCCACTTGCTCCAGCGGCGCAAACCGCCAAATGCCCGCGTTGTTGACAAGAACATCGACGGGGCCGATCGCGTCAGCGGCTCGCTCGACGGCCGCGGGATCCGCTACGTCGCACTCCCATATCCCGGGACCGGGTTCCAGGTCGAGCCGGAAGACCTCGTGACCCTCCCCTTCGAGAACCTCGGCGACGGCCATGCCGATACCGCGGCCGGCACCGGTAACGACTGTTTTCTTCGGCACCACGGCCCCTCCCATCTTCGAGGACTGTCGAATCGTAAGCGCTCGAGCGTACGTTGCCCGAGGACTGTAGGTTCCGTCTCGGAGGAGGGTGCTGAAAAACGGGTTCTGCGGGGTTAGTCTCTGGCAAACTGCCTGGTGCGACAGTGGTCGGGTATCACGCGAACCCCTTTGTAGGGGTTTTTCAGCACCCTCCGAGACGGCGGCGAGAATGAACCGTCGATCCGGGAGGAGGAAGATGGAGGCGACATCGCCAGCGGGCGCCGATCGGCTGCAAATGTGGTTGGGTTCCCCCGACTGGCTCGAGGACCTCGTCACGGCCCATCCGGTTGCCGCCGAGGGGCTCGCCAGACTCACCGATGCCGCAACCGGCGACGGTTCGTTGCCGGCCTCGGTCAAGTGGCTCTATATGGCAGCCATCGCATCCGTCAAGCAGGAAGACGATTTGAGCTCCGCCTGCCTCGAGCATGCCTTCGTATCAGGCTTGAGCAGGGACCAGGCCGATGGCGCCGCGCTGACCCTTCTGGTATCACGTGGAATTCCGCCGTACCGGAGGTTCATCGCTGCGGCCGATCAGATGGTTCCTCGCCGCGGAGCCGAAACGAGCGAGCCGCCGGCCGGCAGCGTGAGTGCCGAAGAGGCGAAGGCATATGCCGCGTCCGTGTACGGAACGGTGCCCGATCGTATCCGGCTGATGGCCGATGAGGTCCCCCGCGCTCTAGAGGGCTACCTGTTGCTGCGGCGTTCGGGACTGCGTGACACCGGCCTCAGCCCGTTGCACACCGAGCTCTTGCTCGTGGCTATCAACAGCTCTCTGCACGAGCCGGAGTTCGTCACTGCGCATGCGGCCGCCGCTCGAAAGGAGGGCGCGTCGGACACCGAACTGGCGGAGGCGGTTGCAACGGCGGTGCCTTTCGGAGGATTGGCAGCGTGGCGCCCGGGGGCTGCCGGCATCGCGGCATCACGCGTTCGGCCCGAGAAGGGGGCAGGCCCGTGACACACGGGCCAACCCATCCCCGTCGTTTTCAGCACCCGCCTCGGACGGGTCGGTCGGGGCTGATCACCTGCCGAACTCGCGCCTACGCATCCCATCAGGGTCGATGACCTCACGGATGAGGCGTACCTGCTCTTCGGTCGGCTCCGGGGTTGTCGGCACATCGGTTGGGATGACTAGTTCGAACCCGGTGGCGGCGCGAATGTCGTCTACGGTGACGCCTCTGTGGGCCGACCTGAGGCGCATCATCTTGCTCTCCGGCTCGAAGTCGAGGACGGCGAGGTTGGTGACGACCGCCTGTGGGCCCCCGGCCAGACCGAGATCCTCGCGCTCGTCACCACCGCCCAGGTACCCGGCTGCTGAGACGAAATCGACCTTCTCTACGAGGCTGCGGGGGCTGTGATTCGGGTTCCAGTAGTAGAGGAGCTTGCCGAGCGATCCCATGTCGCCGAGGCCCGCAGTACCGGGTAAACGCACCTTCGGAGTGTGAAAATCGGCACCGATCACCGAGTTGTTGGCGTTGCCGTACATGTCGAGCTGAGCAGCTCCCACACAGAACTTCTGCAGCCATCTCCCATTCATGGCGTAGTTCCAGAAATCACCATATTGCTCCATGTACATGACCGAATCGCTCCAGAGTTGCGATTCGAGAGTGGAAGCGGGCACCTTCGCCGGTCGCGGTTCAAGGCCTGTGGCCGACGCCAGCCACACAAGGCCGGGAGCGTGCGTGAGTCGGGCCAGCATGAAGGCAGACACCGGTAGGAACGACGCCATTCCGTTGCATGCCTGATCGCCGTCCTCGAAGAAGCTCGAGAGCACGCTGATCATCAACTCGTCGACCGTATAGTCGCGCGCC
Source organism: Acidimicrobiia bacterium (assembly GCA_021296345.1). Taxonomy (GTDB): domain Bacteria; phylum Actinomycetota; class Acidimicrobiia; order Spongiisociales; family Spongiisociaceae; genus Spongiisocius. The sequence continues at coordinate 5,744 of JAGWAN010000037.1, read as the reverse complement.
TCCTGGTGTGCCTCCCCGCTCATACGCATTCCTTGCCACGTAGGCGGCTCATCATCGCCGCACCCCCGGCGGCGCTGAGGTATTCGGCGTGAGACGAAGGGCCGAGTATGTGCTTGTCAAAGAACTCCTGCGCCGCGTCGTCGTCCCGCGATACCTTTGCCCACGCGAGGTGGAAATCGGAGTCGTAACGGTATTCGGGGAAGAACGACGTGGGGTGGGCGCCGTACGGAACCTCGACGACGGCGTCCACGACGAACCCCGGAAGCACCGTGCGGTCCGGGCTGCGTCGAAGAATGTCGGATGAGACGATCTCCTCGGCCGTCACGATGACCTTCTTGGCGGCCTTCGGGAAGATCCCGATATCCGGCCAGAGGGTCGTCGGCTTGTATTGCACGTTGCCCTCGGCATCGACACGGTGTGCGTGGACGAGCGCGACGTCCGGAACGAGGGTGCGGCATGCCACGACCGCAGGACCGCCGAAGGGATCCTCAACCAGCCGCAGGTTGTCGGGGTTCTGCTTGATCAGATCGGTTCCGATCAGGCCGCGTGTCGGAAGATATGGCAGATTCCGGGCGCCGGCGCCGAGGCGGGCGTTCAGTGCGGTCTCAGAGAGCTCTTCGACGCGCACCCGGCCGCCCTCGACGGCCTTGCGGTAACGCTGACACAGCCCGAACTGTTCCATCGTCACCGCGGCGCCGATCAGCCGGTCCATGACACTTGCGAAGGAGAGCCAATCGACGGCGATGCCCCCGACCAGGACCACAACCCCCAAGCCACGCTTGTCCTGCCGTATGAGTTCCCGCACCGCCGCCATCGGCGCCGCCTGGGTAGCCATGTTCTGCAATGCGACAACGTCGCCGTGCTGCACATGGGCAGCGATCGCCTCTTCGATCGACGTGACCTTGTTATTCGCCAATTCCCACGCTCCTCGAACAGCCTCGTGGTCTAGGAGGGTACTGAAAAACGTCCAGTTGGCCCGATAGCAGGCCGCGAAACCCCAGGTCAAAGCATCGCGAGCCACCTATCCCCGTCTTTTTCAGCACCCTCACTATCTGCGCTCAGACCAGCTGAATGAACTCGAGGCCGCCGTGCACCTCCAGCACCTGGCCGGTGACATAGTCCGATTCGCTCGAACTCAGGAACGCAACTGCTGCCGCGACATCCTCCGGGAGTCCCGGCCGCCCAATCGGAATATGTGCTTCGATCTTCGGAATCATTTCCGCGGGGATTCCGAAACGCCCGGCGTCGTCGCGGGGACCGCTAAGCCGGGTGCCCTTGATGTACCCCGGCGCGACTGCGTTGACGTTGATCTTCTGCCCTGCCCACTCCCGAGCCAGGGACTTGGTGATTCCGATGACACCGGCCTTCGCTGCCGAATAATTGGCGTTGGCTGCGGCGCCGTAGATCCCATTGATCGAGACGATGTTCACCACTTTCCGGTGATGCTGTATCTCGCGCGCGTCCTTTCGAAGCAGCCTCGCCGCGGATCGGCACACGTTGAAAGTCCCGGTGAGACACACGTCCACCACGAGATCCCACGTCTCGTCCGACATCCGATGAAGCCAGTCGTCTGCGGTCAGGCCGGCATTGTTGACGACTATGTCGAGTCCGCCGAATAGCTCGGCGGCAGCTCCGACCATCGACTCGGTGTCTGGCGGGTCGGTAACGCTGCCACCCACCTCGCCGGCAGCCCCTCCAGATCGAGTTATCTCGTCTGCGGCTCGGCGGGCCAGGTCGGCATCGCGGTCGTTGACTACGACCTTGCAACCTTCCGAGGCGAGGCGCAACGCGATGCTCAATCCGATGCCCCGCCCGCCACCGGTAATCAACGCCACCCTTCCCTCGAGGCCTTGGAGGCCGCTCATCGGTTTAGTGATCGTGGTCGGTCTGTGGGGCCGACCACGGGACCCGCGGTCCCGTAACTACTGCGCATAGCGTGAACACGCCCTAGAAGGACCTTGGCATTCCAAGAGCCTCGGCGATGGAATTCCTTGCCATCTCGTTGGCGATGGGTCCTATGCGGTAGAGCCTGGCGTCCCTCCAGTAGCGCTGAGGGTTGGTCTCGTACGCATACCCCATTCCTCCAAACATTTGCAGGGCGAGGTCGGCACACTTGCCGGCGTTCTCCGAACTCACGACCTTGGCCATGTTGGATTCGAGACCACATTCGAGGCCCTCGGATTGGCGCCAGGCTGCATTGAATGTCATGAGCTCCGCCTGGGACTGCATCATCTTCATGTCTGCGATGTAGTGCTGGAGTATTTGCATTTGCTCCAACCTCTTGCCGAACACCTCTCGGGCCGCCAGGTATTCCAGGGCGTCTTCCAGCACGCCGTCGATGATCCCGACACAGAGCGCGGCGAGCATGATCCGTTCGTTGTTCAGCGTTCCGAGGCTCTGTTTGAACCCGTTCCCCGGCTCGCCGAGAACCAACTCGTCGGGCACCCATGCGTCGTCCAGCCACACCTCGCATGACCCGACCGAGCGCATTCCGATCTTGGGGATCTGGCGCGTCGTCACGCCGTCCTGTTTCGCAGGCACCAGGAACACTGTGGTACCCGCGCTCTTCTTGGTGGTGACAGGCTCGGTGCGAGCCAATAGCAGCAGGTAGTCGGCAACGTGGGCCGCCGTGGACCAGATCTTCTGGCCGTTGATGACCCATCCGCCGTCGCCGCTGACCGCGGTGGTTGTCATCGCGCCGAGCAGATCGGTGCCGCCCGCAGGCTCCGTGTATGCAATGGCAAACTTGATCTCGCCTCTGGCGAGTCGGGGAAGGATTTCCCGCTTCTGCTGCTCCGAGCCATAGAGCCCGACCGACTTAGCCCCGGAGAACGAAGAGATGCCCCAAACCCACGTCAAGCCTGCCAGGGAACGCGCCAGCTCGCGACAGAGAATCATCTGGCTGATGATGTCTCCGCCCTGACCGCCATATTTCTCGTCGATGCCGATCGCATGGAATCCCGCCTCGGTGAACTTGTCCCACAACTCGTGGGGAAACTCGTATTCCTGCTGTTCTAGGCGGTTGGCATACGCTTTGGGTGTCTCCTTGTCTACCCAGTCCCGCAGTGATCTGCGAAAAAGCTCTTGTTCTTCGGTAAAACCGAAATCCACGTCAGCCTTCCTTATCGGCTATCGAACCGCATCGAGAATTGCCCGACTCTCTTTGAAACAGCCAGGCGGAGATCGCCGTCATTCACTCGTACGATCCGCTTTTTGCAGCCTACCAAACGTTTGGTTGGTAGCTCTATCGTCGCGGCTAGGTTCGTGACCCTCGAGAGCAGCTGCGATGTGAGGCGCCGATGCAATGAGTCGGGGAACGCCGACGAGAGTGGCGATGGCGGCGACCGACCCCCACACCTCATCTGCCGACGCGCCGGCAGACAACGCTCGCGTGACATGAGCCCGAAACGACGCTGCAGGCGCTCCGAGCGCAACCAGGGTGGCGATCCGGACGAGCTCGATCTCTCGCTCGTCGAGGGAACTGCTGGTCTCGCCGGCGACTCGCGCGTCGCGTAGTGCTGAGATGAGGCCCGGAGCGGTGTCCTTGAGGCCCTCCAGCTCGGCAGGGACGGCAATCGGCGTCGGTTCTGGCACGCCGGGTACGATATCAAACGCGAATCGAGCCGGAGGCAGTGTGCTGGTGCAGCAATTCGACCGCTTCCAGGATCCCATACATGGTCTGAGCTTGGTGGTCTCGTGGACGTCGGGTTCACCGAGGAGTCGGCCGGCGACACAGCCAGGGTCAACGCATCGGCGTGATCACTCGGGCTCCGGCGATCGCTGAGGCTCCGGCGCTTGTGTTCGACCACGTCGCTCTCGCGGTTCGGTCTCTCGACAAGGCGGTGGTTCTCGTTCGAGACATCTTGGGGGCGACTTTCGTCAGCGGGGGAGACGACGAGAAACTCGCCATGCGATCGCTCCAGTACAAGCTTGCTCCGGGAACCAAGATCGAGCTTCTCATGCCGCTGGACGACGAAGGGGTCATTGCGCGGTTCATCGATGCGCACGGCGAGGGCTTCCACCACGCCACCTTGTTCTTCGAGGACATCGAGGCGCTCATACCGCAACTGGAGTCGGCAGGATTCGAGGTAACGGGCACCGACCTTTCGAGGCCGACCTGGCGCGAGACGTTCCTCCGTCCGAAAAGCGGCTTCGGGGCGTTGTTCCAGTTTGTGGACAGCAATCTCGACTGGGGCACCCCGATCCCGGGTATCACGGAGGAAGCCGTGCTGAGCGGGAAGGTCGTCTGGAGAGGCAATCGGCCGGTTCTCCGAGGCTCTGTCGACTGATGCGGGGCTTCCCGGTTGAGGTGACGACCTTGGGAGATCTTCTCATGGCAGCGGCGCAGCGGTCGCCGGAACACGTGGCCCTGGCCTTTCCCGACCGTCGCCTCAGCTACTCGCAACTGCTCACAAGGGCAATCCGGCGGGCCCGGTCACTCCGTGCGCTCGGGATCGGCGCCGGGGATCACGTCGGACTATTCATGCCGAATCTGATCGAATACGTCGAGGTTCTTTTCGGCATTGCCCTCCTCGGTGCCGTTGCCGTCCCGATCAACGCCAGATACAAAGAACACGAACTCGGTTACATCATCGAGAACGCGGATCTCGACATCCTCATCACCACTGACCTGGCTGCTGATCGCGTCGACTTCGTCGAGCTGGTGCGAGTGAGCCTTCCCGGCATCGGCGAGACGGCGAACGTCACGGAACTCCATCTCTCCTCCGCGCCACGTCTGCGTTCGGTCGTTGTCTTCGGGGTATCCCAGGCAGACGGAATGCTCTCGCAGGCACAGTTCGAAGCGGCCGCAGAGAGGATCAGCGAGGAAGAGATCGAGCAGCTCGCAGCGAGGGTGGCGGTGCGCAGCGTGTGCATCATCATCTACACGTCAGGGACGACCGACCTCCCGAAAGGCTGTCCTCTTACTCACGAGGGCCTGGTGCGCAGTGGTCGCGCCATGAGCCGGCAGCGCTTCCTGTTGACCGCCGAAGATGTGTTCTGGGACCCGCTACCGATGTTTCACATGTCGGCGATTCTGCCGATCACTGCCGTGTTCGATGCCGGCGCCACTTTCCTGTCGATGACGCATGTCGAACCCGACGCCGCAATAAACCAAATCGTGACGGAGCGCCCGACGGTGTTGTTTCCTTCCTTCCCGACGCTGACCACCGCGCTGATACACAATTCGAGATGGGGAGAAGTCGACCTGACACGAGTCAGAGTGGTCAACAATGTGGCCTCGCCCGACATGCTCAAGGCGTTTCAAGCCGCATATCCCGACGCCGTTCAGGTGAGCGCGTACGGTCTCACCGAAGCCGCCGGGGTGGTCTCTTTCAACGAACTGACCGATACTCTCGACGAACGCTCAACCACGTGTGGGCGTCCTTTCTCGGGGATCGAGATTCGTATCGTTGACCCGGAAACGGGCGAGCCACGAGGTGTCGACGAGCACGGTGAGATCAACATTCGGGGTTACTGTCTCTTCGAGGGCTACTACCGGGACCCGGAAAAGACGGCAGAGACGATGGATGCCGACGGTTGGCTTCACACGGGGGACCTCGGCAGTCTCGACCTCGAAGGGCGCATCAGTTACCACGGGCGCCTCAAGGACATGCTCAAAGTCGGAGGCGAAAACGTCGCAGCTGTCGAGATCGAGTCGTATCTCGGCACGCACCCGGCGGTAAAGATCGCGCAAGTCGTGTCTGCGCCGGATCCCAAATATGTCGAGGTGCCCGCAGCCTTCG